>JAIKXA010000077.1 GCA_024684355.1 Lachnospiraceae bacterium
TCCTGTTATGATTCCATCATGAAACTGATCTTTTTGTATATTTTTTTGAAATCCACTTTACATTTGCCACCCCATATTCCTACGGGTACTTCATCGTTAAATGTGTATTCTTTCGGGATATCGGATTTTTCAAAATAGTAGACCCGTATCTTCATTTGTCTTGGCATGACTATCCAATATTCCCTGACTCCGGCGTTTTTATATTTCCATAATTTCCTTTGTGTATCATGATACCAGTTGGATTCAGACATGACCTCAACTATAAAATCAGGAGCGCCTACTATCCTTGGACCCGTAATCTTTTTTCTGTCGCATACTACCAGAACATCAGGCTGCACCATAGTTTTGTCATCACAGTCAAGCTGTACATCGACAGGGGCATTAAAAGGAACACACTCACCATTATTACTGTCGATATAGTCATCCAGATCATGTTCTATAAGATACCCTATCCTTTGATGATAAGAAGTGGGTGCCGCCATGTCATAGAATACACCATCTATCAGTTCAACTCTGACTCCTTCCGGCAAAGCAAGATAATCAGCAATTGTTTTGTTATTGTATGGTTCGATTTTCAATGCACCTGTACCGTTTGTCGGCCAGTAAGGTGTTTCGTCTTCGCACACATAGTTTATATCTTCCTCGTCTTCAATGGCTGATTTATCATAATAATTAAACATATCCTTACCGGGTTCTTTTTTATCATGATCCTCAATACATAACTTTTCAAAAAAATTTCTCAATGCTTCCAAAGTACTCTGTCTCGGTGTCGGTGTTACTCCGGAAAAAATTTTCCGAACGGTACTTACCGGTACTCCTGACCCTGAAGCTATATAATCACACGAAAACCCGTACTCTTTTTTCTTTTTCATCATTTCGTCAATGGTCATAATCCGGTACCTCCTTTTTAGTTCTTATCCAATTATAAACCATTTTATCGCAAAATGTCAAGAAGCAATGCACCATTTTAACCGTATTTTAACCATTTTTCAGGTAATAAGGGACGGTTCTCAGTTACATTTTGGGCAAAAAAAATGTAACAGGGGACAGGTCCCTGTTACGTTTTAATTTGATTTTTGTGGCAGAGAACCGTCCCCTGTCACGCTTCACGCTTTTTAAAGCGCTCTCTCCAACCGATGTATTTGCCGGTTATTACGCGCTTATCTGCCGGTCTTTCGGCGTTTTCCGGTATGAGCCATATTTTGCCGGCTCTTTCTGCTCCCTCGATCCTCCCTGTATTGCAATACAGGCTGAGCAGTCTTGGTGTTACGTTCCATTTTTCTGCAGCTTCTGCAAGTGTCAGATATCCTTTCATGGTTTTCTCCCCTCCAATAAAATAAAAAGAACATTGCAGGGACAGGCCACAATGCTCTTAATGTTTTTCATACCATATGCATATGAGCGGCAACTGGCTGACATTAGAAAACATCCGTGTATTTCCTTAGTCCCTTGTAGTTTTGCGTCCCACCTTTTCAGATGGTTTGCTACTTATCATTCATATTTAGCTATTATTTTTATCGACAGTATGTTGGAATTACTTTATAGGGGAATGAGAAAAATGTTCCACATCCCCTTTTTGATACAGATTTCCTTTTACATTTTCTTTTATAGGTTTTAACAGATCTTTGTTTATCAGGTAGTTGAGGTTTTGTCTGGAGCATTCCAGCATACTGCATACTTCGGATGTGTCCAATATGTTTTTACAAACGAAGTTTATGAAGTCGGATTTTTTCAGCGGCAGTTTTATGCCGGTTTTATATAACTCTGCTGCAGGGATATCTATGGAATTATTGAATGTCACATAGTATCCTCCGGCTCCCGCTTTTCCGGATTCTAAAAGTGACCGGTTGTTCTGTAATTTTCCTGCTCCATCTATCTTATAAAGTTTTTCCTGAGGTATCTTTCTCAATGTGTCATCCTTAAAGAACACCAGCAGCGAATCATCGGATACCAAAACATCGGATATGTTGCTCTGCATCCTTTTTTTTACGTATTCAGGAATCACTTCTGTTTTTTTTATGATGAGGCTGTCCTGTGAACATTTTCCTTCAGATATCTCCAGGAATTTTATCTCGCTGTATTCCTTTAACTTATGATTTTTTAATATCTGATTGATATTCTGTCTGTTGCTCGGAATGATCCTTTCCCTGATCCATGCCAGACTCACATCCCTCGGTATGGTGAGTATCCCGCGTTTAACGTACGATGCAAATAACAGCGGTGCTGACCATTCATCTAGCCCGCTGACCAATTCCGTTATAAATACTTTTTCCCGTTCGAAATAAATAAGCGTTCCTACAGAATATCCGTTTTCACTGTCAAAAATGTCAAAGTATTTCATGTAATTTTTTATACCTCGTGTATATCATTTCCCAGATTTTATCTATGAATGCTTCTGATAGAACACTGTCCATATCCTTAAAGATCAATGCTTTGTCTGTTTTTTTCAAAGTTTGATTAAAGAGTTTGCCTTTCCCTTTTATATACGCCAGGTTTTCAAAACAGGACTGCGTCCCTATAAAGTTTTGGCATCTTCTGTCTTCCATCACATCAAAGCTTTTAGCCTCTTCGTCAGTATGGCATGAAAACAATAGTGACAGTCCGTGATCAAACAGCGGCGCCAGCCTTACTGTGTGTGCTCTTGCATTTCGCAGAACTTCAATATTGGCTCCGTGTCTGTCCCGGTTAAGTATTATGTAATCTACTGCGATCATGCGGTCTATATGGTCTTTCCACCCGTTTCTTACACAAAATTCGTAGTGCGATTCTTTATTTTCGACATTCACCATGAAATAATTATCCAATGCTGTCTTGCTTTCACCTTTTTCCTTAAAATCTTCTGAACAGCTTAAGCTTGTACTGTATATTTTCCCTTCTATTTCTACGTCAGCATTTATCAGGTCGTAATGTATATGATCAACGCCTAAGATATTCAGCAGCCGGTCAACTATCAGTTCGTTCACACATTCATGGCCGACAGTCCCTTTTTCTGCATCAAAATTTGAGAGCTTATAATATTTTTTTACTCCCTCAATCTCCGATTCGGATTTCAGGAATGTTCCTGCTGTTCCGCTCGAGTTCCGGATATGGGACCACTTAAGATATGTCAGGTCTTTTTTTTCTAAGATAACCTCGGATGCCATAGTTCTCACCTCCTATAAATTGTGACAAGGGACGGTTCTCTGTTGCATATAAAATTTGACGAGCGTCAAATAGATTTCTGTACTTATTATACATCTCTATTTGACGCTCGTCAAGTTTTTTGTTTTCAAGCTAATAATTTTTTTGTAATATTTTTGTAATTATTGCAACTTGTTTTTACTGTTTGCTATCTGCTTGAACAGGTTGAAGAGGCCGCTTTTGATGGCGTCGTTGTCGTGGTCGGCACCGGGGATCTCGTACCAGATGTGTTCAGAGCCGTTGGCTTCGAGCATTTCGTGGTATGACTTTGGGTACTGTCCTACTACCGAGTCTTTTGAACCGCAGCACAGGATGAATACTTCCGGAGTAACTGCACCTTCCGCGAATTTAACTTCGCTTTCTTCGAGCATTCCGGGATGTGTCATGAATTTATCCGTGGTGGCTACGATTCCGGGGGCTGCTGATATGGCGCATACGTATCCGAAGAGCTCGGGTTTTTGAAGAGTTATATAGAGTGTTTCACGTCCTCCCATGGAAAAGCCTGCGAGATATGTGTTTTCCCTGCCGGTGAGGACTGAATATTCTTTTTCTATGGAGGGCATCAGATCGTTTACCAGGTCGTTGATGAAGTTGTCATACGGCAGGCAGGAATCTCCGTCGAATCCTGGCTTCTGTGCGGGATCGCTGGTTGCGTACATGTCGGGGCACACGATGATGGTCTCTTCGATGTAGCCGTCGGCCGCCATGTTGCCTACTATTTCTTTGATCTTATTGCTTGAATCCTGTGAGAATGAGTATTCATTTCCGAATATTCCATGTAAGAGATACAGTACGGGGTATTGCTTTTCCGTACTGTAATCTGCCGGCAGCAATATGCAGTATCCGCGGTCCATGCCGCATGTTTCAGAATAATATGTGCCGTGTGTGTATGCTCCGTAAGTAACGTCTTTTCGGGTTGTGGTGATGGATGCGGGGCATTTCTCATCAATCTGATCGTTTATGATGATAGGTGTGGGTGTGGGGGAAGGTGTCGGTGTCGCTGTGGGCATTTCGGTCGGTGTTTCGGACTGGTTTTCGGGTGCGTCCGTAACGGCGGGTGTTGTGTTTGTTATCGAGTCTGTGTCCGTCGCCGCAGGTGTATTGCCTGCATCAGTGTTGCTGCCCTCTTCTCCGGTCTTTATGCCGGAGGCAAATGCGTCCTTATCTATTTCTGTTACTTTTTCATTGTTTGTCATGGTTCCCTTCTCCTCTTCGCTTTTTCCGCATGAGCACAGCATAGCGGTCAGTACAGTGGCTGTGATCAATGTCAGTATTTGTTTTTTCATAGCGCCTCCCCATGTATGATTTAGGCTATAAGATTCTTCGCTGCGCTCAGAATGACACCGGAAAATAATCCCGTGATTGATGTGACCAAAATCAATCAGAGAACCGTCCTTGTGATCGATTGAGAACCGTCCCTGTGATTGATTCACTCCGGATAAAACTCGATGATATCGTCGTCCTCAAGTTTACACAAAGTACTTGAGGAGATGGCGGATACGATTTTGTCGTACATTTCCATGGTGGTGTCATGCTCGAGTTCAATGGTGGTTTCATCGTTTTCCTTTGATGCTTTTTCCAGCAGTGCGGCTTTTTCGGAAAGTGCCATGGCGCCGATCATTTTTGAGGAACTCTTTAAGGAGTGGATCAGGATCATGTAATCGTTCCATTCCTTTTTGTCCTTAAACATTTTAAGGTTGCCGCACTTTGTCTGATAGTCGTTCTTAAACTCGGTGAGCATTATCCTGTACAGATTTATGTCGTTCTGGCAGTATATCATGGCGGATGCGACATCGAATCCGGCCTTGCGCAGTGCCGCTATTCCGGGATCTTCTGTCTCGTCAAATCCGTCTTCCGAAATGTTTTCTTCGAGCTTTGACTGTATTTTTTCTATGGGCAGATATTCTATCAGGATCCTTTCAAGTTCCGCACCTTCAACAGGCTTGGTCAGGTAGTCCGTAAATCCTTCCGCCATATAACGTTCCTTGGCTCCGTGGATGGCGTCGGCCGTAAGACATATGATGGGTGTCTCGGCATTTTTCGAATTGACCGATGTACGGATGACTTTGAGAGTTTCTGTTCCGTCCATGCCCGGCATGCGCTGGTCGAGGAATATCACGTCGTATTTGTTTTCCGTGGCAAGCCTTACCGCTTCTTTTCCGTTGGTTGCGGTGTCTATCTTGATGCCTGTTTTCTTGAGCAGGTTCATGGTCACGAGTATGTTCATCCTGGTGTCGTCTACCAGCAGTATCCTGGCATCTGGCGCCTTGAATGCTTCGCGGTATGAATGCAGCTTTACGGCGTCTCCTGTGAGCTTTGTATAGTCTCCTATCGGCTCGGGATTTTCGATCTTCTGCCAAAGCTCAAACGAGAACTCGGATCCGTGTCCGTATTCGCTTTCAACCTTCAGCTCGGAGTCCATGAGTTTTAAGAGCTTTATGACGATGGATATGCCGAGCCCCGTGCCTTCGATGTTTCTGTTGCGCTCTACGTCCACTCTTTCAAACGGCTCAAATAGGCGCTCCATATCGCTCTTTTTGATGCCCATTCCGGTGTCTTTTACCGAAACGAACAGGAGTATCCGGTCGTCTTCTCTTTCTTTTTCGCGGATAGTGAGCGTTACGCTGCCCTTGGACGTGTATTTTACGGCGTTGGTCAGCAGGTTGACTATTATCTGGTCGATGCGGACATCATCGCCGAACAGCTCTTTCGGGATGCCGGGGTCCACATCTACATTGAATGCCAAGTTGTTTGTTTCCGCTCTCTCTTTTACCGAATTGACCAGATAACTTATGAGGACGGATACGCTGTATCTTACGGGAACGAGCTCCATTTTTCCGTCTTCTATCTTTGAGAAATCAAGTATGCTGTTGATCAGCTGCAGAAGGTTTCGGCTCGAGTTTTTGATGTTTTTTGCGTAATCGAGTACCGTGTTTTCGCTGGTCTCACGCATGATCATTTCGTTCATGCCGAGGATCGCATTGATAGGTGTCCTTATTTCATGGGACATGTCGGCTAAGAAACGGCTTTTTGCGCGGCTAGCTTCGTCAGCTACCTGCTTTTCGAGTTTAAGCACCTGCGCTTCGTATTCCTGCTGCTGTTTGCTGAGCTTGTCCAAGATGCTGCCGAGGAATATCGCCATGATGCTGCCGATAAGCACCGATATTATCATTGCGATGACAAAGCCGCCGATCAGGCTGCTCACGCCTTTCATGAGCTCTTCTTTACTGGTGGCGATGCCGACATACCAACCGGTGTTTTGCAATTTTGATACGATGACGCCACGCGTTACTCCGTCGTAGTCGGTCAGGTATACGGTTTCAGATGAGTCATGGTTGATGCTTTTTATTACTTCTTCGTAGGGAGCGTTGGGGATGTCCATGACTCCATATGGCTCATCGTCGTATGAATATGCCTCGTACGGATGTACCACCATTTTCATGTTCTGGTCTATCAGAAATGCGTAGCTGTTGGGCGCTACGTCTGCTTCATTGATGATTTTTTCGAGGATATCTACGAATATATCGGCCGCGATGACACCCTGCAGCTCGCCGTTCCGGTATACGCCTTTTGATATGGTGATGATGGAATACCCCGAATCGTAGTCTTTATAGGGCGTGGAATAGCATATCTCACCGCTTTTTGCGGCGTTGACGTACCATTCTCTGTCATGTGAAAAATCCACCGTGCCGTCGGGCACGAAGTCCGAGGCACATGCCATGCTGTTATCGGGGTAGGTGAAGTAAATATCGTATATGTATTCACCTTTATTCAAGAATTCAAAGCTTTCCTCGAGGTATTTATGGAATACGGCGTTTTCTTGGTCGTATATCTCACTGATGGTTATATAAGCTGCCAAAGAATCTACTATAGATGCGTTTGTGTTGATCCACGCGGTTATCTCATGGGCATACTTGTCCGCGATGTCCTTGTAATTGTTTTCCAACTGGACGGACATGCTTTCCCTGGCTCTGCGATAGCTTACGAAGGATAAAACTCCCGCTACTACCAGCACAGCAAGGATTATAAGTATAGTGATTTTTAACCGTAGATTCTTCATGTGAGTCATACCTCTGGGCTTTTTGGGTTACTTATATCTGCTTATACTTACTGTAATGAACATATATGTATAATTATACATTATTTTTCGTATTTTTTCCAGTATTATTTATGTGACAGGGGACGGTTCTCTGTTACATCCCCGTCCGAAAAAAAGAGGGACACTAGCGGGACAACGGCGAGCGATCCCGGATGGTCCGGAACCGGATGTTTCCGAAAAAAATGTAACAGAGAACCGTCCCCTGTCACCACCCCTGTTACGCTCCAAAAAAGCGTAACAGAGAACCGTCCCCTGTTACGCTTTTGTTTTATCTGAGTTTTGCACCGCAAGGCATTTTGTCGTCGGCGAACTGGACTGCGCAGCTTCCGTCGGGAAGGTCTGCAGCACAGATCATGCCTTTTGATTCTTCGCCGCAGAGTACTACGGGCTTTAAGTTGGCTACGATGATAACCTTTTTGCCCTTAAGGTCTTCAGGCTCATACCACTGTGCTATGCCCGATACTACCTGTCTGCCGCCCATACCGTCATCAAGCTGAAGTTTCAAGAGTTTCTTGGACTTCTTGACTTTTTCGCATTCAACTACTTTCGCTACTCTCAAGTCCACTGCCTGGAAGCTTTCGAATTCGATCTGTTCTGCCTGAGGCTCAGGTGTGAACTCGGGTTCGTCTGCCTTCTTGGGAGCGTTTGCTGCGATGATGGCGTTAAGCTCTTCTATTTCTTTGTTTACATCAATACGGGGGAATAATATTTCTCCCTTGTGTACTGTGACATTTGCGGGAAGTACACCGAATTTCTTTGCATTTTCGTAGGTCACGTCTGCCTCTGCGGCTCCTATCTGCTCCCAAACCTTAGGCATGGTGGTGGGCATATAAGGACAAAGCAGTGTGGATGTGATCCTGATGGATTCGAGCAGATTGTAAAGTACTGTAGCCAGACGGGCTTTTTTGCTCTCGTCTTTTCCGAGTACCCAGGGCTCTGTCTCGTCTATGTATTTGTTTGCTCTGTCAACCAGCGTGAAGATGGTCTCGAGGGCCTGCTTGATCATGGTGTTGTCTATAAATTCGTCTACCTTGGGGCAGATGGAAACTGCCAGGTCGATCAGCTCTTTGTCAAGAGGAGCCTCTTCTCTTTCTGCAGGAAGGGTGCCTCCGAAATATTTGTCGACCATCGCTACGGTACGGGATACAAGGTTTCCGAAACCGTTTGCCAGGTCGGAATTGATACGGTTGATCAGTATTTCATTTGAGAAATCGGAGTCTGCGCCGAGTGCCATTTCTCTTAAGATATGGTAACGGATGGCATCACAGCCGTAACGCTCGCCGAGGATGAAAGGATCTACAACGTTTCCTTTTGATTTGCTCATCTTGTCGCCGTTGAAGGTGATCCAGCCGTGTACTGCCAGATGCTTGGGCAGCGGCTCTTCGAGTGCCATCAGCATTGCGGGCCAGATGAGTGCATGGAACCTCATGATGTCCTTTGCTACCATGTGCACGTCTGCGGGCCAGAATGTCTTGTAATCATCGTATTTTCCGTTTTCGTAACCGAGCGCGGTGATATAGTTGGAAAGTGCGTCGATCCATACGTATACTACGTGCTTGGGATCGAAGGTTACGGGTACGCCCCATGTGAAGGATGTACGTGAAACGCAAAGGTCCTCCAGGCCGGGCTTGATGAAGTTGTTTACAAGCTCGATGGCTCTGGTCTTGGGCTGAAGATAATCTGTGTTAAGAAGCAGGTCTTCCAGGCGCTCTGCAAAGAGTGACATTTTGAAGAAATATGCTTCTTCTTCCGCATCTATTACTTCTCTTCCGCAGTCGGGACATTTTCCGTCCTTAAGCTGTGAAGGTGTCCAGAAGCTTTCGCAGGGAGTACAGTATTTTCCGACGTATTTTCCTTTGTAGATATAACCTTTGTCGTAGAGTCTCTTGAATATTTTCTGTACGCTCTCGATATGGTAATCATCCGTTGTACGGATGTATCTGTCGTACTTGATGTTCATGTAGCTCCAAAGTTTTTTGAATATGGCTACGATGCCGTCTACGTATTCCTGAGGTGTGATGCCGGCATCCTTTGCTTTCTGCTGGATCTTAAGGCCGTGCTCATCGGTACCCGTAAGGAACATTACGTTGTAGCCCTGCATTCTCTTGTAACGTGCGATGGAATCGCAGGCTACGGTTGTGTAACAGTGTCCGATGTGCGGATTTCCCGAAGGGTAATAAATCGGGGTTGTGATGTAAAAATTCTTGTCCATTTCTTTTCCTCCTTGTTTTGGTACATCGGCCATTTGAATCCGGCTTCGCCGAGGGGCCGACCTGACACCAAAAAAACAGCTCCCGTCCTTATAAAGACGGGAGCATAACTCGCGTGATACCACTTTATTTTGCCTGCACCTCGCGGCACAGACCTTATCAACTGTCCAACAACAGTCCACACTGTAACGGGTGAACCCGTCAGAACCTTAGAGGTACGCTCCTCAGCTCTGCAGCTCCGGGACCATCTTCAACTGCGTATCTGCCATCCGCTCTCAGCTTTCTCGGATTCTCTGTATGCTTAACTGCAGTCTACTCTTCCTTTCACAGCCTTTTCAATATGTATTTCAATGGATGCATTATCTCATAAATGGTGCTTTTCGTCAAGCGGTTTTCTTTATTTTTCGTAGAAAAATCCCGCATATTCAAAGCGGTACATGGTCACTTTGTTGCCGAACATATCCATTTCCCTGCCTTCTGCTTTGCCGTCAAGCACCTGCTGTGCACCATCGATGAGTTTTTCGGTCAGATCCGGTGATACGGGGCATGCGCCGTGGCAGGGGACGTTTCGTTTCTGTTACGTTTTTACTTAGACAGTTTCATTACCTTCCTATAGCACAGCCATGCGAGTAACGTTACGATGAGTATCAGTACCGCCAAGATGAGGTTCAGGTTCATGTGCATGCCGAGGATTACGACCAGCACTACAAGTATCATGGTGGCGAACATATTCGGGAACATGTAGATTGCTACCGCTGAGCTCTGTTTTATGACTTCTATCTCGTTTTCCCAATCGAGGCGCATATGTTTTATGCCGCATACGCAGCCCCAGGCGGTGGAAAATGCACACAGGGCTACCATGAGTATCACTTCAAGGAGTGAGGTAAGCACAGGGACCTTAGCGGATATGCATAAGCATATGGTTCCAAACATTGCAAATGGTACGGTGATGTACATATTGAAAAGCATTTTTCCGCGATACAGGGTCTTTTCCGGTATGGGAAGGCTCTTTACTATCCAGTAGTTTTTGCCTTCAAGCGAAGGTGTGATAGCGGTGGTGGCCACCATGCCGATCATAAAATATATGATGAGCGGGAATGCGGGATAGAGCATTTCCTTGCTGACCGGGGCATCCTGCAGGACCTTGGCTATGATGCTTTCGATATCGAAAATCAGTGCTGCTACACCTATTAACACCGCAAATATCATGCCAAGACCACCATTTACCATGTATGCGGGTGAGCCGGTCATGCGCTTCAATTCTTTGTATGCGATGGCATTTTCAATGCTGCGGCTTTTCTGCGCCGTCATTTTGAATTTCTTTGATGCGGCGTGGGACTTGAGCTTCGAATTGATGCTGCGGTAAGAGTGTCCCACGGGGATGAATATTACAACAAACAAAATGATGGAGATGCCTGTAAGAAGCAGGATATCCGATACTGAAAAGCTGCTTACTGCACCGTCAAACCATTTCGCCGGGAGGTAGATGTTTTCGGTATTTTTGATTGTCTCTGAGGCCGAAAGCAGGGCATCGTTTATCTTCTCTTCGTCTTTTGCGAAAGCTTCTATTCCGAAGCGCAGGGCAAATATTGCCAGGACGAATATAAACGTAAGGATCGTCTGGAGGATATTCTTTTTCTTGAAACCGGCGCTTACTTTTGCTATGAGGAAGCCGATAAATGCGGCTACGATCATGGGGATAACGGGCAGGAACAGCGTAAGGATGAGCCATACGGGATATACCCATATCGCGGGAGCCGTGTAGATGGCGTAGCCGATCAGCATGGCGACGGAAATGCTTACGTTCCAGGGAAGGCTTTTCACATACATGTACATGAATTTGCATCCTGCGACCGTGCCGGGGGTAAACGGCAGGGACATCAGCATGTCGTACTCCTTGAAATTAAACAGGTATCCGTTGGTCTTAAACACGGTAAATATAAATGCCAGCAAAGATATGGTAAGTGCGCAGACTGCGGGCATTATCCCGACGAGGCCCATTTTTCCGTATCCGATGCTCATGCCGATACAATAGGCGATAAGGCACAGGTAGAGAATGCTAAAGCCTATGAAGCCGCCTATGATACGGCCTTTTTTCTTTTTGTCTTTGCAGTTTTTATATATATTCCACTGGCTGGTGGACTTTAGCAGAGTCCTTAAGAGCACAATGCTATTTTTGTTCATCCTGTACCTCCAAAAAGACTTCCTCTAATGACTTTTTGCCGGTCAATTCTTCCATGGTACCGGTGTCGATGATCTTTCCGTTTTTGATGATAGCTACTTTGTTGCAGAGTTTTTCGGCAACGTCCAGTACGTGTGTTGAGAAAAAGATGGCGGTGCCGTTCTCACACATTTCGTGCATGATCTGTTTTAAGGTGAAAGCTGCCTTCGGATCAAGGCCTACAAAAGGCTCGTCCATGACCATGAGCTTAGGGTTATGGATGAGGGCCGAGATGATGGCGAGCTTCTGCTTCATGCCGTGTGAGTAGGAGCTGATGAGGTCGCCAAGAGAATCCGTAATCTCGAAAAGGTCGGCGTATTTTTTGATAGAGGCTTCACGTTCTCTCTCACTTATACGGAACACATCGGCTATGAAGTTCAGGTACTGGATGCCGGTGAGATTCTCATACAGATCGGGATTATCGGGGATGTAGGCGGTTATCTTCTTGCATTCCATAGAGTCGGTTTTTACGGAATGTCCGTCGATGAGTATCTCGCCTTCCGTAAAATCAAGCACTCCGACTACCGCACGGATGGTGGTGGATTTGCCGGCTCCGTTGTGGCCGATAAAGCCGTATATATCACCGCTTTCAACGGTGAGTGTTACGTTGTCTGCGGCTTTTTTCCCTTCACCGTAAGTTTTTGAGTAGTTTTTAATTTCTAATATTGGTTTCTTTTCCATATGTTTTTCTCCATATAATATGTATTCGTCTTTTCAATTGCCGGGTCAGTTCTCTTCACCGACCTGTCTCCACCTCATCCGTCGCCTGCCGGCGACACCTTCCCCTCGAGGGGAAGGCTATTCTTGTGACAGGGAACGAAAAACGTAACAGAGAACCGTCCCCTGTCACCGAGAACCGTCCCCCTGTCACCTTTTTTATTCTACAAGTGCTTCGTATATCGTCTTGGTTTCTTCGGCGGTGGCGGCGCCAAGATAGTAAGTTACGCCCTTGGAGACTAGTTTTATGTAGTTGCCGTTTTCAGGGTTCAGAAAGACTTTGCAGCCGTTTTCACCATTCACCGAGAAAGATCCTTTCAGCAGATTCGGCATACCGAATCCGGCCACTTTTGCAAATGTCAACGAGTCAATATTTTCATCGTATGTTATGCTTTCGATAGAATCTATCTCTATCTCGTAGTCATTGCTCAAATGATGGCATATGAGCGTGTTTTCTTCTATGTTCAGCTTGATGGGCGTAGCTTCCGCCATTCCGACGTATACCATTGAACCAAAACAGAATATGAGCATCAGCACGATCACTGCAGCGACTATCTTTCCTACAGGATGAGCCATGTTTATGGTACTGCCCGGTCCCATTCTTTTCTTGATATTAAGCCTTTTATTCTTGGGGTTGTAATAAAGCAGACCGCCTATCCAGTAGTCGTCTTCGTCTTCCGTTACCGTCATCTCGTTTATGTAGCGGCTTTCTATCTTACGGTCCCTTCTTACAAATGCCAGCATACCCAGGATCAGCATTACAAAATAGCCTAATACGATTGCCATCATGACGATCTCGGAATAGAACAAAATGTTAAACACCAGGACTCCCGCCATGAATATCGTATGTATCCAGAGAAATTTTACCGTAAAATCAGTCAGGTTCTTTTTCTTTGCCCGGTTGTAATTGGCGTTTATATCTGAATCCGTCGATATTACTTCGTTTTTGAGGCCATCCATGATATATGCCGCAGCTGTGATGATGAACTCCACGATCAGGAATATCGCTGTCATACCCGTGCTTAAAAATGTGCCTTCAAAGACTGTATTTGCCCGGATCACCTTTAAGTCTATGAGCAATGCGCATATCAGAACAAGGAATCCGAATACGTTTGGCAGCAACATACTTGAAAGCTTTAATGTTCGTATGGCACCGACATTTTTTATATCGGTGAGGGTTTCTTTCTTTTCTGTTCCTAGCCCGAGGCTTTTTTTCAGGCTTTTCATCTCCTTGTTTCCGATCACGAAAGGAAGTGCGATGCCTATGAGTGAAGCGTATGTGAGGAGCATCCAGCAGGTGGTCTGAAGGATAACGCTTCTGATCAGTATCAGAACGCCCGCCACGACAAAGCTTGCGATAAGCACCTTGACCGCCTGGCTGCGTCTTTTTTGAAAAATGGCAGATACCGTATCCCCTGTTTCACCTTCCATGTATTCTTTTCTGGAGGCAACCCCGAATATGAGCTTGCTCTTTTTCCAGTTCTTCGGATACAGTATGAAGAACATGATGAGAAGTACGGGCAGCAAACATACACACACTACTATACTGAAAATTAATCCCATAGCTTAGTCTCTGCCTCCTTCCCAGTATTTTTCTACCAGACTGAGAAGCTCCTGCTTTTCCACTCCGGATATGCGCGCTTCGGAAACTATTCTCTTAAGTTCCGTTTTGTTTGCATCCGAAATGTATGCTTCTTTTTTTATCTCGTTCCTGATGCGGGCACCGTTTTTGCGGTCAGTCATGATGTAGCCTTCGGTTTTTAAAAGCTGGTAGGCTTTGCTGACCGTCATGGTGTTTATGCCCATTTCAAGCGCTAAGTCCCTTACTGTCGGGAGCTTTTCGCCTGCTTCGAGCTCACCGCTCGAGATGCCCATCACTATCTGATTTCTCAATTGAAGATATATCGGTATGTCCGACAATTCATCGATCCTTACTATCATTAGCTGTTCCTTTACAGTTTTCTTTTGTCAAAAGCTACCATACCAATTATAACGCTTATCACCATTATGGTCAAAGCAATTATCAGTGCATACGCGAAATCCGACACTTCTGCGGTCCCGTTGCAAAGTTCCAGTCCGTCCATAAGTTTCGTGGGCAGATATTTTGATATCTTTGGCACGTAGCCTAAGATTATGCAGATAAAAAATACCGCGCCGGTGCCCAAAAGTACGTGACCGCTGTTGCCGGCCACGGCACCGAACATCGTAAGTACGCTCATGATCATCATGCCGAATACCCACGGGAACAATATGGCGTAAAACAGGTTGGATACTCCGTCACTTCCCCAGAAATACACGGTGTATCCGAGCGTTATCCCGGTGTAGATGAGGAACATCGCTGTCCATACGGCGTATCCGGTAAGGAGCTTTGAGAAATATATTTTTCT
Organism: Lachnospiraceae bacterium; assembly: GCA_024684355.1. Taxonomy (GTDB): domain Bacteria; phylum Bacillota; class Clostridia; order Lachnospirales; family Lachnospiraceae; genus RUG11977. Next base: position 14,815 of record JAIKXA010000077.1, read on the forward strand.
CCTTGAAAGGCCCTTGGTCACTACCTGTACAAGGGTGCCTTTCTGGTATTCGTTTGTGAATGCTGCGCTGCTGAGCAGTACAATTACTATCATTATCATCGAGAAGTTTTTAAAGTACTGTGTCCAGCTGGTGAGCGCGTTGACTGTAACTTCTCCTACTATTAAGCCTTGGTCTGCAAATGTTTCCGAGAGCATTTCGTAGAGCCATGGCGTAAGCTTTGCCATAGCGGGGTTCAGTATGCCGAAGAATATGAATATTATGGAAAGTATCAGGAGTTTTCCCGTACGGGTGAGCTCCATACATTCTTTTTTTATAAATGCTGTCATGTTTTTGTCCTCTAGTTGCTGTGTATCGCGTCGATGAATATGTCTTCCAGGGTTGCTTCCTGCTTTTCCATCTTTACAAACGGTATGTCGTTGTCAGCGATGTATCTGAGTACTTCGGAAATTTGTGACGGATCGTTCAGCTGCAGCGTGCCTTCTTTTTCCTGTGAAAGTTTAAAGATATCCGCAAGCTTTTTCGCGTCGGCTTTATGCTCAGGCTGTATCAGGAGTGCATTGCTGCGGCGGTTTTTCTTTACTTCGTCGATGGTGCCCTGCATGATGATCCTGCCGTCATTGAGGAGCGCCATCTCGTCGCAGATGTGCTCTACGTCGGACAGGATGTGTGTGGAGAAAAGGATGGTGGTTTCGTCTTTTGCGGATACCAGTATGTCGAGGATTTCCTTACGTCCTATCGGGTCGAGCGCCGATGTGGGTTCGTCGCAGATGAGAAGTTTGGGCTTGGCCAGCAGCGCCTGTGCGATACCGAGTCTTTGCTTCATGCCGCGTGAAAAGCCTTTTATCCTGTGCTTTTCGTCTCCGAGTCCTACAAGTTTCAGCATTTCTTCGCTGCGGGTTTTTATCTCTTTTTTGTCCATGCCGGTTATCTCTCCGCAGAATGTCAGGTATTCCTTGGGAGTCATGAATGCGTAATACTCGGGCACGTCGGGCAGATAACCAATGTAACGGTTTGTTTTGTTGTTTCCGTAGGTTACTCTCTCACCTTCCACCAGGATATTTCCGTTGTCCGGTGCAAGCAGTCCGAGTACCAGCTTCATGGTAGTGGTTTTTCCGGCTCCGTTTTTTCCTACAAAGCCGAATACTTTTTTCTCAGGTACCTTGAGATCCACTCCTCTTAAGACTTTTTTGTCGCCGAAGCGTTTCTCCAGGTTTTCTATTTCCAATACGTTATGTGCAGTCATATTTACCTCTTTTTGTGACAGGGGACGGTTCTCTGTTGCATTTTCAAGCATCTTCCTTGCCAAGTATGAAATACAGTATCGGGCCTATAAATTCCATACCGATTATTGCTACAAGCACCCAGATGATCCTGTTTCCTCTTTTATATGTGTCATGGGTGAATATGTGGCGGAGTGTGACCGCCAGCAGTATTAACTGTACTATGATAAGCGGGATTATAAACGGTAAAAGTTCTTTAATATCAGGCATGTGAAACCTCCTTGTGCATTGTTTGGTGTTGGTGTTTTATGTTGGTGTTTTATGCTAGCATTTCTTTTTTCGAGTTTATTGTATGTTTTGTATTACTTACTGTAATACATACAATACACTATAATTTTTCTTCTGTCAATAGGGTGTGAAAAAATTTTTTTCAGGGTATAAAAAAAACGGGGTGAAGCCCGTTTTTGAATGTTGAAGTTTTGAGTGGAACGAAAAAACGTAATAGAGAACCGTCCCCTGTCACCCTGTCACCGACTTGCCTCCAGTTGGTGGGTATATTCGGCGGAGCCGAGCTGTTCGCTGAGGGTCGGGGTGGAGGAAAACAGGTCGGTGCCAAGACCGAGTCTGTCGCCTTTTATGGTGACTCCCATCGCTGACAGCGTGGTAGGGAACATGTCGAGGGATGAAAATACGCGGTTTTTGGCGTTTACCGGGGTTTTAGGTGCGTTGATGAAGCAGTTATAGGTGGTCCTTGTGTAATCGTCATCTATGCTCAGTATCGTGGTCTTTTTGTTTCCGAGGTGATCGCCGACCAGTATTATGGTGGTGTTCTCGTAAAACGGCTGCGCCTTTACCCAGTCCAAAAATTCAGCCGTGAGCTGCGACGAACAGGCTACCGATGCCAGATAATCATGGTTTATACCGTCATCGCATTCGGGGCATCTGTGGCCGCATTCAAATGTGTGCGTATCCATGGTATACATCGTTACAAAAAACGGTTTGTCCTGCTGTGCCACATCCGTTATCAGCTCTTTTGTGACCTCGAAAAGCTTGCGGTCTTCTATACCCCATTTCCAGATGTAGTCTTCGCTCTCATCGGTGTAGCCGAGCTCTGAAGCCGCTGTTCTGTCTATGACGAGACTGTCTTCATATTTGCCCACGTATTTGTCATACATGGAAAATTCGCCCTTGGAGCCTTCTATGTATACCTGGTTGTATCCGTTTTCGTGCAGTATGTCCTCAAGCGTTGTGACATCCGGAAACTCCTTGTGTCCGAATACACGGGACAGTCCCGTATCGGTAGCCACTCCCGATGTCTGTGCCACCGTGGAGCCCATGGTATATGTGATGGCCGGAACGTATACCGAAGCTCCGCCCAGTTTATCCGTATTGGAAAAGTTGATACCGCCGCACTCAGCCATTTCCGTAAGCTCGGGGATATAGTTTTTCAGCATATATCCGCCCGATTCTTTATCGGCATAGGTGCTTTCCATCGACTCCAGATATATAAATATGAGATTTCTCTTTTCCTCCGGGAATATGATATTATCCGCCGTGGGCTCGACATAGTACTTTTCATATATGTCGGATTTACCACTCTTGACACTTACATAATGCAAAAATCCGGTCTGTGCCGAAAAAAGTGCCAGCCCGCCGATCATCACGATAAATGAAAGGGCCACAAGAAGCGCGCTTTTTTTGCTGTTCATCTCGAGCGTGTATTTTTCTTCTTTTCCTGCATCCGCCACTGTGATACTCTCATGCCGCAAACATTTATAGATATGCAGGCAGATATACCCTGCTACGATGATAAAAAGCAGCGTGTATTCGGTACCGATGATGATATCTTCCACTGCCAGGGTGCCCGCGGAATACAGCATGGTAAACAATATGGCTTCAAACTCCATATTGGAATAGATATTGTAAAGGAAAAGCGTTACCGAAGAAATAAATACGCCCAGTGCCACCATGATAAGACACAGTATAAATAATCCCGTCCTCTTCTTTCCTTCGCTTTTCTTTGCAGCTAACCTTTTTTGCGGTGTGAACATGACAGCCAGATCATATATGAAGCCCGCAAAAGCATTACGCTTCCTATCCCCTGCCCTTATCACATGCTCAAGCAGACGCAGCAGCGCATATAACATAATTGTACCGACCCACCAGACAAGTATCCAGCGTACCATAAAAGAACCAAAGAAGCTGTCCGGATACAGCTCTGCATCATTCGGATCGAATAAAGCATCGGCTGTAAACATCAAAATAAAAGGCAGACAAACGCAGTAAACACATTTTATGACCTTAAATACGGAAACCTTCGGGATCTTTACGAGCACGTAGAATACAAAGAGCGGTATTAAAACAACAAAAAAAGAGGCGATTTTTTCAACCGTCGAAAAACCCATTATTTTTAAAGGGAGCCTCAGTACCGCGTATATGCCAAACAGCACTGACACAGCCGCTGCCAAAGCGATCCGGCGCCCCGTTATTTCTATTAATTCTTTTCTTATGCTATCAATACTTAATGCTTTCATCTTTACTTTCCCATGACTATAATGTCCGATACGATCAACCGAACATGTCCTATAATACACTACTTTTCCTTAGTTGTAAACTTTTCTTTTCCGGTAATATACCTATATAAAACTATCTATATCAGCAAAAATGAGGGTTGAAAAAATTTCCGTTTTCATTATAATAAGAGTATTGTGGATAATAATACTTAAAAACAGGTACGGCGAATGGACGGTAGACAGATAATATATTATACGGACGAACTCCACGACGAGTTTTCCACCTTTACCACCACTCCTCCGCGTATAGACGGCTCGTACGATTACGAAAGGAAATCTTTTTTCAAAAAGCTCCTTGCGTTTATCACGTACAGGATCATCATGTATCCGATTGTTGTGTTGTACGGCAGGCTCGTCTTTCGTCAGAAGATCATCGGTAAGAAAAAGCTGAAACCATTTAAAAAGCAGGGTCTTTTTCTGTACGGGAATCATACTCAGCCTTTAGGGGATGCGCTGCTGCAGACCCGGCTTACGTTTCCGAGAAGGACTTATATAATAGTGCATCCGAATAATCTGAATGTCCCGTTTTTCGGAAAGATGGTCCCGTCGCTTGGCGGTCTTCCAATCCCGGACGATAAGGCGGCATATAAGAATTTCCTTAATGCCATCAACAGCCGTGTAACCGAGGGCAATCCGCTCGTGATATATCCGGAGGCTCATATCTGGCCGTATTATACAGGCATCAGGCCGTTTGTCGATACTTCGTTCATGTATCCGGTCAGCCTCAAAGCACCTGTATTCTGTTTTGTAAATACTTATAAAAAGACACGTTTCAGGAAACGCCCGAAGATGGTCACATATATAGAAGGCCCTTTCTATAGCGGCACGGAGGAAAGCCCTAAGTCCGACCGAAAGGCCTTAAGGGACAGGGTGTACGAAAAAATGTGCGAGCTTGCCAAAAACTCTGATATAGAGATGATCAAGTATATAAAAAAAGAGGAAAACGATGGTTAATGTTTTGTTTTGCGGAAATGAAGGAGTCTTCGACGGTATGCTCACCTGCACACTGTCGATACTGATGCGTACCGCATCTGACGAGCCTTTTAACTTCTTCATTTTCACAATGGATCTGACAAGTATAGATGCGAAGTACACGCCTCTGACCAACCGGCAGATCAAGGTATATGAGGATGTTATAAAGAGCTACAATCCCGAAAACAGGGTGAGTGTGATAAGGATCGACAAGTATTACAAAAAGTACTTTGCCGGATGTCCCAACGAAGGTGCTTACTGCTCTCCCTACACGCTTATCAGGCTCTTTGCCGACCTGATACCCGAGATACCGGATAAGCTTTTGTACCTTGACGCAGATATCTTTTTCAACAGGGATATACATCTTTTATATGATACGGATGTCACAGGTTACGAATATGCTGCGGCCCGGGATCATTACGGAAAATACCTGCTGTATCCCAATTATATCAACGCCGGCGTACTGCTTTTCAATATGGCTGAGGCTCGTAAGACCGACCTCTTTAAAAAAGCCAGATGGTGGATCAGAAAAAAGAAGCTGGTATTTGCCGACCAGAGCGCTCTTATCCGCTCCACGACAAAGAAAAGGATGCTGAGGCAGCGTTTCAACGATCAGAAATTTTTGCACAAATGGACGGTAGTAAGGCATTTTTCAAAAAGGCTGTTCTACCTCCCCTATCCCCACACCGACAATATCAAGCAGTGGGATATAAAAAGAGTACACAAGGTATTCAAATATCATCAGTTTGATGACATATACAGGGAATACCTGCGTATAAAAAAAGAATTACTATAATTAAGCAATAGGAAAACACCATGGTAAAACCGGTAATTGACATTTTTTATTCTTTTGACGAAAACTTCACAAAATATGTTACAGTTTCTTTGTATTCACTTATAGAGAATGCTTCGACGGATTATGATTATCACATTCATCTTCTTCATCAAAGCTTATCCGAAAAGTCAAAGGAACTGATAACGAGTCTTGGAAAACCGGGATTTTCGTTCTATTTCGAGGATGTCACGGATTATTTAAGTACCCTTTCCCGCGATCTTCCTTTGAGGGATTATTACTCGAAGACCACGTATTACCGCCTTTTTATAGCGGATATGCATCCGGAGCTGAACAAGTCTTTGTATATTGATTCGGATACTGTTATACAGGGCGATATCTCAGAGCTTTACAATACTGATATTTCCGACTACTATCTCGCTGCCTGCCACGAACAGGCCATGCTGAATGTGGATGCGTTCGGCAACTATGTCGAGCAGTGCGTGGGCGTTTCAAGATACAACTTTTTTAACTGCGGCATATTGCTGATCAACAGCAAGGAATGGCGTTCGCACAAGGTGCTCAACCGTTTCATGGGGCTGCTTAACCAGTATGATTTTCTGGTTACGCAGGATGAGGATTACCTGAACCTGATATGCAAGGATCATGTTCTTTTCCTCGACCAGAAATGGAATTACGAGACCATGTTTGAACTGCCCTGCCCGGAAAAAGAAGTGGGTGTTTTCCACTATATCATGTTTGAGAAGCCCTGGCATTACAATAACTGCCCTTATGCAGATATTTATTACAGATATGCCAAGAAATCCCCTTGTTATGACGAGATCATGGAGGAGCTTAACTCCTACAGTCCCGATCATATCACAAAGGATAAGGAATGCTACGACAAGCTGGTGGCTTTAGCCGAAAAAGAGGCCGATAACCCCGATAATTACCAGAATTTCTTAAACAAGAAGAAAAGAGCTGCCGACAGGGTTGCCATCGTTAAAAAGATCAGGGAATATGAGCTTGCCAAGAGATTTGACGAGGATGTCGAGGACGATCCGCCCTCAAAGGTGCTCAACCCCGAGGATATAGATTATTTCAGACGTAATCCTATAAAGAAGCTGCTTACCAAGATAGCTTTCGGGGTTGCCCGCAAGAAGGTTAAAAGTCTTATTAAGGAAAAGAAGCTGATCATTAAAGAGATGCGCGGCATAGAGCATTTCAGGAATCTCAACAGCGGTGCGGTTATCACCTGCAACCATTTCAATGCATTTGACAGCTTTGCGATCCAGCTGGTATATGATGCCGCTAATAAACCCAAGCGTACTTTCTACCGCATAATCCGTGAGGGCAACTACACTTCCTTCCCCGGATTCTACGGCTTTATAATGAGAAACTGCAATACTCTTCCGCTCTCATCCAATTATGAGACCATGAAGAAGTTTATGAAGTCTACCAACAAGCTCCTGCAAAAAGGACATTTCGTACTTGTGTACCCCGAGCAGAGCATGTGGTGGAACTACAGAAAGCCCAAGCCCTTAAAGAACGGTGCTTATGTGTTTGCAGCGAAAAACAATGTACCCGTACTCCCCTGCTTTATCACAATGCGTGATTCCGATA
>JAIKXA010000023.1 GCA_024684355.1 Lachnospiraceae bacterium
ACTTTTTACATCATATTTTCTTCATTCCATGCATTAAAAAAATAGTAATAAATGTCCCTTTTTGCAGTCTGGATCAAGAAATCTGACGTAAAAAATGTCCCTTTTCTGTGCTCATGCAGGAAGATCCGGGTTATTTCTATAGGATCTATAAGAAGATAAGTTATCCACCGTAATAAATGTCCCTTTTTAAGTTATTCACCGTAATAAATGTCCCTTTTGTAGTAATAAATGTCCCTTTTCGAGTTATCCACCGTAACAGATGTCCCTTTTTATAGTAACAGATGTCCCTTTTACGAGTTATCCACCGTAATAAATGTCCCTTTTATAATAAAAGGGGTCATTTTTCAAGTTATTCACGTAATAAATGTCCCTTTACAAGTAACATATGTTACATCATGCAGTTATTCACCGTATTAAATGTCCCTTTTCCAGAAAATTTAATCCTATTATGAGGTTATCCACCGTAATAAATGTCCCTTTTTAGGCTTTTCAAATAATAAATGCCCCTTTTAGGGCCAAAATCGCTATTTTTCAAGTTATCCACCGTAATAAATGTCCCTTTTTGCAGGCCGATAGTAACAAATGTCCCTTTTATAGTAATAGATGTCCCTTTGGTAGTAACAGATGTCCCTTTTTCGACTCTAAAACCCTTATTTTATGCGGGCTCCGGGGCTCCCTAAGTATATTAAGTATATTAAGTATATAGTATTATATGGGAGAGAACACATAATATATCAGATAGAGCATATAATATAGTAAGAAAAACAACTTATTGAAAAACAACTCACTTCATATACAACTTCGTGCCAACTTGGCGAGAAGTTATCACTTCAATCATAGGCTTATAACCGGCATCCACTATGGATAAATAAGATTTTTTGTAGGTAATCCGATTCTTATATATTTATTACATAATTTAAGCTATGACCCAAAATGGTCGGATAACGAAAGGAGAAAATAAAAAATGAAAGAGTTAAATTTTCACGAACTTAATAAGAACAACCTCACATGTGTACACAGACGTAAGGGCCTGGTAATGGAAGCTGCAAAGAAAGACATGCAGAACTTCCAGAAATCCATACCTATCTACCGCATCATCAATAAAATGCTGGAGATGGATAAGGTTCAGTCCTTCGACTGGTACCGTAATGAGGTAACAGATGGTTTTAAGGAGGTTAATTTTCCTACCGAAGAGACCAGGAACGAACATATTTGTGAGATGGCTGTTCTGCTGGAACGCTACCACAAATACATCATCAGCCTTAAGCTGGATCCGGAGATAGACCTTCCGAAGCTGGACTTCTGCCCATCGGAGGATATAAAAATCAACGGAGTTAGCCCGAACTTCATTTATATTACGGGTAAAGAAATACACGTAGTAAAGATAAGTCAGGGAAAGCCGACGTTCAGTAAAAAGGCTGCAGAATACAGGAGCGATCTGTATGCGCTTGCTCAGTACGGAAGGTTCCTTATTCCGTCCGGCAGAACCGCTACGGTCGTAGCAGAGTATCACTTCCTGAGAAGCAGCAAGGATAAGAGCGACCACATCCTCGAAGAATATGATGATGGAGGCTCAAATATCATCGCATACTCAAATGAGTATTCCAATCCGCAGAAAGATTTTACGGCCTGGGACATTAAGATGCTCAGTCATTTGATGATGGACGGAGCAGAGTGCTCAGAAGAGGATTGCGAAAAGTGTGCACAGCGCCGCTTATGTCATTACAAACATGCACCTCTTGGATCGGAGGTACCTATGGCTGTAAAGGCATTAAGTGATCTTAACCTTTCAGAGGATCAGGAAAACGCTATCCAGTACGGTGACGGTATTCTTAAGATAAACGCCGGACCCGGAGCTGGAAAGACAGTTGTAGTGTGTGCAAGAACCGCAAGCCTTCTGGCAAGCGGGGTTAAGCCGCATGAGATACTGTTAATCACGTTTACCGAATCCGGGGCAAAGGAGATGAGAGACCGCATCAAGCTTTATACCGATGATTTTGGTATTGATGTAGACTTCTCTCAGCTCAGGATATTGACGTTCAACGCTTTTGGTCAGCAGATCATCGATTCAGAATGGGCAAATCTTGGATTTTCAAGAAAGCCTTCTCTGATAGATGATGTCGAGAGATACGCAATTTTGGCAAAACTGCTCAACGAGCACACCATACCGGACATCGATTATCGTAACTTCAAGATGAAGATGCCTCTTATGGGAGCCCTGGAGATAACTAAGAAGGTGTTTGAGATAATCAAGTCATACAATCTCAGCTATAATGACAAAGATCTGCTGATACTCAAAGAGAAGCTGGATAGAGACATCTGCAACTTGTCAGAAAGATCATTCAAGCCGTTATTTGACTTGTATGATGAGTATTACAAGAAGCTCCGCGAGGAATGCCTCATAGAGTATGCAGATCAGGAGAACCTGATTTTTGAGGTTCTCCGTATGGATCCTTATTATCTGGAGGATACGGAAATTGCCCACATAATCATAGATGAGTTCCAGGATACTTCACAGAAGCAGATGGATTTCATTAAGAACATGATGGATAGCAAGTATTTCCGCAGCCTTATGGTTGTCGGAGACGATTCGCAGTCAATCTATTCCTTTAGGGATACTACTCCGGAATTTATGATCCACTTTTTTGATTACATAGGACGTCCCGGAGACGAGATAGGATTACTTGAAAATCACAGATCGACTCCCGAAATCGTTAACTTCGCAAACGCGATCAACGATCTCAATATAGAGAAAGTTGACAAGAAGATTATACCTGACCGCCCCAGCAATGGAAAAGCAGTAAAGGTAGAAAGCTTCTGGGAAACTTTCGAAGAGTACGATTTCATAGTTGATGAGATCAAAAAGAGGATCGACGAAGGGGTAAAGCCTGAGGATATAGCGTTCATAGCAGCATCAAAGAACGAGCTCCTGGAGATGTCGTCATTACTTGCTGATGAGGGTATCCCTACGATCCTGTTGAATCCGGAGAGACTTTTGGATAACAGCCGCGTTTTGGCTGCTATAGCACTTGCTAAATGGTTAACAGAGCCTTCTGCAACGCAGGAAGCTGTAACCTACGCAAATGTACTTACAAAGGGAACGCTCATGGATAAGACAGATGAGCAGATAAATTCATACGTCAGCTCAATGACCCAGCAGACTACTTTTGAGAATCTTAAGGGGCAGAAAAAGCGTGATTACTTCCACGAACTTTTGGAGGAGCTGGACGAGGATGATGAGATTTACGAAGCCTTTGTCGAATCACTCAAGGGCAAGGTAAATCTCAGTAAGGAGCTGGAATACTGCAAGCAGTTTGAGGAGTACGGAGACGGGGTAGCGATCCGCCGCAAGAAGATCTACTCCGGCGTAGTGCTTACCACCGCACACTCATCAAAGGGTCTTGAATGGCCTGTTGTCTTTGCGAGTATATCCAAATACTATCCTAAGTATGTACATAGCCCCTTCAATAGAAAGAGAGCTACCGCTATGGTAGAAGAAAAGCGTCGTCTGCTTTTCGTAGCCGCTACCCGTGCTAGGGATGAGCTCATAATAACCGGAAAGTTTGTTTCCTTCGGTTCCGCAAAGGAAGGTTATGTATATAACCGCTTCCTCCGTGAATCTACAGAGTGCATAGGTGAGAAATTTGAGCCTGTAATGCCTTCTGCAGAGGAGAAGAAAGCCAAGAAGGAAGAGCATGAGAGAAGGCTGGAGCGGAATAAAGCAAAGAAAGCTGCCGCTGCGGCTGCCGTTGTATTAGCGAAGGCAAGTTAATTTTAAAAGTGTCATAGGTTCACTATGGCACTTTTTTAGTGTAAAAATATGACAATTTGGCCCTATTTTTCTACATATCAATTTTATTTAGGATTTTTTATGATATATTATCTATAAAAATGAGAAAGAGGTAACATTAAGTATTGAATTCAACGATGATGTTTATAAAGATATCAATAGGTGCCGGATTTCTTATAGGCATTATAGGAGTTTTGCTAAGAAAAGAGTTCCTGCGCCACGCCGGCTATATGATTGCCTGGTTTGCTCTCCTCTGCGGAACGTACCAAAATCCCATGTTCGGGACAGGGATAGCTCCGGATGCCGACTTTGAAGGTATAATAAGAAGCATAAATCCCGGGCTGATCGTATCCGTACTTATACCGCTTGTAGCCATAGGATACCATCTGTACAGTATATACAGGGTAATGTTCACCAAAAAGGTCAATAATAGCGAACCCTCTGATAAAGATAGCAAAGAATAAACGGAGATAAGCAGACGGTGCAGCGTCAGATGACGAAAGGGTCCGATTCCCGCCTCCGCATTTACCGCATCAAGCGGAACAATAAAAGAAAA
>JAIKXA010000147.1 GCA_024684355.1 Lachnospiraceae bacterium
GAAACAATAAAAACTGTCCACAAAAGCATTGTCATGATATATTTACCTCCTCAAAACTCTTTATTTTAGTGAGAATATATCTGCTTGCCCGGACAGTTTCAATATCTCATCAGCTGAAATACACAATGGGCGGGTAAGATGCAATGAGCCACTCAAAAAAACAGGGCTGCCTGCTTTTGCAGACAGCCCTGTTTGATGAGCTACTAACTCCGTCCCCAAAGATCAATTTGCCTTCACTGTTATAGTTACAGTCTTGCCGTTTACCTTGGCAGTGAACTTGGTCCTTCCTCTGCCTCGTATCTCTACATTTAAGTTTTCATCGATAACTGCGACCTCCGGCTTGCTGCTCTTAAAGACTACCGGCTGGGTTACACTTTCAAAAGCCAGACTTGTTTTGTCATTAACCTTAAGTTCGTCAATGATATATTTATTTCTGCCCTGCTTGCCCTGAACCTTAAGCCCGTTGCCTTTCATTGTAAGATCTTCAACGATCACATTAACTTTGTATGCCTTTCCGTTCTGTGAGACGCTGAGCTCTGTTGTGCCGGCATTAAGGCCTTTGACCTTATTATTCTGTACCGATACGATATCCTTTACGGAATCTTCCCACTCTGCGTTCTTCAGGCCCTTGATGCTTATGCTCTTTGACGAGCCCTTAGCTACATGGAGGGTACGATTCAACAAGGGTTCTTTTTCCGTAACCTTTACCATACAGCTGTATGCGCTGCCGTTTATGTATGCAGTAACTTTAGAAGTTCCCTTGCCTACTGTTGTTACCTTTCCGGTATTGTCCACAGTAACCACATCAGGATTTGCGCTGTACCATAACACTTTCAGATTTTTATCATATTCAAACTGGATCTGTTCAGTTTTAACCTCTTTGTCTGTTTCCAGCTGAAGCTTAAGAGTTTTACCCATCTTAGGCTTGCTGATATGTACATTTACTTCCCATTCGGTATCACCAAATCCGCTCTTGATGACTGCATCACCTTCAGTCTTAGCCTTAAATATTCCTTTATTGCTTATGCTAACTTTTCTCTTACTTTCCTTATCAGCCTTATCAATATACCAGCCCTGGGCTATATTGAACTTCTGTCCCTTTACTAGATACAGATCTTTGGTTTTGCCCGGTACAAGTTCCGGAACAGGATCCAGAGAAGACTTACCGATAACTACAGGACCGGGTGCGGAGTTCGCCTCCCACTTGGCATAGAGCGTGAAGTTGGCAGATACAGGAGCAGTAAAGTCATACTCCTTCTCGCCTGCATTATCTGTGCACCATGTCTTGAACACGAAGCCTTCTGCTTTAGGATCAGCAGGCTTTGATACAGTCTTTCCAGCCTCAACAGTCTGTGCTTCAGGAGCATTACCGCTCACTCCGTTCAGATCAAATGTAACTGTATAAGTTTCGGCAGGTGCGTCTACCCACTTTGCATAAAGTGTGATATCTCCGGTCACTGCCTTTGTGAAGTCATACGTTTCTTCATCCTTGCATTCCTTGGAAGTATACCAACCTGCGAATTTAAAGCCTTCAGCCGCAGGCTTCTTATCCGGAGCAGCGGCAGTCTTACCATTCTCAATCTTCTGTGCTTCCGGCATTTCAGTTGCAGTCTTTCCGTTAGCATCAAAGGTTACGGTACGTTCAACACCTGTCCACTTGGCATAGAGTGTGACATCACCGGTCACTGCCTTTGTAAAGTCATATGCCTCATCATCCTTACAGTCTTTGGATGTATACCAACCTCCAAAGATATAACCATCTGCCTTGGGCTCTGCAGGTTCAGCCACTATCTTTCCTTCATTCACACTAACAGCATCTATTGCATCACCATGTCCGTTCATGTCGAAGGTTACAGTGTAGAATACTTCTTCAGCACTTTTTCCGATCGTTGCTTTCTTAACCTGGACACTGGAATCTGCTGATTCATATAGATAATATACGTCTCCAATTTCAGACTTTCTGAATTCAGCCCCTTCCGGAGACAATACTTTCATTCCTTCTGCAAGAGATACGGGTGCCCCGGCTTTTACAGCACTCGTAGCCGCATCTATCTCAAGCTTTCCACCGTTTATCTCTAATCCGGTATACTTTGTGCTTATGCCATATTCACCCTTAACTGTAATATTTCCATCAAGGATAAGCTTCTTTTCATTAGCTGCTGTATCTTCAACACAGATCGCATCTTTTATATCTGTACCATCTACCGTCAGATCACCTTTGATCGTCAGGTCAGAACCCTTTGCATATACTCCCGCAGTCCTCTTTGACGAAGTATTATACTCATAACCACTACTTATCGTTGCATCTTTAAATGTCAGGATATTCTTATCGGGATCATAGCTCGCTGTACCGCTGTCACAGGTGATGGAAGTCATATTCCCGCCTGTGACCCTAGTATCTCCAACCCAGATGTTATACTCCTCAATGAATGGATCCACTTCTGTTTCCTTCAGTCCCGGTCCCTTTTCACCCATCTTCCATACATTATCAAAATCCCATCCAAGCGACGTGAACGTCTCCTGTTTTGTAAGCTGATCTTTTGTAATAACATGCTTGCTTCCATCATTACTCCATGCATCTATAGTCGGAGTTATACCATAACAGCACCGAATGTCTTCGGCAGCATAATTCACGCCTACGATGGAACCTATGGTAGCAACAGTATCATCGTCTTCTTTCTCTCTTGAAGAATACCCCTTGAGCTCTCCAATATTTAAGCAATTTCTGATCTTGCCAGTATTTCTGCCTGCTATTGAGCCAACAACACCATTACCTAAATAGACAAGATCATCTCCAACCATTACGATCTTTCCGGAAAAAGCGCACTTTTCTATCAAGCCCTCATTTACCTGCGCCATCATTCCGAGATACATAACCTCTCCGCTATTCTTCGCAACAGCCGATTCTATTTTCGCGGAATAAGCACAATTTTGGATCGTTCCTTTATTGATTCCTGTTAATATAGGGTTATCCTCATTTGTCCCTATAATACTACACCCCTGTATCGTTCCTCTGTTTTCCCGCACTATATACGGCTCTTCAACCGTAGTCGCTTTACAACTTTTGAAAACAGTATTCTTTATAACAGCCGATTCCCCCAGCTCACCAAATATAGGTCCAAAGGATCCTATTACATTAAAGCTTTCAATACAAAAACCATTTCCATCAAAAACACCATTAAATCTATCCTCTCCGATCGAGTGGTACCAACTATAACCATCCATATTAATATCTGCTGTAAGTTTGGCACAGGCATTATCTGAATTATCATTTACAACATCTCTGAATTTAACTAACTGATCGGCACGCGAAATAAGATACGGATCAGTCACAGTTCCCGTACCGCCATCAAACTCCGTTGCAAAAACTCTGATCCCGGTGCAACAAAACTCACCCACACAGAGTATTAGCGTCAACAGCATTGCTAAAAGCCTTTTTATTTTTTTCATTTGTTTCTCCTCCATTACCTGATAAAAAAAACTGCGACAAGAGGATATCTCTATCCTCTCGCGCAGGTATCATCCTG
>JAIKXA010000015.1 GCA_024684355.1 Lachnospiraceae bacterium
GTATTTACACCAATCGGTGCATAGATACATTCTAAAGGATATTTAAAACGGTTTCCACTTCCGGAATGGCGGTTTCCTCAAAAACGGAACTGCGGTTTCCAAACGCCGGACCGAGTGGACACAAAACGCGGATTATTCAATTTGGACAGAAACGTGTACGTAATCCTTTATAAGGATGGAGAATTTGTGGATATCCTGTCCACCAGAGCGGGAGGCTTTTTTATCAGACAAGACTGTGAGGCGGAAGCTGATTTCGACGTCTCACAGATAGACTTTGATAATTTTGAGGTGTATATCTGATGTGGTTAATGCTTGCCACAAGGTGTCGTCGAAGGAGCCGGATTCCTTGTGACTTCGAAGAATCTATGCGACACATTTTATAAGAACGGGTTCCTGATTATATACTTGTTTTTCTTTAAACCTCTGCTTGACAAGGCAGAGGTTTATGATATAGAATTGATACGTATATACGGATATGTATATACGGTAAAGAAGGGCAGGTATCTTCTGTAAGAGATAAAAAAAACTTTAAAAAATATAAAAATGTGATATAATTAGGAGAGGAAAACAATGTACGAATACTTTGATTTGGATTTGCAGAATATTGAATTCGAATGGGATGAAATCAAAGAAGCAATAAATTTTAGAAAGCATGGTATTCATTTTAGTACTGCAATAAAGGTGTTTAAAGATGAGCATAAATTGATAAGATATGACGAAGAACATCCTTTTGAAGAAAGATATGATGTTTTAGGGAAAGTGGGGAGTGTTTTATTTGTCGTCTGTACTTTTAGAGAAAGCAATACTATTCGTATAATATCTGCTCGAAAAGCAAATGTTGATGAGAGAAGGAGGTATGAGTATGGTCAGAGTGAAAATGAGTGATGTGAATGAACATCTTACAGATGATGAAATCATAGAGATTAAAGCTGCTGAAAAAAGACCTATAGTATACGATGAAGATTCACCTCAGATGACTAAGAAAATGTTGGATCAATTTCACGGATTTGATTTCGTTACCATACGTGTTTCTCGTGAAATTGTCAACAAAGCAAAATCCATTGACAAAGATTATCAAAGTTTTTTATCTAGGATAATAGAAGCTGCGTTTAATGATAATAATTTGATAAGAAAATGTATGTGAGTTCTAACGAGCAATATTAGCAGCTCTATGATTGACTAATTTCGGACCTCTGCCTAATCAGGCAGGGGTTTTGAGTTTAAAACGAAAATTTATATGTTTTGTTATGCTATGTTAGGATAGATATGAGGGAGATAATTATGACTATTAGTGAACGCATTTTTGATTTTATGGAAAAAAGGGGAATGTCGCAGATAGAGTTTTCGGAAAAGACAGGTATCCCACAAAGTACAATAAGTGATTGGAAACGCAAAAAGACCAATCCGACTGCAAAAAAACTTACAGTTATATGTTCAGTACTGGATATAACCCCGAATGAACTTTTACTTGAAGAAGTGGCTCCTTATAAAAATGATACTACGGAATACCTTATTGTCACTCGTGGTACTGAGCGTTACGAACTATTAGCTGAATTTGACAAAATGGGGAAAAAAGAAAAAGAACGGTTACTTGGCTATATGGCGGCTCTTACGTGTGTCAATGAGGATAGTTTTGTTTGACCTATTTTCCATTTCCAATCAACTGGAAAGTCTTATGATTGGAGAAAGAATCAAAAAAGCGGGGAACTTCCCCGCAAGAGATGGACCTGGGTCAATAATGACCAGCCTTAAAAGAATACGATGATACTATTAATACATTTCATTATATATCATGTTTTTATATAAAAGACAATAGCGTTTTTACTATTTCTTCCAAAGTATATCAAAAATCTAAAAAATATTTTCATTTTGTCACCGACATGTCACTTTACTTCCCTATGATAGATTTAAATGGATTGCAAAAGCAACCTATATGAGGTATCACATGCCTCAATCATCAGTTTCTTATATAATAATAGAAGCTCTATATAATAAGAAAGGAATCATGAGCTCTGCTCATGTTATCACCATCATGGAAATACTTCGTGTAGAACACCTCACAAAAGAATACGGCTCCGGCAGCACCCTGGTCAAGGCACTCGATGACGTATCATTCAGCGTGGAAAGAGGAGAGTTCCTAGCCATCATCGGCCCCTCCGGCTCCGGCAAATCCACACTCATCCACACCTTGGGCGGCGTAGACAGGCCCACATCCGGCAAAGTCTTCATGGACGGACAGGACGTGTACGCGCAGGACGAAGAAAACCTCGCCATATTCCGCCGCAGGTACGTGGGGCTGGTCTACCAGTTCTATAACCTCATCCCGGTGTTGAACGTGGTTGAAAACATAACCCTTCCCGTACTCATGGACGGCAGAAAAGTCAACGAAGAAAGACTCGAAGAGCTCCTTGATATCTTAAAACTTCAGGATAGACGTGAAAACCTGCCCAACCAGCTCTCCGGCGGTCAACAGCAGCGTGTATCCATAGGCAGAGCCTTGATGAATGCTCCTGCAGTAGTCCTTGCGGATGAGCCCACAGGTAACCTTGATTCGAAAAACAGCCAGGAGATTGTAAACCTGTTAAAATATTCCAACACTCGATTCAACCAGACCTTGATCGTCATTACCCATGACGAATCCATAGCGCTCCAGGCCGACCGCATCATCGCGATAGAAGACGGCCGTATCGTAAAAGATGACCGCATCCGCATTAAAGCGTGACACCTCATCAGTCAGCTACGCTGACAGCTTGTCTTCGCCAGACGGGCATCGCACCACTACGTGGATGCGATCTGTCCCCTCAAGGGGAAGCCTTAGGGACTGACACATACTATATAGCCTTCCCCTTGAGGGGAAGGTGGCACGAAGTGCCGGATGAGGTGTCATCCGGCGCGACACAGAGGAACCCCATGAACATTTTCAAAACCTACGTTTTTCGTAACCTAAAAAACAACAAGGTCCGGACCCTCATGACCATAGCCGGCATCATGCTTTCGGTGTCGCTCATCACCGCGGTCATCGAAGGCGGCTTTTCCGGTCTGGAATATCTTCGTAATATAATGAAAGAAACCTACGGCAACCACCACGGTTACGCCTTTAACCTTACCGAGGAAACCGAGGACGAGTTCATATGTGATGAAAACATTGCAGGTCACGCCGAGCTTACTACCGTAGGCTGGTCCTATATAGGCAGTGCCAACAGCACCAAACCCTACATCGTAGTAAAAGCAGCTTCCGAAAATATCGCAGATTTCCTGGCTATCGACATCTTAACCGGTCGTTTTCCGGAAAAAGACGACGAGATCATAATCCCCGAGCATCTGTCCAGTAACGGAAACGTCGTGTACCATGTCGGTGACACCATCGAAGTAAAATACGGCATCAGAGATTTAAAAGGCCGCTCAATTCCTGACAACACCAAGCTGACAGACGGCGAAGAGCTCGCATACACCGGCTCCGAGCATGCAGGAGAGACAAAGACTTACACCATCTGCGGTATCATGAGCCGTCTCTCGTACCACGTAGAAGACTACCTGTGTCCCGGCTACACAGCCCTTGTCCTGATGGATGACAGCACCCCCATCAACAGCACATACAATGGGCAAGCTTTAACCAACCGCTCCGTACTTTTCAGAGTCGCCAATCCCGCGAACTATAATAGCTTCGCTTTAGATTTTGTCAACTCCCATGAAGGCGTCGCCATCAACAAAAACTCCGAGCTCGTGGCACTTTATGGAGGCATGGGCAGCAAAAGCCTGATGATTTTTTTGGGAGGTTTTATCGCCGTTCTCATCGGCCTTATCCTGTTCGGCAGCGTTTCACTCGTTTATAACTCCTTCTCTATTTCAATAAATGAAAGAACCAGGCAGATCGGAATCCTTAAGTCCGTCGGTGCTACAAAGAAACAGATCAGAAAAACCGTGTTCTACGAAGCGTTTTTCGAAAGCATCACGTCGGTACCTTTGGGACTGGCGCTCGGCTGCATCGGCATGAGCGCCACATTCTGGCTCCTGGAAAACGCATTCGTGCTGTTCATCAACACCATGCTCGGCTATGGCACCTCCGCAACCAGGATCAGAATGGTAGTAAACATCCCGCTTTTGGCAGTTGGCGTGCTCATCGTACTCATTTCGACACTTCTTTCGGCAGCCATCCCGGCATACAGGGCGTCCCGCGTATCGCCCATTGATCTGGTCCGTCAGGCAGCCGATATCAAGATGAAAAAGAAAGTCACCGGGGCTAAGCTTTTTACAAAGTTATTCGGCGCAGAAGGCATGCTCGCTGCGAAGAATTACAGCCGAAACCGCAAGCGTTACCGTGCTACCGTCGTTTCGCTGTCGGTCAGCATCATTCTTTTCATAACCGCTTCATCGTTTTGCTCGTACCTCACCAAGGCCACCGAGATGGAGTTTAATATGGGAAATGTTTCTCTCGTCCTTTACGACGCCGGCGGTTACCTGTCAGATGAAGAAATGGCTGCACGCGAAACGGACGAATATATCCGTAATATGAAGGAAATACTTAATTCCTCGGAATACGTAAACAACACTATAGCAACAAAAAACTTTTATAACTACGACCTCATGGATCCTGATGCAACAGTGGATTACCCGGAAGATAACGATGCTGAGGCCGGTTACCTGTACGGCGCAGGGTACTACGACAAATATGCGGAAATAATGTTTGTGGATGATGATAGTTTCAACAAGCTTTTGGCAGAAGAAAATATCACGATCCCGGATAATGTTGAAAAGCCCGCAGTCGTATACAACAAAGGAAGCTATGACACCTACGACGAAAATGAAAACAGGGTCAGGGTGAATTATGATTTTATAGAAGACAAGCAGCTTCCCAAAGATTTAACCATCAGGTGGTCATCCGTATACAATCTGCCCGATAGGATCAACGTAGGCAGTGTGATCGATGATGATGGTAATGTCTATGTCGCGCTTCTGGACTATGATTATATAGATACATACTACTCCGAATTGAATACTGAAGAAGAGTACTACGCCATGGAAGCAAAGCAGCAGGAGATGCTGAAGGAATATTTGTATGGAAATGGGGGAAAAGCTAACTCGGATAAAGAATCTAATAATGCATCAGATAAAGGCGTAAATAACGGAGCTAATACCGGATCAAACACCGAAGCCAGCTCATCATTTACACTTCCCGAGGTAGTTATCCATGCGGATGCGGACGAGATGTCCGGCACAATTGATAGTATTACCGGCAGCAACACTGATGATACCCTCGGCGGTAATTGGTCTACAGATGATTTTGACAGTGAGACAGGAGACGATGCATACAACACTCTTAACGGCAGTTTTACAGAAGGATCCGCATTCGTATATAACGGATTTGATGAAGAAGGTGTAGAAGATGATAAAGATCCCGATGAAATCCTCTCACCGAAAGTCCTCAATCTCCTTCAATACATGACATTCGAGAAATATGACGAATTTACATATCAAACGAATGTAAATATCGTAGGCTTTACCGAAAACAAAGATTACGTATTCTCTGATGCAGCCAGCCTGATCATGCCGTTCAGTGCCATAGATGAGGACATGGCAAGCTGTGTTTCGACCACTGATTACTACATGTACTGCGATGATTCCATGTCTGCGGAGACAGAAGTAAACAAGCTTCTTATAGAAAACGGAAAGGATACCTCGGGCCTGTACAACTATGATAAAACCGTACAGGGCAGACGTATGATCAGCAGGATAGTAAGCGTATTTGCATACGGCTTCATACTGCTCATATCGCTGGTATCCATCACCAACGTATTTAACACCATATCGACCAACGTGGCGCACCGCCGCAGGGAGTTTGCCATCTTCAAATCGATGGGACTTTCCAATAAAGGTGTAACCAAGATCCTCAACATCGAGTGTCTTATCTACGGCTTGAAAGCTCTGGCATTCGGTCTGCCGCTCTCGATACCGGTTACATACATTATGTACCTGATCACCAGAAATGCGTTCTCTGTACCCTTCTCCATCCCGTGGTACAGCGTACTCATCGCATCGGTATCAGTATTCCTCGTTGTCTTCGTCACTATGCTCTATGCATCGGGCAAGATCAAGAAAGATAATACAATCGATGCGCTGCGTAACGAAAATGTATAAGAAAATACCTTCCCCTTAACTGGGAAGCCGTTGCATGCTTTATAAGCCTTCCCCTTGAGGGGAAGGGGGACCGCGAAGCGGTGGATGAGGTGTTACGCCGTTTTACCGCATTTGTCGCATGAGTAATTAAGGAGGTTCTGACATGGCAAAGAAAATTGATAAAGATGGTCTGCTCCTGTGCGAACTGCAAGCAAAGACTTTTGAGCTTTCTGCTTCAGCCCTTGACACAAGTTCTGAAATATTTATAAGAAGATTTGCATACAGTGAAATGGCCAGAATAATGGATAATACGTCAATTTTACAGACCAATATTCAGCCCCAAGATATAATAGAACGTATAAATGAAGAATACGGAGTCTCCAACTATGGTTCCGTCAAGTATACCTTAAATGAGCTATTCTGGATAGGATACATATACCGTTATTTTTCTTATACCTATGATTGGTCATCTACCCGTGTATATAAGACTGTTAAACCCAAGGAGCTTCGTGGTCTGTTTTTACCATATCATACTATGGACCCGGCAGCTGCGATTGAGAGGATTCTTGAAGCAAAAAGAATGCTTCCGGGGACAGAAGAGGATCTGCAACGACAGTACGAGATATTTAAAAGGGTACGGCTTGGGGGGATAATATAAAAAGTATATAATTGAAAAAATCAGTTGACAAATAAAAAAGAAGTGATTATAATACCCATTGTTGTTGATTAAAACCGATCGTACGGTATCGAAAACCATACGATTGAATAAAGAAACGGAGCATCACATGAACCGAGTATATTTAGCAAACCTACTCCTACTCGATTTAGATTTACTTACAGCGAAAAAGTAAGGTAGGTTTGTGATGCATTAAACTTGTAAATAAAAAGGTTTATTATAATGCGGCACAGATTGATCTGGGCCGCTTTTATTATTTAACAGAGTAAAGTATTATTGTCA
>JAIKXA010000024.1 GCA_024684355.1 Lachnospiraceae bacterium
AATATATGTCAAAATATCTAAAATAATCTTTACGTTTTTGGTAAAATGTGATAATATGTAATTTAGAAATTAACTGATTCGGTGAAAGGAGTGAGCAATAAATGAGTATTTATTCTGCCAATAATAACAGATCACTGGTATATCAGCTTGCTACCACGCCTGAGGATGTTGTCGGGTTTTACAAGAAAAACAGCGACTTTCCCGGATACAGGAGTGTTAAGGAAAATGTTGAGGAAATAAGCTTCAGAAGCGATTCGGGTATAAGAATATGGTATAATAACCTTCCCATACCCTTTGATTTCCACAGACATAATGCCATAGAGATCATTGTTCCCGTAGAAAACTGGTACAGAGTATACAGCCAGAGTGAATGCTATGAGATAAACGAGGGCGATATCCTTATTGTACCTCCCTTCGAGATACATAAGCTGGAGGCACCTCATAAGGGCAGCCGTTTCATCTATCTGCTCGATGTTGATAATATAGTAAGTATGTCCGGTTTTACCGGTATCAAGCCTTTATTTACAAAGTTTATACATATTACCGCCGATACTTACCCCCAGGTATATGACGAGATACACCGTCTGCTTGCCAATATGCGCGACGAGTACTTCTCTTCCGCCGAGTTCTATGAGCTCTCTATTTATTCGGATATATTTAAGATGTTTGTACTTCTCGGTCAGGATCACCTCAAAAAGACCGATGCGTTTGCCGGTCTCAACCTTATAACCAAGAAAGAATACCTGCACCGTTTCAACAGTGTGCTCAATTATATCAACGAGTATTTCTGCGAGGACCTTACATTAGAGATGGTAGCCGAACACAGCGGTTTTTCAAAATTCCATTTCTCAAGGCTCTTCAAGAAATACACCGGCACCACATTTTATGATTATCTGATATACAAACGTCTGCAGGCTGCAGAACAGATGCTTGCCGAAGCCGACCTCTCAGTAACCGAGGTAGCACTTCGTACCGGCTTCTCCAGCATTTCAACCTTCAACCGCACATTTAAGCGCAAAAAAAATTGCACACCACGCGAGTACCGAGTGATGTGCAGGCAACATGCCTAAAACGTAGCAAATAAGCCAAAAGTCTTGCAAGCTTGCTTGCGAAGACTTGATGGATTATGTGCGCAGCAATCCGTCGTTTTAGATAAAATATATTATTCAAAATACCTATAAATAAAATTCCCAAAGGAGGCTGTGCCTCCTTTATTTTCTGTCGAAAACATGGCAAGCCCGAATCTGTTTCCGGTAAAGTGCTCAAGTCTGAATCTCATCTTCTTTGTATAGGGGATCTGTTTCCATCCCAGACCGCAGTCATAGAAGAATGTTGCTTCATCCTTTCTTGAGTTAAAGTCCGCTCTCACCTTAAACCTTACAACGGGCGAAGGAGTTATGTCTATCTTCTTGATGATATCCTTATTTCCTTCTTCTTCTCTTTCCATGTATACGATCTCATAGCCGTCGCCGTTATCGGTAATGCCTATGAAACCATATAGATACTGCATCACAGCGAGTCCGGCGAAGTCACCCTTTTCAAGCTCCCCCCCGAGAACGGTGATCTCCGCCTCGCAGCACATCTCATGCATTCGCTGTGTTAATACGTTTTGCGCCTCGGTAAGTGAAGTGCAGATCTTATCAGTTGTGATCGAGAATATACCTGATTTTGTATTTCTATTGATAAGAAGCAGGTTTGGCTCGTGATTAAACTGCCAGATATTCTTAAATCCGAAGCATGAATCTTCATTATATATCTTCATGAAGTCATCACTGCCAACCAGCGGTCTGTAACTGCTCTTGTCCTCTTCCGGCAGCTCAAAGCTCTCCGGAAGCTTACCGTTACTTCCGAACACGGGAAAATCATTCTCCCATGTGACCGGAACTATATAAGGGATACGGCCCGAGGCTCCCCTGTCCTGAAACAGCATTGCATACCATTTCCCGTCGGGTGTATCCACTAAGGCCCCTTGTGCTATGCCGGAGCAGAACCATCCGGCATCATCGGTAAATACATCCTTTCCCGTAAACTCTCCGTCCACACTGTCTGATACAAAACAGCTTTCTGCTCTGAACCATCTGTTCTCAAGTGAATGTATAAAGAAAAGATAGTATTTTCCGTTTATCTTATAAAAATGCGTTCCTTCATATCCGAGAGGTGTCTTTCTCGAATCCGAAACAGCCAGTCTGTGCAGACCGCCTTCCTTGGGTCCCGTAAGATCGCTGTTAAGCTCCGTAATGTAGACATCCCTGTTTCCGTATGCAATATATACCTTATCGTCATCAAACAAGAGCGAGCAGTCATGGAAAAATCCGTCTATATACGATTTTCTCCAAGGGCCGTAGATCGACTCCGATCTGTACAGATAGGTCTTATGAGTATCATTGCATACAAATGCTATATAGAAAGTGCCGTTATGAAATCTGAAGCTGGCTGCCCACATACCCTTACCGTATATGTTTTCGGTCCCGATAAGCCTCTGCGCATCGGTGCCGTCCAATGTATCATATACAAATGAAGCATGCTCCCAATGTATCAGGTCTTTTGACCTCATGATCTCGCAGCCGGGGAAAAAGTACATGGAAGTACTTACCATAAAGTACTCGTCATTTACTCTTATAACATCATTATCCGGACAATCCACTCCTATAATAGGTTTCATAACAGTATCGCCGCCTGTAAGCAACTTACAGGCGGCTTATCCTCCTCTAAAATAACTGTTTCTGTCTTCTAAGATCAGTTCTTACCGATATATTCGGTCATGAAGTCTACAAACTCCGAATTTCCGTTTGTAGGGATACTTCCCTGCTTGATGAAATTCATCTCGCCGTGTACCTTATCTGTATAATTGGTCCAGTAAGGCATATCAGCTCCATCGGCATCCTTACCGTTAGGGTTACCGGTCTTAACAAAATTGGTAATATAGTTACACATCTGACGAGCCAGATCAAAATGTCTTCCTACAAAAGGTCTCCAGCACTTAGCCAGTGTCTCAAACCAGAACCACAAGTCTACCGAATGGAATGAACCGGGGTTATCCCAGCCGGGGATATCGGGATTAAATCTGTAATAGTAATAATTTCTTCCAGTATTCTTCTCTGAAAGCTTGTTAAATACGTTCTTAACCGCACATTCAATACCCTGAACGGAAGCAAACATCTTATCTCCCTTTTTCTCACGTGCTTCAGGGAATGAAAGGAATTTATCTGCTTTGTCACCGAAGATCTCTTTAGCCTTTGCTTCAAAATCAGTATCGGAATCAGCAAATAAAGCTGCAGGGAACTCATCTACGGTATTGCCTGCCATGATATTAACATCGTTGCCGCGTCCTTCGGCAAGCTTTTTATATGTATCGCCGTCACAGAATACATCATCCTGTACCGTTGCAAACATGAAGCCCTTCTTGTTTCTGAACTCTGCGTATGTATCACGGATAAAGAAAGCATCAAGCTTTCTTGCTTCTTCAAGAGTCTTAACTCCAAGCATCTCGAAAAGTTCCTCGCCGAACTTGCCGGCCTCGTCTAATGTCAGCTGCTTGAAGAAAGGATTGTTCATATAAGGATTCTTGATCATACCGCTCATGATAACGGCATTTTTGATAAGGCCCTTATTCTGATCGCAGGTGATCTGAGCCAGAGTACTTCCGCCGCCTGCCGACTGACCTGCTATGGTGATATTGTCGGGATCGCCGCCGAACTCTGCTATATTTCTGTGTACCCAGCGAAGTCCTGCCTGCTGGTCAAGATGACCGAAGTTTGCGGGATTCTCGGGCTGGCTCTTTGTAATCTCGGGATGTACAAGGAAACCGAGTGCACCAAGTCTATAGTTAACGGATACTACTACGATACCGCGTCTTGCCATTCTTTCGCCGTCAAATTCCATTTCTGCTGTATAGCCCCACTGGAAGCCGCCGCCGAAATACCAGATAAATACGGGAAGCTTCTCATCTGTCTTTTTAGCGGGTGTCCAGATATTAAGATACAGACAATCCTCACCCATGGGGATATCAGGATCTACATGCCACTCTCTGCAGTAAATATCGGTACCTACAGCAGGCTGGTCCTGTACGGATATGGGTGCAAACTGATAACAGTCTCTTATGCCTTCCCAGTTAGCTGCAGGCTGAGGAGCTCTCCATCTGTTCTCGCCTACAGGCGGTGCTGCAAAAGGTATACCCTTAAATGAAGTAATTCTGGGATCTGCTGCGGGCAGTCCTCTTACAATACCGTTTTCTGTTTTCGCTACTCTTAACATTATAATACCTCCAAATCTTTGTATTTAGGTTACTAAAACCTTTTACTACCCCTGTGCGTTTATTTTATAATATTATCTTCAATAATTCATTCTTTTTTTTGCTCATATTTATACTAATTTTGCCATAAAAAAAGAGCCGTCCGTATGGACAGCTCATATCAAAAATATTAATATGCCAGACCGTTTGATTCAACAAGCCACTTAATAGCTACTGCAGCCAGTGTCAGGAATATAAGACCGAATACTACAAACCTGAAGTACTTGTCGGCCTTCTTTCTTTTTGCCCTGTCATTGACAGCCTTTTCAGCCATCTCTTCTTCCTTTTGGCGCTCATAAGCTGCTATTTCGTTTTGCTTCTGCTGCTCTTCCTCATTTAACATTACCTGCATGATATTCTCCTCCGTTCCTATCAGAAAATCTCACCGCTGTTATCGATATCATTATCATTATCGTTGTCGTAATCATCCATTCCGTCACAGTCATGATCATGGTTATTGATGATCTCACGTCCGGTTACTCTCTTTCTGTCACGCTCATCCTCAACAAGCTTTGAGATAAGCTCTTTTACTGCATTGGACTTCTTAATATTTATAAGAGGCAGTGAAGGACAGGTCTTGTCGGAAGACTTAACCTCTAACGTACCTAGTCCGAAAAGCTTCTGCCAGAACTTTCTGGTAAGTGCAAAGTCCGTAACACGGTAAAGCTTAACTTCATCTTCTCTGGTATTAAACAGGCCCTTGATCATGACAAGCTTTTCGCTTGTAAGGCAATACTTTGTAAATGTCCAGGGAAGTCCGAATAAAGCTATTCTTTTTCTGTCATGCCATTTATACTTTGAATTGGCACTGATAGTTTCAGAATTGATAAGGGCACTGATATATACATCCTTAACAAGTAAAAGTACACAAAGAATTATAGCTACAACCTTGATCCATACATGCTCGTCCAAAGTTAAAAACAAGAATACGCAAAATCCGACTTTTAATAAAAATCCGATTATATTCGCAAATATAACTTTTCCGCTGCTCATACCACACCTCCGAAGTATAAAAGAGTTTTTTCTCTTATTGTTGATTATAATGAAGTTTTTATGTACAGTCAAGAAAAATATAAGCAAATTATAAGCAACTATGCATGACTTTTTAACAATATATGACTTTTATTTTTCCCTATTTTCAGGTATAATACGGGCAAGCGTCATAAAATGTATTTATGACATAAACGAACTATCATTTGGAGGTTTGCAATGAAAAAACGTACCACAAGAGCAGTGTCTTTTTTACTTGCTCTTACTCTTATCATCTCTATAGCCGTACCGGGACTTACAGCCTTTGGTGCCACCTATGAGGACACATCGGAATACGAAAGCCTGGCAAAGGTTTATAAGGATTATTTCAAAGTAGGTGCCGCTTGTGAATCGGTCAATAACTTTCATAATCCCAAGCTCGAGATCGGCACTCCCGAAAAAGAAGCTCTTATAGCTCAGGTATTTAACAGCATCACAAGCGGTAATGAGTTAAAACCCGCATATAACTTCAATAAAACATCCGAAACTCTCTTTAAGATCAATCCCGCAGGAAAAGAAATGCTTGATTACGCCGAAGCAAATGGCATAGCAATGCGTTTTCATGTACTCTTATGGCATTCACAGGTAAACATCAATTTCTTTGCAAAGGATTTTAATGCTACAGTAAACGGTGTTGCCACAACCAATGAAAATGCGGAACTTGATCCCGAATGCATAGTTGAACGCGATGTCCTTATCGACAGAATGCGCAGCTATATATACGGAGCTCTCGAATACATATACGCTAACGGTTACGCTGATACGATCTACTCTATAGACGTAGTCAACGAAGCAGTTGACGAAGGTAAAGATGACGGCTTAAGAAGAAGCTGGTGGTACAGGATAATCGGACCCGAGTTCCTCTACTATGCATTTTTGTTTGCAAGAGAAGCCGAAGTTAAGTACTCAAAGGAATATGCTGCAGACTACGGTCTCGATCCCAACGGCGACTTATCTTCCATCCTTCCCAAGCTTTATTACAATGATTACAATGAATGGTTCCCTGCAAGAGTAAGTGTGGTAACGGACTTCCTTACAAACAGGAACTGGAACAAGGATCAGCAGATGATAAAGTCATCAGTCATCAAAGCCGGCGGTGACGGTACCATAGCCGGTGACGGCCTTATCGACGGTATCGGTATGCAGGGGCATTTAAGTGACAACAACAACGTTGAGCAGTACATAAACGCTATGCGTCAGTATGATGCAATAGTTGATGAAGTTCAAGTTACGGAGCTTGATGTAAAATGTACACACCGTGGTGATAACCAGTGGTATTATCAGGCATTGTTCTATTATGACCTGTTTAAAGCAATGGTTGAAGCTGTTAAGGACGGTGTAAACCTTACCGCAGTAACTATCTGGGGTCTTACGGATGACTGTTCATGGATCTCAGACGGATATCCCCTTCTCTTTACCTATAACTTAAAACGTAAACCCGCATACTATGGTGTACTAATGGCAGGCAAAGGCGAAGAATTCAATCTGACGCTTGCTGAAACGCTTACAGAGCTTAAGGATGTAGACGTTGATTTCGAACCTTACGTTGACGACATGGGAGTTAAGACTACTTATACCGCAGAAACGGCAGGATTCTATAAGAGAGGTACCGGTCATATGCCCAGCCTCCGTCTTATGGCTCTGATAAATCACACACCTGACCAGAAGGTCGGCTACTCACTCCTTTGCGAAAGATCAGAACAGGATGCAACCTGTATGCTCGATATATCAAAGTTCTCAGGCAAAAACGTAACCTTTACATCATATGTAAAGACTGAAGATACCGAAATAACCGTAGGCTTAAGCACCGGCGAGGATACAGCACTGAAAACAGTTAAGAGTAACGGTGACTGGACTCCCGTATCCATTAATTTTGACGTACCCGAGAAGCTTTCATCCGCATACATCTATTTTGAGACTAACGGCAGTGCCGATATGTATATCGATGATGTATCGGTTATCTTCACAAAAGACGGCGAAGAACCTGCTCCTGTTATCGAGTCCCCCACTGTTGATGAACCCGATGCAGAGATCACCGAAGCACCGACAGATAAATCAGGATCGGATGACTATACAGATGTTGAAGTTCCGGGCAGCACTTCTACAGTTAAACCCGCTTCATCAAGTTCAGAGCCCAATAACAAGACTTCGGGCATAATAATTGCTATAATACTTATCGCATTCGGTTCTGCTCTTACCGGTTACGGTATCTATATAATTGCAAAAAGCAAAAAAGGCTGATCCGTAAAAAGCGAGAACCACAAAAAGGGCGATTCAGAAAAAGGTAACACATAAAAACAGCGTCTGCTTTAATAAAAGCAGGCGCTTAATTTATGTATGTATGATGCTGTTTAGCATTATTGTTACTTACATATATCTGTATATTCTATCGAATATTCCGGCATATTCTTCGTTTCCAGGCATACCGCATAAGCATATCTTGGTTTAGTGCTTCCTTTTTTAACTTCATCCGCAAAGTTTATAAACTTATAACCGGTTCTGTATTTTATCTTATAACAACGTCCGTCTTTAGTAAATGCAAAACTGTCAAAGGGGCATCCCAGTCCCTGTCCTGTACATTTCACATAGCATTCCTTTAATGTCCAATATGTATAAAACAAGTCTTTGTACAGCTGTTCATTTAATTTGCCGGCAGCTTCAAGTTCTGCATTTTCAGGCTCCGTAAAAAATCGCTTCGCTATCTTCGGATTGCCTTTTCCTATTTTCTCAACATCACAGCCGACAGGTACATCCGCCAAAATGCACATTACTCTGCTCCCGGAATGCGACAGATTAAAGAAAATCTCCGGATGACCGGCAAATGAAGGCTTACCGTTCTTCCCGTATGTATATTTCATATCCTTTTCTTTTAACCCGTACACCGATAAAGCTTTGTCAAGAAGCATTCCGGCTCCGACCGATCTGCATCTCCCTTCCAAATGCTTTATCTTTAATGTTTTAGAGCATCTTTCATCCGAAAGATGCTCCATTAACTTTTCATATTCTCCGGGTGATCTTAACAGTCCGCTGATATCAGCATAATATATATTAACTGCCATTAATTTGCTCCCGTTTATCAGATTCCAAGCTTAAGCGCCTTCTTGCATTCGGATACAAACCTTTCGGTTATGTCCGCAGGCTGGCCCTTAAGATATTCTCTTAAGATCGGATCGATCGTGTTGTCAAATACCGTATCGATACTGTAGGTTGACTCTGTCAGATCTCTGAAAAATGCAGGTCCCAGACGATGCTCGGGTGAGATTCCGTCACTTATCAGGCGGTTAACTAGATTAATATTCTCTGCAAGCCTGTCAAGCCAGTACATTGCTTTACCCTTATGTATCTCTTTCAATGACGAAAGCATAATATCTTCAGTATTGATATTTACCCAGTTAAACTTACGTTTAAATGAGAAATCCATTGTGCTTGCGGAATTATCTATCTCATTCATTGTACAAATGATATGTAAGTTCTTAGGTATAAAGAATCCGTGTTCGAAACAGTCAAATTTCATCTGTTCTGCAAATCCGATATGTGAAGTACTGTAATTTGCCTTGCCTATATCATCCGCCTGAACTATCCTGTATGCCTTAAGGTTACTGAGTCTTGTATCAAACCTGTTCTCAATTCCTCTGTAATCCTCGTCAAGTACAAAAAGTACATCGCCGAATACCTTGGAAACATCAGCACGGTTAACTTCATCTATTATGAAATAATAGTCTTTGACACCGTTTTCAAATACATACTCTTCCGAACCCGGAGCAAAATACTCATTTGCAAGCCCGTCATCAATTGCTTCCTTCCTGTCTCTGATCTTTTCATACAGGCTCTGTACAACCTTCTGCTTCTTTTCCGAATACATTGTTGAAAATCCGGGTATCGCATTTTCCAGGTTGTCTTCAACGATCTTTCTGCAGAATGCTTTAAATATACCGTCAAGACGTACATTGGTAGGGCTGCTGGTGTTTACTATATTGGCAGGACGAAGTCCCTCTATAAAATCCGAATACTCATAGGACTGATGGAACTGAACAAACTTAAATCCGTCATAGCCCTTGGTCATTCTTCTAACATATTTTCTAACCTGATAGGTCTTACCCGTACCGGAAGGTCCGACAAATATAACCTGTTTGTTAAGTGTAATTGCATCTGATATCTGCTTACGGATATCCTTTTTATCCTTGATCTCTGTAGCAGGCTGAGCCTTTACTGAGCTGATGCTTACAGGCTTGATAACCGGTGCGGAAACTGCAGGTGCCACATTCTGTACAGGAGGCATCTGCTGCATAACAGGCATAGACTGCGGACTTGCAGGCTGTACATATACAGGTGCTGCAGGTGCAGCTGTAAATGCGGGTGCTTTAGGTGTTTCATCAGCCACAGGTGCTGTTACCGGAGGTGCCGTAACAACCGGAGCTGCAGTAGCCGGTGCTGCCTGTGCTGCAACTGTTTCCTGTACCGCAGTTGCGGGTGATGTAGGAACCTCCTGTACGGCGGGTGCCGGTGCTGCAGGAATCTCCTGAACTGCGGGTGAAGGTGCTGCAGGAATCTCCTGTGCAACAGGAGCCTGTGCGGGTGCCTTAGATATCTCCTGCGTTGCAGGTGCTTCCGGCTTCTTAGGTTCCTCACCTATGATAACATTAAGATACTCAGGTTTATCCTCTACTCCTACATAAGGAACTTCTTCCATGGTAGGTACTGTATTATCTTCTATAACCGCTATACAGGGCACTTCCTCTATAGTAGGTACCTTATTCTCCTCTATTACAGCTATGCAGGGTATCTCATTAAGATTAAGCTTGCTCTTGGTCATGCCGGCATCCATAAATCTGGTTGCCTCTTTGAAATCCTTCAAGGGCTTGATACCCTTACCGGGTTTCATACGTGCATCCGACAGATCTCCTGCTATACGCTGTCTCTTCTTTTCCTTCTTGGAAAGTTTCTTATTCTGATATTGATTATTCTGATTCTGATTATTCTTGTTCTGATCGTTGCTGCCTTGTGCATCTGCCTGTGCTCCGGTATCAGCAGCGTTTTCTGCTTCATCAGTTTCGGTTTCCGAGGGTGCTACTGTCTGCTCAGCTGCTTCCTGAACACTGTCTGCAGCATTTTCAATTGCCTGTTCAGCTGCCACTGCGTTAACACTTACTTCTTCCTGTACTTCGGCTGCAACAGTCTCTGCAGTCTTTTCAGCATTTTCAACATCATCTAATATATCGGCAGCCGCATTAACAGCCTGTACAGCTTCTTCCTGTAAGTTAGCTGCAGCGTTCTCTGTGATCACGTCAGCTTTTACAGTATTATCTTCCACTGCCTGTGCCGCTACATTTACAGCGTTTGTCCCGGCAACAACTGCTGCGATCTCCTGTTCAGCTGCTGCAAGCTTCTTGTCAGGTTCGGGCTGAAGCCTGCCAAGCTCTGACTCCAGTACACGTATCCTGGATGATTCATTATTATTTGCCGGAGCAGCATTTACAAAAGGCTTTGCTTTTGATAAAAAGCTCTGATCGGATGCAGGCTGCTGAACTTCCTGTTTCTGCGGTGCAGTCTGTACGGGCTGTGCGGGAACTACCGGCTTTTTAACAACAGGTGCCGCCATCTCACATGTAATATGGTAATGCGTAATGGCATATTCATTACTGATTTCCTCAAGTATGTGCTGTACAAGTATCATACTTTCGCTTCCGCTTAAACGGTTGATCTTTTTACGGTTGGCCTTGATAAGCTTTTCAGCACCCCTGGAAGATCTGAAATTTCTGTTAACATAGTCAAAAAAAGCTTCACAGAACGCAGTGACCGTAGTAGTTGCTTTACCGGCAAGTACTACATTTTTATCATCTAAAAATCTGATATTTTTGATCATATCAAACTGCTTATTTTCAGGTGTTATCTTCATTCTTAGGAAATCGCTTATTTTCATATTTCTGAGCCCTTTCATAAATAAAAGATATATATAGATATTCTACTATATTTTCTGAAAATTTACAAGTAAATCTTAAAAAATATACAACATTTTTGTTAGAATTTTATCTTAGCATATACGCCTGTTCAGACCTGATATGATCCACTATATAGCCGGCAGTTTTTATGTGTGCTTCGGGTGTCGGATGGAACCTTGCACCCAGTTCGGCAGGCCCGCATTTGGGGAGTTTAAGGTACTTAACACGTTTGTCGCAAGTCTCTTTGATATATTCACTTACTATTTCCTTTATATATGGCTCCATCTCATAACCGAGCATCCCGTATGCCCAGAGGAT
Organism: Lachnospiraceae bacterium; assembly: GCA_024684355.1. Taxonomy (GTDB): domain Bacteria; phylum Bacillota; class Clostridia; order Lachnospirales; family Lachnospiraceae; genus RUG11977. The sequence continues at coordinate 11,578 of JAIKXA010000024.1, forward strand.
CAGACAACTGCTGTTAAGTGAACGTACCTTTTTCAAAAACTCAATACCCTTTTTCTTGAAAGCGGCTATAAACTCATCCTTTTCAAATAAACCTGCATTCAACGCATTTCCGTCATTGGTCCCCAGATTTATGACTACAACATCCATTTCGGTCGTCGAAAAATCGTACGAGTCGTGAGCTCCGAGACTTATCGCTCTTTTACATTTGGACGTACCGCATACCAGCTCATAGTAGTCAGGCAGCACATTTTTAAGATTACCGTCCCACGATGCATAAAGTCCCCATCCGCTCTGTGAAAGTACGCTGTATCTTGCACCCAGCAGTCTGGCAACCTGATATGTATAGCTCTCAAGTGCGTCAAATACTACCGGAGCCCATTCATCTCTTTTCACAAGCCCGCACCCTTCTCCGGATGTAAGGCTGTCACCTATAAACTCAATATTGAAATTATACTTAGGCGCTTCCGTAAGCTGTCCGTCCGCCTCCAGTTCGGTCAGCAATATGTACGATGTAATATCATCAGGCATACACTGTGTATCTCGTACTATCCTGACGTTTATCGGTTTTTCGGGATTCATCCCCCTGAATATTGTATACTTGTCCGGTCCGTTTTTAAGTATAAGCTTCTGAGACCTTTCCCCATCCAGGATAATATCAAGCATAAGCTCTCTTTCCGCATACCGGCACTCTATGAAAACACTAAGTTCCGAAGCGCTTATATTAAATTCAACAGCGCTGCCCGTCCAAAAAAGTGCGGTTCCCTGATCACTCACTCCGGTTCTTCCAAAGTGAACTATTTTGTCATTTTTATCAATCCTTATAGTGTTATTCATATACCCCTCCGATATAAAATCTAATATTGATTCTACAATATTTTTTAACCATCGTCAATAAAGATAAAACCAAAAAAATATTGCATTTTTACTGATAATAATATATAGTTTTATATATATTGAATTCTGTAAATAAAGAAGGGATGGAGCTAATATGGAAAGTAAAATACTCGAAGCTTTAAAGTTGGTACTGCCCCTTGTCAGGGAAATTACCGGAGAAGATATACAACTTTCGTTATGCAGCCGTGACACCGCTCTTGCTACATGGGAAGCAAAGTCATTCACACTTCCCGGTGCCATACCCGGTCTTAAGCTTGAATGGGATAACCCCGGTCAGGTCGATATGCTTAATGCTATGCAGAAAAACGAACAGCTCATAAGTATTCTTCCCGCCCAGGTATTCGGTGTACCGATCAAAGGTATAGTAACTCCCATATCGGAAAACGGTGAAGTTGTAGGTGTTGTAACCTGCGCATTCTCCATGGAAAAAGAGCTTAAAGATAAAGAAAGGATCAAAAAGCTTGACGAAAACCTCAAGCAGGCATCCGAAAAAATAGACGCCATCTCCCAAGAAGCGGACAAACTGGCCGAACAGATATCCGATATACAGAATACAAGCGAACAGGTTAAAGTCAAAGTTAAACAAGGACTTAAAAATGTAAATACCGTTCAGTCAAATGCTTCAAGATCCAACATACTTGCACTTAACGCTTCGATAGAGGCAGCCAGAAGCGGTGAAGCCGGCAGGGGCTTTGCTGTAGTTGCCACCGAAATGGGCAAGCTTGCTCAGATGAATGGTACCTCAGCATCCGAGATACTCCGTTCCTTTGACGAGATCATGAAATCGGTAGATAAAGTATCCGAAGCAGTAAAAGAAGCGACTTCAGCCGCTGAGAAACAGGCAGTTACCACCGCTGAGATCACAAAGAACCTAAATGATATAACAAAATTTGCCAACGAAATAGCAAATAAATAATAAAAGAAAGACGAGGAATTATCAAATGGCTAATCCTATAGTAACATTCGAGATGGAAAACGGAGATGTCATCAAGGCTGAACTCTATCCCGAAATAGCTCCTAACTCCGTAAAGAACTTTATCTCACTTGTAAGCAAAGGCTTCTATGACGGTCTTATCTTCCACCGTGTTATAGAAGGCTTCATGATCCAGGGCGGCTGCCCCGACGGCACAGGCATGGGCGGTCCCGGATATTCTATCCCCGGTGAATTCGCACAGAACGGTTTTAAGAATGACTTAAAACATACCCGCGGAGTTCTTTCCATGGCACGTGCTATGGATCCCGATTCAGCAGGATCACAGTTCTTCATCATGCATAAAAACGCTCCTCATCTCGACGGTGCTTATGCCGCATTCGGCAAGGTTACCGAGGGCATGGATGCAGTAGACAGAATAGCTGAAACAAGAGTTAATTTCCAGGACAGACCTCTTTCTCCCCAGGTTATGAACAAGGTAACCGTCGAAACCTTCGGTGAGAAATACGGCGAGCCTGAGAAATTCTTGTAATTTATTTGGATCAGGTACTATAAAAATTTTAGGGGCTCTGTTCGGACAGAGCCCCTAAAATTTTTATGGTACCTGACCCCTTTTCAGTTCATTAATCGGTTCAGTCCCCGCCGAGCCTGACGGGTTTATCCTCCATTTTGCAGCTGTAATACTTGATCATAGAATTATGATGAAGTTTTACAGGCTTTTCATCCTTATACATATCGATACCGAATCTGTAAACAGCCTGATCATACATTTCAAACTTGTCCGTCTGTGTCCCGTCAAAAGGTAAAATAGGTGCATACTCTTTTTTCATAACAGCCTCGATCAATAATAGATTTTATTTACATAATTCAACAGCTTGCTCATATTCCATGGGTTTACCCCATACAAAGCCCTGTATAAAATCACATTCATGGGCCTTAAGAAGACCCAACTGCTTATCGGATTCAACACCCTCCGAAATAACTTCGCAGTCCATAAGATGTCCCATGTAAATGATAGCATCCACAAAATCACGGTTGATCTGATTATTCTCAATATCATCTATCAGGCTCTTGTCAATCTTGAGCAGATTAACGGGAAGTCTCATAACCTGTGAAAGGGATGTATAACCGGTACCGAAATCATCAAGTGCTATCTGTATGCCAAGTGCTCTTAATTCGGTAACGTTCTCGGTAGTAACAACATTGTCTTCAGCGAATGAATACTCGGTGATCTCAATCTCAAGACACTTGGGCGGGAATCCCGATTCCTTCAGAGCTTCCTTGATCTCAGCCACAAAGCCGTGTGAGGAAATATTCTTTGCTGAAACATTTATCGAAATAACAATATTGTTTCCTTTTGCATCTACCATGGCCTTTGCTTCTTTAAGCGCACGCCTTATAACATAACTGTCCACTTTCATGATCAGCTCGGATTTCTCTATCACGGGGATGAACTCGCCCGGACTGATATTGACACCATCCGGAGTCTTTAATCTGAGCAATGTCTCAAAGCCTCTAAGCTCCTTGGTATTAATATCATACTGAGGCTGGTAAACCAGATAAAAATAATCATGAGCCAAGCTGTCTCTAACCATTCTATCAAGCTCTATCTGCCTGAACAGCTTTTCCTTCATCTCTTTGTCAAAGTAACATATCCTGTTCTTTGAATGTGCTGTTCTGGCTGTATATACGGCTATATCAGCATATTTCAATATATCATCCGCATTGTTTGCATCTCCGGGATATGAACATATACCCGAATAAACCGAAAGAGATAACCTGATATCAATATCATCGGCATTGGTAACACTCGTACCGATCTTATCTATAACCTTTTCAGCAAAGTTCTTGGGATCGATCGAACCGAATACTACTGCGGCGAACTCAGCTCCGCCGATACGGCTTACATAAACATTATCTTCATTTTCGATCTCCATAAGTTTATTTGCAACCGTCTTTAAAGCAACATCACCGTATTTATGACCGAGATTGTCGTTTATCGTCCTGAAATTCTCTATTTCAAAATAAACAACGCTGAACGACTTTTTGTCCCTTATCGATCTGTCGATCAGTGTTACCAGACCTCTCCTGTTCCTAAGACCCGTAAGGAAATCGGTCACGGCACGTTTATCGGCCTTTGCAAGACCGTTAGAAATGATCAGGACGGAAACAATGGTAATGATTGAATTATAAATACCGGGAAGCGATGACATATCCCCCGTTCTTACGATATTGACAAACATGAAAAAAATGGACCCAAGCATATAGAATAATGCCAAAACGCGTCCCATCTTATAATCAATGCATACCATTATAATGCACAGAAGACCGATGACCGCCTGAACAATACCAAGAAATGATGTAGCCGGCAGCTTCATGTCGCCAAAGCCGAACACCATGTCCTTATGCTGCTCCACATATTTGGAGAAGATAATAAAGAACAAGGCCAGCAAAAAGCATACTATAATGGATACTGTTTTATTTTTTGTTCTAACATTAAATGTGACCAAAGTGTCCCTCCCTGGAAAAGCTTAATGTATCACTTTTCGTCGCAGACCTGAAGAATATAGAATTTCAGATAAAAAGAAGTATCCGAATTCCAAAGCACCGGGTGGTCAGGCCCCTGCGTCCTGTATTCCACCTGGCGGATGCGTTTATGCGCATCCTTAGCTGCCGATCTCACTGCCTCATAAAACAGTTCCTGTGTCATAAAATGAGAACATGAGCAGGTAGCAAGATATCCCCCGTCTTTTAACAATTTCATAGCTCTAAGGTTTATCTCCTTATATCCCTTAGAGGCGTTCTTAACCGAATCCCTGGATTTTGTAAAAGCCGGCGGATCCAGTATGATCACGTCAAACTTCTTTCCTTCTGCTGCAAGCTCCGGCAGAAATTCAAACACATCCCTGGTTACAAAATCCATATTTGACGAAAAGCCGTTCAGCTCTGCATTTTCACGTGCCTGGCTGATACCCAGTTCCGATATGTCCACCGCAGTAACATGCGATGCACCGCCCTTTGCCGCATTTAATGCAAAAGAACCCGTATGGGTAAAGCAGTCAAGCACTTCCTTACCCTTACAGATACCGGAAACAGCTCTTCTGTTGTATTTCTGATCAAGGAAAAAGCCCGTTTTCTGACCATCGCAAACATCTACATAATACTTTACACCGTTTTCGTTGATCAAAACCTTTGTATCGAACTCTTCTCCAATAAAACCTTTATAACGTTCGAGACCTTCCTCCAGTCTTACCTTGGAGTCGCTCCTCTCGAAAATGCCTCTTATCAATATATCGTCATCTGCGAGTATTTTCTTAACAGCACCGATTATTTTATCCTTTAATCTGTCTATGCCTAGTGCCAGCGACTCAACCACCAGCACATCCTCAAACTTGTCTATTACTATGCCCGGTAAAAAATCAGCCTCACCGAATATAAGTCTGCAGCTTGACGTATCGCATACAGTCTTCCTGTATTCCCATGCTGTCTTTACTCTTTCAAAGATCAGATCATCCAAAGATATGCCTTCGCCTATCTTTGTACGCCTGGTGAGCATCCTTACACGGATCTTGGAATTCAGATTTATAAAACCGTTACCTAAAAAATATCCGTCAAAATCCAGTACATCCACGATCGAGCCGTTCTCACCCTTAAGATCCTGTTCGGCTATCTCGTTGTCATATATCCAAAGGCCGCCCTTTTTAAGGAGCCTGCCTTCACCCTTTTTAAGTATTACTCTGCTCTCCATCTTCACTCTTCCCGGCTTTATCTTTTTTTGTTACAAATACGAACAGCTTACTGAATACATAGTTCAGCACGATAACAAGAAACTGAAGCGGAAGCTGTACTATCCAGAATTTTATATTATCCGCGTTTGGCATCGAATTTATCTTATCGAGCAATGAAGGTATGATGCCAAGTATACCTTCAATATGTCCTTTTGTAATGAGCAGATATATTCCGCCCGCTTCGATAATATATGTACCGATACGGGCTATCGTAAATTTTATGATCTTAACGGTTTCCTTACCTGCTCCTTCATTTCCCTTAAGAAATACCCAGTAATTGTTTATAACATAAGCAAAAGCCACAGCCACGACCCAGGCAAGCGCCGTAGTCAGGTTTTCCTCCATACCCATGAGGTTTTTAAAGATAAACTTTGCGATAAGGTTTACCACCGTGGTAAGCACACCGGCTATGATGTATGTTATTACCTCACGGTTCATAAGCTTATCTTTCAGGCTTTTCTTATTGTTGTTATCTATTGTATTGGTACTTTCTTCCATAAAAACCAAAACTCCTGTGATCTTCCCCCGGCATGCATTAAGCCATACAAGAAAATAGCTGCCACACAAAATGTGTGACAGCCCGTTTTTTAGTAGTACTTCTTACTTCCCCAAAGGTTACTCCTCTTTAAGTCAAGATACTCATTATACGCCTGCTCTAAAATCTGTTTTTCGTTTGCAAACTTTAGAAGATGATACGCTTCATGGTACTTGTAATAACCTGAGTCACAAAAGTACTCTTCTCTCTGTGGCTTGCTGTAATAGCTGTCAGACATCATAAGAAACCAGTGAACGTCTTTGGATACAACATTTTGAGGAGTATTAAAAGAATACTGGCTTTTGCCCACATACTTAATGATCTGGGCAGAAACCCCCGTTTCTTCCTTTACTTCTCTGAGCGCAGTCTCGTTATGCTCTTCACCCTGTTCTACCGTTCCCTTGGGAAGAACCCAGCCTTCATACTTGTTCTTATAATTCTTGTAAAGCAGAAGTATCTTCCCTCTGAAAATAACAACACCGCCACAGCTTGTAGCTTCGACCATCTGCCTGCCTCCTGCTATAGGTGTGTTATAAATCTTATACTGACAAATATTATAAACCTATTTTTTAATAAGTGCAAGCCATTTCTTTTTTAATATTTACGTAACAAAATGCCCCATATCGTCATATTTTGTACGCATTTTCATTCGACTCCGCGCATATAATGCCCGTTTGTCAGTTTAAGTCCCATTATCTCATCCGGGAATATGTATTTTTCACCGTTTATCACACTTTCCAGGCACTTTATGACAAGCTTTATCTCGCTTTCACTTTCAAAAGTAAACTTAAGCCCCATACGCCTGCAGCCGGACCTTACCAGATCATCATAGCGGTGCATAAGGTTTAAAACCGCAGAATTGTATATAACATTATAACAATACTTACATTCCTGATGAGCTGTAAATATGTAACCCTTTTCGTCAATCATTTTCATGGGCCCGCGATATCCGCACTCACCTGTAACGGTTTTGCCCACGCACTGTGCCGAGACCATGGCAGGCAGTAACCCGTATATTACCATCTCACCCTTAGTATCACGGTTAAAAAGCTCTCCAAGCTCTTTTTCATTAAGCTCAAAAGGCACGGTATACTCTCCCCCGATAATGTTTACCGCTTCAGAATTCATGGAATAGATATTATAGTCCGTCCTGTAACCGGCACCTGTTTCTTTTAAGATGTTAACCGCCTCATAGTTTGATGCAACAAAACTGCATTTTCCGGCATATTTCCCGCAAAAATCAAAAATATTTTGATAATACCCTGTTCTAATGATCCTTGGCAGTACAAAATATGTCTTTTTGCCGTTCATGGTACATAGATTGATGATCTCGTCCGCTCTTTTCTCATCGATATCTGTATAAATATCAATAATTATATTTGAGCTGTCAGCGTCCAAAAGAGTTTTCAGCTGTTCAAAAGTCTTTACATATGCCGAGAATGTGATCTTAGCATTAGGATCATTAGAATCTTCCGCTTCATTCGCACCATCAATAATATCTGAAGCTTTCTTCTCACCCTTATCGGATATTTCTCGTTCGTAAAGCTCATTTATCCTGTCAGTCAATACTTCCACAGCTTCACGTCTTAGCCTGTTAAGCTCACCTACCTGGACAAATATGTTGTCATCCGCTTTTACCGTTACACTGACTGCTTCAAAGTCGGTATTTCCAAGCTTACTTACCTGAGCTTTTAAAGCGTCTGCCGTACTTGCGGAATTTCTGGCTTCTTCGATAACATTTCCCGTGATCGAAACACTTACTTTACGTCCTTCAGCCTTATCGTTAAATGTTGATATTGTAAGCTTCAGAGGCTCACCCTTTTTACATACAAGCTCAATATCCACAGGCTGTCTCAAAGTAGTTTTAATGTAACTGTCAGAAATAGCATCAAGCAGGCTACGGTTTCTGGTCCTGTATACTTCCATCCCTTTAGCTGCGAGACGATCCTTCATAGTAAGCACATCAAACATATCACCTTTAGTATATTCGGAACCGGATGTAAACTCATATATCGGTTTAGAGTCAGTCTGACTGTTTCGTATTTCCAGTACATCGCCCGGTTTTATCGGTTTAAACACCTTAATAAATGCTTTTCTGGATGAAGTATGGGATATTTCGCCCACCTTTACACCGTAATGTCCAGGGCGCTCCGTACTCATCATATCTTTTCCGTTATGAGAAAACAGATATCCTGTATTAAAACCTCCGCGGTTATATATCTCAGAAAGTACTTCCTTATCATTTGCAGTCCGGATCCTATGCTCAAAATGATCGTCGATGGCTCTTCTGTATGCTGCCACCACACCGGCTCCGTACTCACCCGACTTCATCCTGCCTTCAATCTTAAACGAATCTATGCCGGCTTCTATCAGTTCGGGTATATGCTCTATGGTACACATATCCTTTGGTGAAAGAAAATACCCTTTACTCTCAAAGTCATTTACTTTTACCTTATACAGCCTTCTGCAGGGCTGGGCACATCTGCCTCTGTTGCCGCTGCGGCCTCCCGCCAGACTGCTGAGCAGGCATTGTCCTGAATAACAATAGCATAAAGCTCCATGTATGAAGACTTCCATCTCCAGGTCAGTATTACTTCTCATCGTTTTAAGCTCTTCAAGGCTTAATTCCCTGGCAGGTACAAGTCTGGTAACCGCTGCAGAGTTATTAAGCATGGAAAGCAGACCATTTACACCTTCAGCCATGGTAAGCGAGCATTGGGTGCTCAAGTGTATATCAAGCCCCGGAAAATGTTTGCTTATATAGTCCATAACTCCGAGATCCTGTACTATAACCGCATCAAGGCCTGCTTTATAAAAAGGCAAAAGATAACTGTAAAGCTGTGTCTTTATCTCGTCTTCTTTAAGGAGCGTATTAACCGTTAGATACAGTTTTTTGTTTCTTATATGGCAAAACCTGATTGCTTCGATCACCCCGTCCGAATCGGGATTGTCGGCATATGCTCTGGCGCCGAAGCTTTTTCCTCCCATATATACGGCATCGGCTCCGGCCGATATCACAGCCTTCATGTTTTCAAACGAACCTGCCGGAGCGAGAAGTTCCGGTTTTCTATTTATGTTGCTAATACCCATTTGTATAACACCTCACCATAAAAAGAAGGCGAACCAAGATATTTGATTCGCCATATTGCTCTTAATTATCCGATGACTTTCTGTTCTTTCTTTCAGATGAAAGCTCTGTTTCAAGCTTGATATTCTTCTTCTGTTCCTCAATATTCAAAGCCTTCTGCTTCTCTATCTCGTTCTGGGCAATCTCAAGCTTGGATTGAAGACTCATGATCTCATGCTTCATAGAGTATATCTCGTTACTCTTAGACTCACTGTCTGCTTCTGATTCCTCATATTTATTTTTCATCTTGAAATATTCATCCACGAGGTTGATCTCAAGGAAGATGGCTCTCATCTCGCTGTCAAGATTTTTATATATATCCTGTTTCTTGATCTCGGCAAACTTATTGTTCAAAAAGCCCGCTATTCTTTGAAGATACTCTTCATTCTCAAATCCGGAAAGTCTGTATCTTTTATTTTTGATTATAACCTCAGTGTCGTTTTTTCTACCCATGCTCAAAAGCCTCCGGTCAAATTTTCAACATCTAAATAATATAATATGATTTTTATCACAATTTGTCAACTTTTCTTGAAAATATCTTTATTAAATTAAGAAAACTATTGACTATACTTTGAATTATAAGTATTATGATATGGTATAAACTGACAAAAAACAATACTACACCTTTTTTTCGGGAGGACATATAGATGAAACTCTGGGGAGGCCGTTTTACCGGCGAAACTAATGAACTGGTTGCGAAATACAACTCTTCCATATCCTTTGACAGCCGTTTCTGGCGTGAGGATATAAGGGGCAGCATGGCACATGCACTCATGCTCGGCAATCGCGGTATCATTTCTGCAGAAGAAGCAGAGCTTATACATAAAACCCTTACTGAGATATACAGTGATATAGAGACCGGCAAACTCGAGATAGATATGACAGCCGAGGATATCCACAGCTTCGTTGAGGCAGTACTTACCGAGCGTATAGGTGATGCCGGCAAAAAGCTCCATACAGGACGAAGCCGTAACGATCAGGTAGCTCTGGATATGCGTATGTACTCAAGAAGCGCAGCTGTTGAGATCGGCAAAAAGCTTAAAAAGCTTCTTACCACCATCCTCTCTATTATGAAGGAAAACACCGAGACCTACATGCCCGGCTTCACTCATCTTCAGAAAGCCCAGCCTGTTACCCTGGCTCATCACTTAGGTGCATATTTCGAAATGTTCAGCCGTGACCGCAGCCGTTTAAAGGACGCAAGAGAAAGAATGAACTTCTCTCCTTTGGGTTCGGGTGCACTTGCAGGTACCACATATCCTTTAGACCGTGAAATGACTGCACACGCACTTGACTTTTACGGTCCTACGGAGAACTCCATGGACGGCGTATCCGACAGGGACTATCTCATAGAGCTGCTCTCATGTTTCTCCCTTATCATGATGCATCTTTCACGTTTCAGTGAAGAGATCATCATATGGAACTCCAACGAGTACCGTTTTATAGAAATAGACGATGCTTATTCCACCGGCAGCAGCATCATGCCTCAGAAAAAGAATCCTGATATCGCTGAACTGGTACGTGGAAAGACCGGCCGTGTATACGGAAGCCTTACAACGCTTCTTACAGCACTCAAAGGTCTGCCTTTAGCATATAATAAGGACCTACAGGAAGATAAGGAAGCATTTTTTGATGCACTTGATACAGTTTCCGATTCCATCACATTGTTTGACGGTATGTTATCAACTCTAACCTTTAACAAGGAAGTTATGGCACAGAGTGCCAAGAACGGTTTTACAAATGCAACCGATGCGGCAGATTATCTCGTAGTACACGGTATACCTTTCCGTGATGCTCACGGTATCATCGGCAGACTTGTCCTTTACTGTATCGATAAAAAGTGCGCACTCGACGATCTCTCATTAGACGAATTCAAGCAGTTCTCTCCCGCTTTCGAGCAGGATATATACGAAGCTATCTCTCTAAAGACCTGCGTTGAAAAGCGTAACACCATCGGTGCTCCCGGTCCCAGTGCTATGGAAAGAATGATACAGCACTGCGAAGACGTACTCAACTCTCTTTAATTAACCATAAAGGCTCGTTTAGGAACTATCCTATCGAGCCTTTTCTTTTTTCCCTCACACAATTTATATGAGTTGATGGCTGTCGCACGTTTATAAGCGGCGGCTCGGGCGTGGCGATATCTTAATATCGCTTACAGAGTATAAACAAGGGCTCGTGACGGGTAGTTCCCAGGACGAATTGCCTTTGGTGGCGATCTCGTCCGGGATGCTGCCCGGACAGAGCCCGTAAGTATATCCTATGCGATATTAAGATAGGGGCCGCCGCTCAACCAGCGACAGCCCCTTTAGCTCAATCAATAATCATTTCTTTTATTGCGATTCCTTCTGTTCCTGCGTCTTGCGGTAGCCTGATCTTCATCATCGATGATCTCTATCAGACGCTTCTGTACTATCGAATCCTTGTTTAAGAATCTGACGTCGTTTCCGAATCTTACTTCCATGAGCTTAACATCGGAATTGTCATATACTTCACCTTCACCATATATCTTATGGTTGATGATGTCATGCTCCTGAAGTCTGTCTACAGCTGCTCGGAGCGATCTCTTATCATCGGGCTCCTGTGACATGATGCCGTATAATTCATCATCATCCTCAGGATTGGTGTAATATACGCTCTGTCTTACTTCACGTACGTAAGCACCTTCGTCCTCAGAACGTCTGATCTCGGGCTTTCTCTTTCCGCCCTGATTCTCCTGCTCGGAGTTCCTCATCCTGTCAACCTTACGTGCATTACGTATACGGTTCTTTCTCTTGTTCTGCTTGATAAGACCAAGTACGATGAACAAACCGAAGAATACAACTGCTACAGCTATTACTGCAAAAATAACACCAAGTATTACTTTTTTGGAATTACCGCTGGGCTGCTCGGTATTGCCGCTATCAGCCGTATCGGTAAGACCGGGTGTAGGTGATGCCGGAGCCTTTGTAGCTACTATGGAAGTAGGGGTAGGCTCGGGAGTAGCGGTAGGTGTAGGTGTGGGCGGAGCTGTTATCTCAGCGCCCTTTTCAATATAGTTACTGGAAGCGTAACCGGAATTGTATTTCTTTCCGTCACGTTCAAACTCTACGTTATACCATACTGTTCCGTCTGCTGCAACAGCCTGTCCGATGATCACTACTTCTTCATCGGGTTTAAGCTGAAGGATATTGCCTGAATCATCCTTTATGGGATCGTAATTCTTGCCGGCACCCTCTCTGACATTCAGAGCTGACTTAACATCGTGAACCTTACCTTTATACTTCTTTTCATCGGCACGTGCATTTGTGCTTCCGATAACAAGTGCAAATATCAGGAACGCAGCCATCAAAAGCACGCCCTTTAATATAACTGACTTTTTTCCTTGCATTTCCTTAATCTCCTTGAAACATTTCCCTTGTGTGACTGTATATATCAATCGTTAGACTTATCAGATTTTCAAAGTACATCATTTTAGATTATACTAAAAAAATACGGATTAGTCAATAATTATTGAACAATATTACATTTTTTCGGGTGCTTCAATTGCCAAAAGGTCTGTTCCTGTTTCGAGAAGCTTTAATGTAAGGCATATGAGTGCTATAAATCCGTTACGCTTATCTTCGTTTTCCTCTGATACTATCTTATTCTCATGATAGAATGAATTAAAGAAGTTACTGAGTTCAAACAGATATGAGCATACCTTATGGGGAGCTATCTCTGCTATTGCCTGAGCCATATACTCCGAGAAAAGTGATATCTGGAGCTTAAGCTTCTTTTCGGAATCGTTGCCATCCATATCAGAAAGCTTTATTTCGCCTGCAGCTGCTTTTTTAAGCACTTCATCGGTATTGATACCGGTTACTGCCGAATACTTCTCCAAAATGGACTTGATACGTACCATGGTATACAGGATATAAGGACCTGTATTACCTTCAAATGAAGTAAATTTATCTATATCAAATATATAGTCCTTTGTTGCCGCGTTGGAAAGATCGCCGTACTTAAGTGCTGCAAGTCCTACTTTCCTTGCTATTTCATTCTTCTCTTCTTCTGAAAGATCCCTGTCAGCCATCTTTTCAGCCACATGATCTCTTACGTCCTTTACCAGAGCTTCAAGACGGAGTACTCCGCCGTCACGTGTCTTAAAAGGCTTTCCGTCCTTACCGTTCATAGTACCGTTGCCAAGGAATATAAGATCTGTATCGTCACCTACGATACCGGCTTTCCTTACAGCACGGAATACCTGTTCAAAATGAAGTCCCTGACGTTTATCAACAACGTAAATGATCTTTTGAGGATCAAAGTCCTTCATTCTCTGAACTATGGTCGCAAGATCGGTAGAATCATAACCTACCGCACCGTCTGATTTTAAAAGCATGCAGGGAGGCATTTCCTTGTTGTCGGATTCTTCCTTTACATCCACTACCAGAGCTCCTTCGCTGATCTTGGCTATCCCCTGCTTTTTCATATCCTCGATCATAGGCATGATATAAGGATCGGCATCGCTCTCGCCGTACCAGAGCTCAAAAAAGACATTCAGACTGCCATAGTTTTTCTTAAGGTCAGCCTTAGAGATGTCCATTATCCTCTCCCAAAGTGCCCTGTAACCGCGTCTGCCGTTCTGAAGCTCAAAAACAGCTTTACGTGCTCTTGCCCTGTATTCCTCGTCTTCTTTAGACTTTGCACTGGCAAAAGGATAAATCTCTTCAAGCTCTTTTAATGTAACAGGACATTCAGCCGGATATTCACCTGTATAGTTTTCATCGAAAAATACAAGATCGGGAGTCCTTGCCTGCATCTCGGTAAAGATAAGTCCGATGGGTGTGCCCCAGTCTCCCAAGTGTGCATCGCCGATGGTCTTATATCCGTCAAAAGCAAGTAATCTCTTTACACTCTCACCTATAATCGCGGGACGCAGATGTCCTACATGCAAGGGCTTAGCCACATTGGCTCCGCCGTAATCGATAACTGCTGTCTTACCTGCACTCTTCCCCTCAAATCCGTTCTTTTCGGATACAGACATCTCATTAAGATAAGTATTAAGCATCTTATCGGTTATTGTTATATTAATAAATCCGGGAGCTACAGCCTCTACCTTGGCGAGTGTACCGTCATCCGTAAGCTGAGCCACCACTTCATTGGCGATCATGATGGGTGCCTTTTTAAAAGCTTTAGCGCATGCCATGGCACCGTTGCACTGGAATTCGCATAGGTCGGGACGGTTGGAAACCACGCACCTTCCGTATTCCGCGCCGTACCCTGCCTTTTCAAAGGCAGCGGCAAATTTTTCTGTTAATATGTCAAGTATTGCTTTCATTTTATAACCTTTCTATTCATTTTCATTCTGAGCGCATCGAATCATCGTATTATGCACCTATACCCAGAATCATTGTGGCAAACTCAAAATAAATAAGTAATGATAACGCATCAACTATGGTAGTGATGAAAGGTGATGCCATAACTGCAGGGTCAAAACCGAGCTTCTTTGCAAACATAGGAAGCGAGCATCCTACAAGCTTTGCTACAAATACCGTAACAACCAATGTCAGACACACTACTGCAGCCACCTGCGCAGTCACATGATCAACGACCATAAGTTTAACAAAATTAGTAACAGCCAGAGTGGCACCTACCAAAAGTGATACTCTGGACTCCTTCCATGCAGTCCTCGGAAGGTCAGCAAAGCTTAACTCGTCAAGTGACAGCGCACGGATGATTGATACCGAAGCCTGGCTTCCGGCGTTACCGCCCGTATCCATCAGCATCGGTATAAATGCTGTGAGTATGGTATATTTGCTAAGTGCATCTTCAAAATGCGCTATGATCATTCCCGTAAATGTAGCTGAGATCATCAGGAGCAAAAGCCAAGGTATACGTTTCTTCCATGTTTCAAATACACCTGTCTTTATATACGGAGCATCGGTAGGGCTGATAGCGGCCATCTTTTCGATATCCTCCGTAGCCTCCTGCTGCATGATGTCGACAACGTCATCGACCGTGATGATGCCTACAAGTCTGTCCTCACTGTCAACTACAGG
>JAIKXA010000045.1 GCA_024684355.1 Lachnospiraceae bacterium
AAATATTTAAAGACTACTTATTTACAAAACACATACTTGTAAGTGAAAAAGGAAATGACGAGAATGCTTTCGAAACGCTGTTTACCATAGCAAATATGTTTAATATCCGTATTAAACAGGGGCAGGCACTTGCAGAACGTGAGATGATATCATATATTTCATCTATGATGGGAATAAGTGTACCTGAGCCCTTCTACAAAAGCTTCCCGGAGAGTGTAAAAAAGCTTTCAAGGGACGAACTTGTTTTTGACCAGATGGTGCACTATACAGTAACATATGGCTTTGGCAACTTTTCCGAAGCAGGGCATTCTTTACTGGAGGAACAGTTTGAACGTACAGCATTTAAGGAAAATACAGACATAAAAGACTGTATAATCGTAAGTGTACCTGATGCTGAAGAAAAGCTTAAAGGCTATATAAATGACTTCCTTTTGGGGTCAAGACCTCTTAGTGCTTCCCAATACGATCTGCTTTCCGCATATATAGATAAGTACGATTTTTGTCCTGTTGAAATAGCTTCAAAGAATGTGGCAATCAGGCTGCTGGGGGATAAAAGGGACCTTTATTATACCAAATTCCTTTCGCTGCCCGATGTTACAAAGGTTGTGGAAGATATTAATTACAGGCTTTATGCCAATACAAATATCAATAAGCTTAACCTGAAGAATCAGGATAGAAAGCTTATAACCCTTGTGCTTGACCGTATGTTTAACCGTTACATGAAAGGCGTAGCGGAAACCTTTGTCAAGGATAAAAGGAGCTGTTTTGAAAGAAAGGCAGTGTGGAGTGGTCTATTGCATCATATCCATTACAAACCTAAAAACAGCTATGCCACAGAATTTGTTAACCTTATGCGCGGAGCTGAGAACCACTCCGTATATTCTGTTTTTGAAAAAGCAATGGAAGCCGGAAATATCGAAGAGGCGGTATTTGCTTTAAAAACAGGTAAGGGCTCGGGTGCGGTGCTCAGAAATCTGGACTATATTGTAAGCCGCTGCAAAAGTGACAGTGATATCAAATGCGTGCTTGAGAATATTTCAACCGGTAATATCATGATCCTTATACAGCTTCTTATAAAATACTCTTCAAAAACAAGGACTAAAACTTTAAGGACATTTGGCTTTACCAAGTTTGAAAAGATGAAGATCCATCCCGAAACCAAGGCAGAATCGGAAAGACGTAGAACTTTCCTTAATGACGCTCAGGTGGAAGTATTAAGAGCATTCATTAAAACAGAACTGGAAAATGTCCTTAAAAACCGCCTGGGTAAGGTGTATATCGATAACAATATGAAAAATCATGCGCTTCCGGTACAGGAAACAGCTTCTTCCGGCGGAATAGGGGTGCTTACAAAAGGTACCAGGCTTCATATTGATGACTGTAAGAAGATAAGAGCTTTTACATACTGGGAAAAAGTGGATGATATTGACCTTTCATGCTTCGGACTTACAGATGACGGCAGACGTATTGAGTTTTCCTGGAGGACTATGGCAGGACTTCAGTCGGATGCAATAGTATATTCGGGAGACGAGACCAGCGGATACAAGGGCGGCTCGGAATACTTTGATATAGACCTTGAGAAGTTCAAAAATATGTATCCTGAAGTAAAATATGTTATATTCTGTGATAACGTGTTTTCACCTTTGAGATTCTGCGACTGCTTCTGCAAGGCAGGATATATGCTGCGTGATATTGAGGATTCCGGTGAGATTTTCGAACCTAAGACAGTGGCATCTTCATTTATCATAAATTCTGACAGTACATTTGCTTATCTTTTCGGTCTGGACCTGGTTAAGAACGATTTCATATGGCTCAATATGAACAGGAATAGCAATGAACATGTTGCCGGTGAAACTCCTCTGGCTTACCTTACCGACTACTTCTTTGTAACCGATGTTATAAATGTTGAGAGCTTTTTCAAAATGATGGCAACTGAAATAGTGAACGATCCTAAAGAGGCGGATGTAGCAGTGTCAGATAAGCTTAATGAAACTGATATTAAAGAGGGCTGCAACCTGATCCACAGTTATGATTTTGAAAAGATGACTGCTCTGATGGGATAAGAGCGGATAATGATGAAGCTTTTGCATAGGTTTGAGAGAAATCTCATTCCTATGCTTTTTAATATGTATAAACCGGCGTTTTATGCAACCCAAAAGCCGATTTTGAGGTGATTTTTAACGATCAATACATAATTATACATAAATAATGCAAAATAATGCATAAAAATACTTGACAAATGAATATTTATTAGTATAATGGGGTATATTATTCAATGATTTCATAATGGGTTGAATATTTTATAAGTCATATTTCATGTGCATATTATTGAAAAAATATACATTTTAGGAGGTGCATGATATGAAAAAGATTTTCATTGACGGTGCAGAAGGTACAACAGGACTTAAGATCAAAGAGAGATTTCAGGACAGAACGGATATAGAGATATTAAAGATAGACAGCGAGCTGAGAAAGGATGAGAATGAGATCAAGAAGTTTATAAATGCTTCCGATATCACATTTCTGTGCCTGCCGGATGCGGCAGCTATTGAAGCCGTTAAACTTGTAGAAAACCCTGATACGGTTATAATTGATACTTCGACAGCTCACAGAACAGCAGAAGGCTGGACCTATGGTTTTGCTGAACTTGACGGAGCTCAGAGAGAAAAGATCGCGGCTTCCAAGAGAATAGCCAACCCCGGATGCTATGCTACAGGTTTTATCAGCCTTGTTAATCCGCTTGTTAAAGCAGGCCTGCTTCCTAAGGATTACCCGGTATCATGTTTTGCTATATCAGGTTATTCGGGTGGCGGAAAAAAGCTCATAGCTCAATATGAAGATCCCGACAGAGATAAAAAGTTCGGTGCAGCCAGAATGTATGCATTCGGACAGACTCATAAACATTTAAAGGAAATGAAGGCGCTGTGCGGTATTGACAGATTACCGCTTTTCTCACCTCTTACCACTGATTATTTCAGTGGTATGGCAGTGCAGGTACCGTTATTCACAGATCTTTTAACTAAGAAAGTATCTCTTGAAGATATCAAGGCGATATATGATGAGCACTATAAGGGGCAAAAGTTCATCAAGGTAATGCCTATCGGTGCGGAAGCTGAAAAAGGAAACGTGATCTTCTCAGACGAAATGTCAGGCAGAGATGACCTTGCAATATATATTACCGGAAACGAAGACAGAGTAGTAGTGACCAGCAGCTTTGATAATCTCGGAAAGGGTGCTTCGGGTGCAGCTATCCAGAACATGAACATAGTGCTTGGAGTGGATGAAGCTACCGGACTTGTTATTTAAATATACAGGTTTTATAAGTAAACAGATATTTTGGTTCGACTAAATTAAATTGACTAAACATAGCATTTTGTAGTATAATTAAATTTGTGCGATTTGGGCAAAACAAGCCTTCCCCTCGAGGGGAAGGTGTCACGCCTGTGGCGTGACGGATGAGGTGGAAGCCTAATATCCGGCAAGAAAGAAGGACAGTATGACTCAAAAAACAGAAGGCGGAGTAACCGCAGCAAAAGGATTTAAAGCTGCATGCTGTGCAGCTGAAATAAAGTATAAAAACCGTACAGATATGGCGATGGTATATTCTGATGTTCCCTGCGTATGTGCAGGAACCTTTACAAGCAATGTTGTAAAGGCAGCATGTGTTCAGTGGGACCAGAAGGTTGTATATTCCGGAAAACCTATGCAGGCAGTTGTAGTTAATTCAGGTATTGCCAATGCATGTACAGGTCAGGAAGGCTGGGATGCCTGTGCAAAAACAGCCCAGGCTGTATATGAGGAGCTCGGAGTAGACCCCGAAAGCGTAGCAGTAGCTTCCACAGGTGTTATAGGTATGCAGCTTCCTGTTGAAAAGCTTGTAAACGGTGTAGCACAGATGAGTAAAACACTGTCTGACAGCGTAGAAGCCGGTACCAATGCATCAAAGGCAATAATGACTACCGATACCATCAACAAGGAGATCGCAGTTTCCTTCACACTGGATGGAAAGACCGTTACCCTGGGCGGTATGAGCAAGGGTTCGGGTATGATACATCCTAACATGTGTACAATGCTTGGTTTCCTTACTACCGATATCGCTATAGAAAAGAAGCTTTTACAGGAAGCATTAAGCGAAGTGGTTAAGGATACCTTCAATATGATCACGGTAGACGGAGATACATCCACAAATGATACTTTGCTTATTATGGCAAACGGACTTGCTGAAAATGCTGTTATAACAGAAAAGAATGAAGCTTATAATCTGTTCTATGATGCATTGTTCTATGTATGCAGATTCTTAGCCAGGACAATGGCCGGTGACGGCGAAGGAGCCACAAAGCTTTTCGAGGCAAAAGTAGTTAATGCAAAGTCTAAGGATGATGCAAGGACACTTTCGAGAGCTATCGTAGGTTCTAACCTTTCAAAAGCAGCAATCTACGGATGCGATGCAAACTTCGGACGATTCTTATGTGCTATGGGTTACTCGGGTGCACAGTTCGACCAGAATGATGTAGAGCTTTTCTTTGAAAGCGATGCGGGCAGAATGCAGGTATTCGATCATGGTACTCCTTTGGAGTTTGACGAGGAACTGGCTAAAAAGATACTTGCAAGCAGCGAAGTAACTGTATTCGTCGATATGCACGAAGGTGAATCAGAAGCCACCGCATGGGGCTGTGACCTTACATACGATTATGTAAAGATCAATGCGGATTATCGCAGCTGATTATGATTGTCATCCTGAGCGAAGCGAAGGATCTTATAAAAAATAGTAAAGAAATAAATAGTGAGGAATAAGAAATGGAAAACGAGAACGTATTAACAAACAGTCAAAGAGCAGAAGTGCTGGTACATGCACTTCCTTATATACAGCAGTATAACAACAAAATAGTAGTTGTTAAGTATGGCGGAAATGCCATGATCAATGAGGATCTTAAGAATGCTGTAATGAGTGATATAGTTCTTTTAAATCTCATCGGTATGAAGGTAGTACTTGTACACGGCGGCGGTCCTGAGATCACAGAGACACTTAATGCTGTAGGAAAGAAGACTGAATTTGTTAACGGCTTAAGAGTTACAGATGCCGAGACTGCCAATATAGCTATGATGGTATTAGCCGGCAAGATCAACAAGAGCCTGGTTAACCTGTTAAATAAATTCGGATCTAAGGCACTCGGCCTTTGCGGTCTCGATTCCCAAATGATCAGAGCAGAGAAGTTGGATGAAAAGCTCGGATTTGTTGGTAAGATCACTCATATAAATGAAGATCCCATCCTTGATGTACTTAATATGGGATATATCCCCGTAATCGCAACAGTAGGTTACGATGATGAAGGAAATGTATATAATATCAATGCGGATACAGCAGCTGCAAGAATAGCAGGTAAGCTGAGAGCGGAAGCTCTTATCTCAATGACCGATATCGACGGTATCTTAAGAGATAAGGATGATCCTTCATCACTTATCCATCAGATCAACGCAAGCGAAGCTCCCCAGCTTATGAG
>JAIKXA010000049.1 GCA_024684355.1 Lachnospiraceae bacterium
GAAAAAATATATCTTTAGATTATTCGCCTTATTATTGACCTTGGTCATGTTACCGGAGTTTCCTGCAGCTCAAGTAAAAGCTGATGAAACTACAGATACTGCGATCGGTTTTAACTATACGGAAAAGACAATCTATGCCGGGAAAAGCTTTCAGCTTGTATTAAATAATGCCCCTAAGAAGATCAAATGGTGGGCAAGCGCCGATGAAAGCATAGCTACAGTCAGCAAAAAAGGCGTGGTAAAAGGCATAAGTGCCGGAAAAGTTAAGATCAAAGCCAAGTGCAATGATATAAAATACACCTGCGTGGTAACGGTTAAAGATCCTTATGTGTCTGTACCGAAAAATTACTTAATGATCGGTGATACCATGACCGCCACGTTAAAGGGAGCAAAGATAAAAGGATATTATTCATCTGCACCCAATTACATCTCGGTAGATGAAAAGACCGGCGTGATCACCGCGCTTAAGAAAGGTTCTGCCACCATCACTGCAAAAGCTAAGGACGGAAGACTTTTCAAGGTTACTGTTAATTCATATGAGAATATAAGCATTATCGAAAATCCTACTTTCGAAGACCTGGCACCGACAGTGCATATGACATTCGAAGAGCTGGTAGGTGATACCGGTGAGAGGGGATATCCCGAGGCTATGCCCGTACCCGATACATACAAGATCATAGTGGATCTGTACTGGAAAGTGGTTATGGTATATGCTAAAGACGCAAACGGAGAGTATACTAGACCTGTAAGATACATGCTCTGTTCACCCGGAGCTTCAAGCTCACCCACTCGTACAGGTACGTTCGAGATGAAGGGTACCAGAGTTAGGTTTGCAAGGTTTAAGGGACTTACGGTCAGTGCCCAATACTGGAGCCTGATAGTAAGCGCTACATATTTCCATTCGATACTGTATAATTCAAACAACGCCAAAGACTACACAACATCCTACAACAACCTGGGTAAGGCTGTATCACACGGCTGTATCAGACTTACGGTTCCGGATGCAAGATGGATATATTACAATGCGGCCCCCGGTACCGTAGTGACGATCCGCAGTGGTTCCAAGAATGACGAGGAAACAAAGGCTATAAGAGAACAGTTTGAACTCGCCAAAATGCCTTCTAACCGTCCTGATCTTAAACCTGGAGAGATCCCGTGGACAGACAACTGGGCAATAGAGGATGTACCTCAGGACTTCCCGTACGTATATGTTCCGCAATAGTTGGCATGAGTTTGCAACTAGAGGACAGTTCCCTGATTAAAAAAACATTTAAAGTAAGACACCTTCTATAGATCCGAAAGGATTAGGAAGGTGTCTTTTTATAAATATTTTTATTTTTCGTTTCCAAAATGTACTTCTAAAATCGCATTTTTCTTAAATGTGTCCCATTAACAGCCTCTTGCACCTTTGTAACCAACAATCCACGATTCAGAAAGGCCAGGAATGAAAAATGCATCATTGAGAAAATATATAGTGGTATTTAATTTGAAATGTGTTATAATAGATTTTACGATGCACATAACATATTTTTCAAGGAGGAGAAGGTATGCATATCACACTTACAGGAAATCTCGGAAGCGGAAAATCCACCATAGCTAAAATAATGGCAGATAAGTATGGATACACTATATATTCTACAGGCAAGATCCAGAGGGAACTTGCCGAAGAGCGCGGACTTACCGTACTTGAAATGAATAAGCTCATGCAGCAGGATCATTCCTTTGATAACATAATTGATGAAAAGGTTACACAGCTGTCCCGCGAAAGTAAAGAAGAGCTTTTTATTGACTCAAGACTTGCTTGGCACTTTGCGGAAAAAGCATTCAAGGTGTTCCTTTCGGTAAGTATTGACGAAGCTGCCAGACGTGTATATAACGATGACAAGCGCGGAGATGTTGAAACATATACATCTATAGAAGAAGCAAAGGCAAACCTTATAGAAAGAGCCCGCACCGAAGACGTAAGATATAAGGATATATATGGACTTGACTATTTTAACCTTGCAAATTATGACCTGGTGCTTGATTCAACATTTACCAAGCCCGAGGTACTCGCGTCGGTATTACTCAGCGAGAAGAAGAGATACGAGGAGTTCCTGATCAGAAACGGGCTTCCGGAGAATTTTGACAAAAATAAAAATCCTGTTATCGGAAACAACAAGATAGCACCGAGGATACTACTTTCACCCTCCAGACTGCTCGGGATATCAGCCGGCAACACACGTGATAATGATGAGATATATGACACAGGTGCTGTAGTAAAGAGCGGCGCTGAGGACATAGAGATAGTATCCGGCAGGGAAGAGATAGAAAAAGCAGCCAGAGAAGGCTACGAATTCGTATCGGTAGGATATGTAAGATAATCTAAAGTAAATGATATGGGGTAAAGCTGTAACAGCTGTACCCCGTATTTCATGTAACCCTGAACAAAGTGAACCGTATTTCATGTCATCCTGAACGAAGTGAAGGATCTTAAAAGAGTTTAGTATGGGACAGAGATTAGATATATATTTAGTAGATGAATTGAATGTTAAGAGCCGGTCTAAAGCGCAGGAGCTCATACGCGGAGGATATGTCATCATAAATGGTAAAAAAGCCTCAAAAACCGGGCTTTTTGTATCTGAAAAGGATGACATAAAGATCAAGGAAAATGATGTCTTAAAGTATGTATCACGCGGAGGATTGAAGCTTGAAAAAGCCATAAAAGAGTTTGAAATAGATATGAAAGGGCTATCGGTGCTCGACATAGGCTCGTCCACCGGCGGCTTTACGGACTGCGCCTTAAAGCATGGTGCAAAGCGGGTGGTTGCGGTAGATGTCGGAACAGACATCATGGATGCAGTATTACGTACAGACTCGCGAGTGGAGTTGCATGAAAACATCGATATCAGGGATTTTGATATAGAAAAGGCAGAATACGAGGATATAAGCCTTGGTGTATGTGATGCCTCCTTTATATCTCTTCCTGTAGCGCTAAGCAGACTCGGAGCGTCAAATAAGGAGTTCAAACTTGTTACCCTCATCAAGCCCCAGTTTGAATGCGGACAGAAGACAGCCGCAAAATACAAGGGTGTCATCACTGACAGGCAAGTGCATAAGGATGTGCTCACGCGTGTCTTAAATGACCTGAAAGACCTTGGATTTTCATTACAGAAGCTCACATACTCCCCTATAACCGGAGGGGATGGAAATATAGAGTATCTGGCACTGTTTTCGCACGGAAATGCCGCGGGAAGCACTTTAACCATCAGTGAAGCAGGTATAGAAGGCCTTATAGATGAAGCATTTAAAGCCAATATTGAAAGATAAAAAGCGGCCAAATGGCCGCTTTTTTAATACTGCATTCTTACCGCATTTTTAATCCTGAGGCCATTACCGGCGAAAAAGCGTAGCGACGCAACATTTTTTCGTCAGAAAAAGTGTTGCATTAATACACTTTTTCGTATATAATGCTTAAAAAGAGTTTGATGGGCTGAATTATAGAGAGTCAATAGACAGGCATATGGCGAGAGACGAGGAGGACTGCTATGGAACGACTACTAATGCAGGAACTGATAAAATGGAAAGACAGTAAAAGAAGAAAACCATTGATACTGTGGGGAGCGCGCCAGGTTGGAAAGACGTGGCTGATGCAGGAATTTGGAAAAAGATTTTTCGAAAACACTGTCTATATTTCTTTTTATAATAATAAAAAAATCTCAGATATTTTTGAAAAAGATTACGATACAAAACGTATTATAAATGCTCTTGAAATAGAACTGCATCAAAAGATAGATAAAGATAATACACTTCTGATCTTTGATGAAGTTCAGTCGGCACATAAAGTAGTTGAGTCTCTCAAATACTTTTGTGAGGAGGCCGGAGAATACGCTGTTATAGCAGCAGGGTCCTTATTAGGCGTTACGCTGCATAAAGATATATCTTTTCCGGTTGGTAAGGTCGATGAAATGCACCTTTATCCCATGAACTTTAGGGAGTTTTTACTTGCGTGTGGAGAGGATAAGTTGGCAGAGTATTGCCTTGATGCATCTATTGCGGAAGTATCTGATTTCTCGGAACATTATAAGGAACTGCTTAAAACATATTATTGTGTCGGAGGTATGCCTGAAGCTGTAAAAGTATTCACAGAAGAAAATGATTTGGCGGAAGTAAGAAAAGTACAGCTGGCAATACTTCAACAATATGAAGGTGATTTTGGAAAACATGTTTCTCCGAATGAACTTCCCAGAATACGAATGGTCTGGAACAGTCTGCCTGCCCAGTTGGCGAAAGAAAATAAAAAGTTTTTCTTTGGACAGATAAAACAGGGGGCAAGACAGAAAGATTTTGAAGTGGCTATAGAATGGCTTTTGGATGCGGGACTGATATATAAAGTATTTAAAGTTACAAAACCTGCCATGCCTTTAAAATCATATATAGATTTTTCTGCATTTAAAATATTCATGATAGATGTAGGGCTGCTCGGGGCTTTCAGTGAACTTGATACCGATAGTGTTATGCGTGGGAGTAACTTGTTCACAGAGTTTAAAGGGGCGCTAACAGAACAGTATGTCCTTCAGCAGTTAGTATCCGATACAAAGTATACTCCATATTATTATTCGGGCGAGAAATCGGTATATGAAGTGGATTTCCTGATACAGAAAGGTTCGGATATAATACCATTGGAGGTAAAGGCCGAAGATAATCTCAAATCGAAAAGTCTAAAGTATTATTATGATAAGTTTAATCCGGCCGGTGCAATCCGTACTTCTACCGCGTCATACCGGGAGCAGGAATGGATGAAAAATGTACCTCTGTGGGCGATATGCTCAATATAGGTTTATATAGTGAAAGGATCTCATCATATGCGACTTGTAAGACCTTTAAGTAAAGACATCTCCATCGTCATGCCCTGCCTCAACGAGATCAAAACCGTTGGGGAATGCGTGGACGTGGCTAATAAATATATAAAAGACCATAACCTGAATGGCGAAGTAATGGTAGTTGACAACGGCAGCACCGATGGCTCGGGAGCAGAGGCAAAGGCACACGGCGCTATAGTAGTAAAGGAAAAACGTAAAGGCTACGGCTCAGCCATAAGAAAAGGCTTGAAATACAGCAGCGGTGCCGTGGTAATAATAGGCGACTGCGATACCACATATGATTTCTCGGACCTGGACGGGTTTTACTACGGCATAATCCGTGACGGCAACGACATGGTAATGGGCAACAGATTTGCCCATAAAATGGAGCAGGGTGCCATGCCGTTATCCCATAATCTGGGAGTAAAGTTTCTCTCGTTATGCGGCAGGCTGGCATTTAAAACAGACGTATGTGACTTCCACAGCGGACTGAGAAGTATATCGAGGGCAGCACTTGAAAAGGCCAGATACGGTACCATCGGTATGGAATTCGCCACCGAGATGATAGCGGAAGCCGCCGGACTGGGATTAAAGATAGGCCAAGTGCCCATAGACTTAAAAACATGCAGATATGAGCGTAAGTCAAAGCTGCATACCATAAGGGACGGCATGCGCCACCTTACCTACATCATCCGAGAGGCAAAGCATCATCGTAACGGAAGGAACTAATTGATGAAAAAATACATCTTAAAAGCCTTGATATATATCGGTATATTTATTGCTGCATACGGCTTGATGTTGGGCTTTCTAACGTTAAGTGCCGGCATAAAAACCGAAAGTATACAGAAAAACATGGAAGAATCCGCCGATTACCTGTGTGAAGACATAGTATTCCCCTACATGGAGAGCGAGGATGTTAAGCCCAGCTGTATAGACAGGTATGCGGACTCCATACTGCTAAACATAGCCTATAACTTTGAGCCGGACAACCGTATAAAGTCAGTCATGGAGAGCTCATACTACTACACATATTATCAGAACGAAAACCGCAACCTGCGTGACGCAGTATACAAAGGAGAGGCAAAAAATCAGCAATACTTAAGATACTGGCATGGTTCGGCAGGCATCATGAGGGTGCTTCACACCTTCTTGAATATAAAACAGATATATATCTGGCACGGGATATTGTTTATAGTCCTGTTTGCGGTACTGGTATTTTTACTGGTGCGTGCACACTGCGCGGTCTATGCGGTGCTGCTCGGACTTTCACTTGTGGCAGTAAGCATCTGGTACGTACCATTCTCATTAGAGTACACATGGTCATTCCTCTGCATGTTTATACTTTCCATAGCGGCCGTTATCATGGTGCTTAGGGGCAAGGACAAATACCTCGGGTACCTGTTCATGCTGTCCGGTATGGT
>JAIKXA010000051.1 GCA_024684355.1 Lachnospiraceae bacterium
AACACTAAAATAATCGGTTCAATAGCCTTTGAGAAATTCTTAATCGAATTATCGAGTTCTTCTTGATAAATTTCAATAACATTTCAAAGAGCATGTTCAAGATTAGCAGTTTCTTCTCCAACTTTGATTAAAGCAATAACAATGATCTTAATGCAGGTCCTGAGTTCGTATGGTCTATCGGACCTAACGCTGACGTTGCTGCTGCACAGGAGAAGGTACGTGATACTTGGAAGGCTTACATCGACGCAGCTAACAAGTAATTTTCAATTTGAATTTTCGAATTCTTATTAATTGATTTTTAGGGACGGTGTTTTCCGGGCACTGTCCCTAATTTTATGATAATAACTGAATATGATAAACAGCCACTGCAAGCTTGCTTGCAAGGGGATGTTTAATCATATGAACGCACAAACACCGAGAA
Source organism: Lachnospiraceae bacterium (assembly GCA_024684355.1). Classification (GTDB taxonomy): domain Bacteria; phylum Bacillota; class Clostridia; order Lachnospirales; family Lachnospiraceae; genus RUG11977. Next base: position 422 of record JAIKXA010000051.1, read on the forward strand.
GAAGCGATTCGTTAGAAGCGCGAGATTCGAGGTGGTTGTAGGATTGCGTGAGCAGCTCGCTGCGGAGCAATCCGTATTATCATATGATACCCGAGAATGAGCGATTTTACTAAATCGCGACATTCGAGGTTATATCTGTCATCCTGAACGAAGTGAAGGATCTTAAGATTCTTCGCTGCGCTCAGAATGACAAATATATCAAGAATGTCAAATATAAATAGTATTTTAGATAATATAAAGGAGTCCCCCATGTCAGTTATAGCTCACAATCCCATACTTCCCGGCTTTTTCCCGGATCCCTCGGCAGTTGCTGTAGGAGATGACTTTTATATCGTAAATTCTACATTTACCTATTTCCCCGGTCTTCCTGTAATGCACAGCAAGGACCTGGCTCATTGGAACCAGATAGGTAATGTACTTACACGTGAAAGTCAGCTTCCTTTAAAAAACGCAGAAGTATCACGTGGTCTATTCGCACCTACGATCCGTTATAATAACGGTACATTTTACGTTATCTGTACAAATGTTTCCTTTGGAGGAAACTTTATAGTAACATCTGACAAAGCTGAAGGACCTTATTCAGAGCCTCATTATATAGAAGGTGCTGACGGCATCGATCCCAGCCTTTTCTTTGATGATGACGGGAAGTGCTATTATATCGGTACTCATCCCAATCCTGACGGATGCAGATGGGACGGAGACTGGTTTATCTATATCCAGGAGCTCGACATTGAAAACTTTAAGCTCGTAGGCGAAAAACAAAATGTTTGGAACGGAGCTATGCGCGGAGTACATTGGCCTGAAGGTCCTCATCTTTACAAAAAGGGAGAATACTATTATATTCTCCATGCAGAAGGCGGTACAGGTCCCGAGCATGCGGTATGTGTAGCCAGAAGTAAGGAGATATTCGGTAAATACGAAGGAAACTTCTGCAATCCCATAATAACTCACAGACATCTTGGTAAGAAATACCCAATCCAATATGTCGGTCATGCCGATATGTTTTCAACTATAAACGGTGAATGGTATATGGTAATGCTTGCTGTAAGACCTTTGAACGGCTTTACCACCATGGGCAGGGAAACCTTCCTTGCAAGTGTTGTATGGGAGAACGACTGGCCTGTAGTCAATCCCAATGCAGGTATCCTTACTCATGCTCTTAAGATTAATCTTAATTCATCGGAAAGTGAGACAATATCTAATTCAGAGCCCGGTGTGGACAAGAGATACGATTTCAGAACCATAAAAGAATTTGGTCCTGAAATACTTACACTCAGAAATCCCGGCAATGATTTTTATGAGATAGTAGAAGGACGCGGACTCAAGCTAAAGTGTTCAAGGAATCTGATCACAAGCCTTGGAGATGTATCATATCTTGGTGTACGCCAGGACTGCCATGCCTTTGAGATCGGATGTACGATCAATACAGACAGCCTTTACAGAGGTGCTGCTGCCGGACTTATCATTTACCAGAATAACCGTTCAAATATCAGATTTGAATGCTCAAACGGTATCGGATATGTTATCGTTACACGTAACGGTGAAGAGACTAAGTATGAAACATGTGCCTTAGGCGGTTCCGTATCTACAATTATGATGCGAGTATTAGGTCTTAAAGCATTCTGTTTCATGATGTCAAAGAACGGTCCTGTGGCTATAGCCGGTAATATCGATATTTCTGCATTATCTACAGAAACATCAGGCGGTTTTGTGGGAAATACATGCGGAATTTATGCACATGATTATGATGACGTACGTGATACCGATATGTATGCAGGTTTCCTGAATTTCTATTATACGAGATACCTGACACCACAGGAAAAAGAACAGCTTGAAGAAGAATATATGGAAGAT
>JAIKXA010000059.1 GCA_024684355.1 Lachnospiraceae bacterium
GTTAATTTAAGGAGCTCTTCTTCGCTGCTTCCGTATCTGAATTCAAGATGGTAAGTGGTAGCGGGTGTATCAGGACACATAAAAATGTATGTGAACTCATCCTTGTTGCCATCCTTACTCTTGTACAGATATCCATCATAACCCATCTCCTGCCCTTCAACAGTACCTGTAGCTGATGCATCCTTTACAAATTCATAATCGTGAGTGATCTTTTTCCCGTTATTCTTTGTGAAGGTAACTTTTGTTCCGTCATCGCCGCCAAATGTGATCTTAGCCACATCCTCAGTGTAACCGCAGAAGAAGTCCTCGCCTGCTTCGTCACCATAAGTGGTTGCTCCGATAGCCTGTTTCATCATAGCCACACACATATCAGCCATTGACTCTCCAACTATGGCTGCTGTGTAATCATGCCAATAATGATCGTACTCCGGTTTAAAAATACCTCCAATAAATAGAGGAACATACTCTCCTTTGACCTCTTTTAAGAAATCCTCTCCTGATATTTTTGTTTCGGTTGCAGCAACTTCGTCTGCCCTAACCTTTGTTGTGGCAAATTCTACAGAACCGAAAGCTAACACAAAAGCAAGGATCAGTGCAGTTGCTTTGATAAAAAATGATTTCATATATCCTCCTATAATAGTGTCTTTGGGTTAGCTTTTGCTAACAGCTAATAGTTATACTCTGCTAACTCATTTTTGTCAAGTCTTATTTTTTAGTTGACAAATGCAGGTTAGCGTAGTATAACTATCAATGGTTAGTATATGCTAACATTCGTTATTTTACTTATTATCTCTTTAGGAGCACAAATGGGAAACAGACTTATGAAAATTTCAAAGGAGGATTACCTTGAAGCCATCCTTATATGCACCAAAAAATTTGGTGCCTGCAGGGTGACTGATGTTGCTGCGCAGCTGGGACACTCTAAAGCAAGTGTAAGCGTAGCTCTTTCCAAACTTGAAGCTGAAGGTCTGGTCATAAAAGACGACTGGAGAATACTTCTCTCCGATTCCGGTAAAGCTTTTGCCGAAAAAATACTTGAACGACATATTTTCTTTTTAAAATGGTTCGAACATATCGGGATAGACGATAAGACCGCCAAAGAAGATGCCTGTCTAATAGAACACGCTATATCCGATGCAACTTTTGAAAAAATACTTATATATCTGAAAAAACTTGATAAAGAACTTTAAATGCCGATCTGATATGTTGCTGTACCAGACCGGCATTTGTTAGTTTATCATAACAAAAATTAGTTTTTTGCTCTTTATTGTATGATGTTATAGTGTAAACATCTAAGATTATATCAACAAGGAGGTTTTTATTATGAGTTGGAAAAAATTATGTGCATTTGCAGGTGGCGTTCTTTTCGGAACAGCCGGAGTAGCTATCCTTTCCAGCAAGGACGCGAAAAACGTATACACTCACTGTACCGCAGCCGTATTACGCGGTAAGGACAGTGTTATGAAAACCGCTTCGACCATCAAGGAAAACTGCGGTGACATCCATGAGGATGCTGTGGATATCAACGAAAAGCGCTATTCCGAAAAAAGGAAGAAAGAATACGAGAAAGCCAAGGCGATAGTTGAAGCATACGATGAAAACGAAGAAACGGAATAAAGCCTATGAAATGCGTGGTATTACATGAATCCAGTAAAAAGATCAGAATAAAGATCCCAATCCCTTGTATGTCCATGTATGAGGCCGACCTGGTAGAATACTACATAAGAAATCTTGAGACTGTTCAGGAAGTTTCAGTAGATGAAAGAACCGGTAACGCTGTCGTCACCTTTGTAAATTCGTCCAAGAAGGATAAAGACAGTCTTTTTGCATGGATGTCCGGGTTTGATCCGAAAAATGACAGGATAAAGGCTCTCGTCCCGGAGAATACCGGAAGGGTTATGAACCGCAGATACGAGGAAAAGCTTCTGTTTTCCGTAACAGGTATGTTTTTAAGGAAAATCTTTCTTCCGACTCCCATCGCCACGGTCAGGTGTGTGATAAAAAGCATTCCTTATATTTTTAAAGGACTGGCAGCTCTTGAGAAAGGAAAACTGCAGGTAGAAACACTTGACGGAGTAGCTATAGCGGCATCCGTACTAAGAAAAGATTTTGATACTGCTTCCTCAATCATGTTCCTGCTTAATATCGGTGAAATACTTGAAGAATGGACTCGAAAGAAATCCATAAACGATCTTGCCAGGTCTATGTCCCTCAACATTGATAAAGTATGGCTTAAAACAGACGGAAAAGAAGTGCAGGTGGGTATCAATCAGGTACTTGCCGGTGATCATATCGTGGTACGAAACTCCGATATCATTCCTTTGGACGGCAAAGTTATAGAAGGTGAAATGACCGTTAACCAGTCTGTCATGACTGGAGAATCGGAACCTGTGGTTAAAAGCCCGGGCGGTTATGTCTATGCAGGTACCGTGGTCGAAGAAGGCGAATGCCTGATAGAAGTAACAAAAGTCGCAGGCAGCGGTAAATTTGACCAGATAGTTAAAATGATAGAGGACTCGGAAAAACTAAAATCCGACACCGAAGCTAAAGCATACCGGCTGGCCGACCGACTCGTACCCTACAGTCTGCTGGGAGCAGGGCTCACATATCTGTTTACAAGGAATGTCACCAAGGCTCTTTCTTTCCTTATGGTTGACTATTCCTGTGCCATGAAGTTATCCATGCCGTTGGCTGTGCTTTCTGCAATAAGAGAATCAAGAGAGCACCGTATCTCAGTAAAAGGCGGAAAATTCATGGAAGCTATGGCTGAAGCCGATACACTAGTGTTTGATAAAACGGGCACCCTGACTCATGCAACGCCCACACTTATGGATGTTGTAACTTTCGAAAATAGAGATCCCGATGAGATGCTGCGTATAGCAGCATGTCTCGAAGAGCATTACCCACATTCCGTAGCCAATGCCATTGTAAAAGGTGCTAAGGACAAAGGACTTGACCATGATGAGCTTCATTCAAAGGTCGAATATATAGTCGCTCACGGTATCAGCAGTTTCCTTGAGAATGAAAGGGTAGTTATCGGAAGTTACCACTTCGTTATCGAAGACGAGAAATGTATTATCCCCGAATCCGAAAAAGATAAGCTTGATGCCATAAATACGGAATATTCCAGGATTTTTATGGCTATCGGAGGACGACTCGCCGCAGTACTCTGTATCTTCGATCCTTTAAGAGAAGAGGCTGCTGAAGTCATTAAGGAGCTTCATACACTGGGTTTTAAGAAAATATGTATGATGACCGGTGATAATAAAAAGAATGCCGAAGCTGTAGCTGCAAAGTTAAGCCTAGACGAATTCTGTGCTGAAGTGCTCCCTGAGGATAAGGCTGAGTTTGTAAGAAACGAACGTGCCAAAGGACATAAAGTGGTAATGATAGGAGACGGAGTAAATGATACTCCCGCTCTTTCGGAAGCCGATGTCGGGATAGCGATCTTAGACGGTGCCCCGATAGCCCGTGAGATAGCCGATATCACAATAGCATCCGACGATCTGAGGCAGCTTATAACATTACGTAAAATAAGCACCGCACTCATGAAGAGGATAAAAACGAATTACAGATTTATACTCGGATTTAATTCAGCGTTAATAGCCGGAGGTCTCTTCGGTGTAATGAATCCGGCCTCATCCGCACTGTTACATAACGGATCAACAATATTGACCGGAGTAAAAAGCATGACAAATCTGTTGGATAAATAAACAGATCAAAAAATAAGACAGGGGCTCTGTCTTATTTTTTTTAAATTTTTTTTAAAAAGTTATTGACAAAAACAATAATATGATATATATTAGTTAGCGTCAGCTAACTAATGACAAATTACATAAGGTTTTATATTAAGCAGTAAAAAAATCCTTCAAACCTCATTTGTCCATATGCCGCCAACGTATGGACCAACAAGACTTCATAAGACATTTTTGAGACCAATCATTTTACTTCTATTCTGCTTATTAAAAAACCTTCTGTAACTAAAGGAACTACAAAAGCCCGGGCAAATCTAACCGGGCTTTTTTCCTGTCTATACTCTCGGATCTGCTGCCGCCTGAATAGTTTTAAAAGGTGCATTGATGCTCCCGTCATTGTCATCCGATGCCCCGGATCATCACATCCCATCCTTTCTCCACCGTTCTTTCTCTGACCGATCACTTACCCCGCGAACAGTTCCCGCATATGCTTTATTATACTCTCCGGACTTTAAGATCTTATCAAAAAATGATATGCCGTTTGACAAAAAACGAGATGCGGGTATCAAAAAAAGATCATATACTGATATCACAGAACACGAAAACAAACCAATTCTAAAAAAGGAGGATGAACCTATGTTATTTGCCAAAAAAGAAAAAGTAAGATTATTCACCGAGTCACAGAAGGAAGAATTTGTAGAAAAGCTTGAAAGAGCACATGATCCTCTGCAGATCGAACAATGAATTCATAAAAGAATTACTGAACTGTATGACCAGAGAATGCCCCAGATCGGCATCTATTATCTCATGCATCTCCATAGGCCAGGCCAGAACAAAATCACCGTCTTCCAGCTCATATATGCTCTGGTTTACCTTAAAAACATTGGGTTTGCCCGGACCCACACGTATTATTTCCCCGTAAGAATGCCAGTGCATCTGGTATGTACGGCGTCTGAAACCGGTGGACATATTGAACGCGCTCACCCTGTCAAAAGGATATGTTTCATATTGACCGTAATCCATAATATCTCCCCCGGAGCTTGCAAATGCTTCTATGATGTATAAAGAATAACAGGATACAGCTATTACTATATATTAAAAAACTGGTTCTGTCAATATAATGGCGTTTTTCGAAAAAACTTCTTGACAACCATATCATTTAACGATATAATCAACTTTCCTGCACCATAAAAAAAGTAACGGGGGTGATTGCTTTGAGTTACATCGAAGTAGAGGGTTTACGAAAAACTTTCACAGTCAGGAAAAAACGGGAAAAAGGCAAATTGTTCAGAGAAAAGGAGATCGTCGAAGCGTTGAAGGGGATCTCCTTTACTGTCGAAAAAGGAGAGCTTGTGGGATATATCGGACCGAACGGTGCCGGAAAATCCACTACCGTTAAGATCCTTTCGGGGATACTGACTCCCGAAAGCGGAAAGGCATCGGTTGGCGGCAGAGTCCCGTGGAAAGACCGAAAAGACTATGTCAAACACATAGGAGTAGTCTTCGGACAACGCAGCCAGTTATGGTGGGATGTTCCCATCATCGACAGTTTTTCTCTGCTAAAGGATATCTACAAGATCCCTGAAAAAGACTACAAGGTCAGACTGTCGGAGCTTACGGAAGCGCTGAGCCTGGAAAAACTGATGCGGACGCCGCTAAGATTATTGAGTTTAGGACAGAAAATGCGTGCCGAGCTGTGCGGATCACTTCTCCACAGACCTGAGCTGCTCTTCCTGGATGAGCCGACCATAGGACTTGACGCGGTGAGCAAGCTGGCCTTAAGGGAATTTTTAAAGTGGGAAAACAAAGAACACGGTACCACGATCATGCTGACTACGCATGATATGGAAGACATCGCTGCCCTATGTTCAAGAGTAATGGTACTTGGGCACGGACAAAAGCTGTTTGACGGCCACTTAAACGACCTGCTCGAAAAATTTGATAAAGTACGTACGGTATCGGTAAAATATGATATCGGCACACCCGCACTGAAGCTTCCGGAAGGTGTAAATGCAGATCAAAAAGACGGCGAGATTCGCATCACATATTCCCCGTCAGAGCTTCCAACCTCAAATATGCTGTCCATTCTTCAAAACGCGGGTAACATCCGTGAAATGACATTGGAATCGGAAAACATCGATCACCTGATCGCAGCCATGTATAAGGAGATGGATCTATGAGAGCATATTTTTCCGTGTTTCGAATGAGACTGAAAATGGAGCTGCAATACCGCGGAGCCATGATAGGCGGAATCATCTGCCAGATGTTTTTCGGAATAGTCCTTGTAGCCTTATATCATGCACTGTATGAAAGCAAAGGCCAGGCATTGCCGATAGAACAGGTCTCCACTTACGTGTGGCTGCAGCAGGCATTTTTCCGTATGATGGTAGCTACCGATCCCGATCTAAACGACAAGATTAAGAACGGCAGCATTTCCTACGATCTGTGCAGACCGGTCAATCTATACTGGTTTTACTATATAAGGATAGCCGCCCAAAAGCTGATGGGAAGTCTGATGCGCGGCATACCCATGATGATAGTAGCATTCTTACTGCCTAAGGGCTGGGGAATGTCATTACCGGCTTCCATACCCGGACTGTGTTCCGGACTTGTTGCACTTTTCCTCGGGCTGCTCTGTATGTGTGCCCTGGAGAATATCACTATGGCATTTACCATGCGGACTCTGGATCCGAGAGGGATGCAGAGCCTGTTAGGTCTTCTGATGGTTACATTATCAGGTAACCTGCTTCCTTTGACACTGTTCCCCGACAGCTGGCAGAAAGTTATAACGATGCTGCCTTATGCCCAGCTGCTCGATGCTTCGATCAGGCTGTATTCCGGAGAATACCCCGTAAGCGATCTGCCGGTCGTACTGTTACGTCAGGCCGGATGGGCGATAGTTTTAATACTGTTAGGTATATGGATGTGGGAATCAAACAGAAAAAAGATGATCATACAAGGGGGGTGACGGAGCATGCTGAATACAATCCATTTATATATCAGATCCATGGGAATGCTTTTAAAAAGCCACCTTCAATATCCTGCATCGTTTTTCATGCAGACCCTGGCACAGCTTGTCATGGAAGGCGGCGAAATGCTGGCGGTGATCCTGGTGATCGACCGTTTTGAAAACCTAAAGCAATGGAGCGGCGCAAACCTGTTTTTCTTCTTTGGTCTGATGTCGGTGTCATTTTATATAACCGAGTTTTTCGGAAGAGGCATAACCGGCAACTTCCCTTCAATGGTGAGAAACGGGCAGCTGGATACACTCCTTTTACGGCCTCGCAACGTACTTACACAGGTACTGTGCAGCGGTGTCGACCCGAGACGTATCTCATGTATAGCGGTAGGTGTTACCGCCATGATCATGGGAAGCAATATGTCGGACGTATCCTGGAGTTTCCTAAAGGTCCTGGCGCTTATCGAATCCGTGCTTATGAGCTGTATGCTGATACTCGGGCTTTTCATGATAGAAGGGATATTCTGTATACACAGCGTTAAATCCGTGGAACTTGTAAACGCTCTGACATACGGCGGACGAAGTGCCTGCCAGTACCCGATAGATATATATCCAAGGCCGCTTAAGATCCTGTTTTCCGTAGTAGCTCCGTTTGCAATGACCATGCATGTACCCGCGGCATACATTTTAGGAAAACCGCTGTACGGCTGGCCCACCTGGACCGTGTTTGTAACACCGCTTTCAGGTATAGCGGTACTGTTTGTCATGTCCATGCTGTTTAACAAAGGGATCCGATTCTACAGATCCACAGGCAGTTAACCGAAAAGCCCCGCTTGCTTTATGCTGCCGGCAATACAGCACAAAATGAATGCTGCAACATCAGTGGCTACAATTGTAGAGCCTACCGGTGTGCCGGTCATTATGGAGATAATAAGTCCCAAGACCGCGCATATGACTGAAAATACGGCTGAAAACACCGTTACCTTCTTAAAACTTTGGAAAATCCTCATGGCTGAGAGTGCCGGGAATATGATAAGTGCCGAAATGAGCAGTGAGCCTACCAGATTCATGGCTAACACTATTATCACCGCTATGACCACTGCGATCAGGAAATTGTAAGCATTGGTACGTACTCCCGAAGCTTTTGAAAAGCTCTCATCAAAGGTAACCGCAAAAATCTTGTTATAAAACAGGATAAAGACAGCAATAACAACAACCGACAGTATTATGCACAGCACCACTTCCGTGCTGTCAAGCGTAAGTATTGAGGTTGATCCGAACAAAGTACTGCACACATCTCCGGAAATATTCGCAGATGTGGAAAAAACATTCATTATAAGATATCCAAGGGCGAGCGCTCCGACCGAGATCATGGCAATGGCAGCATCGCCCTTTATCTTTGCATTCTGACCGGTCTTTAAGAGTAACACCGCACATACGACTGTCACCGGAAGTATCAGCAGCATGTTGTTTGTAAGCTTCATGACCGTGGCTATAGCCATGGCTCCAAAAGCCACATGAGATAATCCGTCACCTATGAACGAATATCTTTTGAGCACCAAAGTCACTCCGAACAATGAAGAGCACAGTGATATCAGCACTCCCACTATCAGAGCGTTTATAACCATAGGATATTGCAGATATGTAAAAAGCTTATCAAACATTACCTCTTCCGCCTTCCTGACTCATCAAAAAGAATCTGCCTTCATCACTTTCCATATATTCTTCCCTGCTGCCATAGAACAGGTTAGCACCTATATGAAGGATATGGGTAGCGTATCTCACGGCGGCAGCTATATCATGAGAGATCATGATGATAGTGATACCGTCCCGGTTAAGCCCGTTTATCAACTCATACATGTCGGCGGTTACCTTCGGATCAAGTCCCGATACGGGCTCATCAAGCAGAAGGACTTTTCTCGTGGCACATAATGCCCTCGCTAAAAGCACACGCTGCTGCTGTCCGCCGGACAGCTCACGATAACAGCTGTCGGCAAGCCGGGTTATCCCCATTCTTTCCATATTTTCTTCCGCCAGCTTCTTTTCTTCTTTATTATAAAATGGCCGGAATCCGGCACGTGCCTGGCAGCCGGAAAGTACTATTTCCCTAACTGATGCCGGGAAATCCCTCTGCACCACCGTCTGCTGCGGCAGATATCCTATCTCATTTGCTTTTAGGCCGTCACCGAATATTATCTCACCGCCCACCGGCTTTATAAGCCCGAGCAGGGTTTTCATCAGCGTGCTTTTTCCTGCACCGTTCTCTCCCACTATGCAAAGATAGTCCTGCCTGTCAACCTTAAAACTTATGGGTTCGGTTATGGTTTTCTTTTCATAGCCGACCTCAAGATTTTTAACAGTTATAAATGACATTAATAACAAACCTCAATTTCTTTTAGTTTTCAGCCTGGCACGCATCACATATACCGTAGAATACCGTTCTCTTCGGATCCATACGGAACTGATGATGCTCGTAAAGATGTGACTCCAGCTCATTTAATTCATCGCAGTGCATATGTATGAGCTTCCCGCATTTTTCACACTTGCAGTGAAAACAGGTTTCCTCCGTACAATGTGTTCCTCCGGTAAATTCAAAACATGCCGGACTGTTTGTATCTATAATATATTTATTTACTATACCTTCATTCACCAGCTTTTCCAACTGACGGTATACCGTAGCCTGACCTATGGTCTCGCCCTGCGCACGGAAAAACTCGCAGGCATCC
>JAIKXA010000117.1 GCA_024684355.1 Lachnospiraceae bacterium
ATGCTTAAGTCCTATACTGATAACAGGCAGACCTGCCTCATCCGCATCCTTCTGTATTTTTTCTATAACATCCTGGAAGTTAAGTCCGGGACCGAATATAATGATAGCGTCATATTTTTTCAGATCGGGAAGATCATATACTACGCTTTCAGCCCGCTTTGCATTTTCAGGATAACCGTAAGTCCCATACCCCAGGAAAATAAAGAAATCCGCAAACTCTTCAGGAATAGTATCCGTAAGGCCCATCATAAAGTTTGAAAGATTTTCCGAGTTCCAGCCGTTGGCCATGACCGCAATTTTTTTCTTCATGCCCCCTACATCCTTCCTTATAGACTGCCAAATGCGCTTTTACGGCATTTGACGGCATATAACAATACATTATATATTTTAATACTTTTTTTGTGTTCTTGCAAGGAAAAATTTAAAAATCCATCCCTTGACAAAGCTGTAAAAAAAATGTATGATTAGGCTTTGTAAGTCTGTCGTTTGGGAGGACCCGCATACAGATTCCCGGACGGCGCTTAAGGCAGCGGTGCAGGCGTGAAGTCTGACTTCAGACCCGCACTTAAGCCAAAAAAAGGGGCTGTCGAACCGGATGCTTTTCATCAGGTACGACAGCCCCTTTTTTTATTTTGTTTTCTTATTTTTTTCGTTTTTTGCCAATTTCTCCGATCTTATAACCGCAATATCGTTCTCTTTCAAGATCAAAGTATCGGTAGGCAGCAGCATAAGCTCATCCCTTATCACCAAATACAATGTGCATCCGTACTTTTCCTTAACCTCGATCACCTTTTTCCCTACAAACTCATGCCCGTGAGAAAGTACTATCTCGCCTATCTTTTCCACATCTGTAAAGTTTCTTTCTGATTCGGAATTAAGCCTGTACTGCTCAACGAATCCGGCACTTATGATACCGGTAGGTATGGCCACCAGACCGACACCGGCAAATGCGATGATAATTCCCATGATCTTTCCGATAACGGTTATCGGATAGATATCTCCGTAACCGACGGTAAGCAGAGCAGATACACTCCACCACATTCCGGAAAAAGCATTTTCAAAGCCTTCGTTCTCAGCATGTTCAACCGAATACATTCCCAGCGAAGCTGCAAGCATTATTATAAAAATGATGACCAGCGAAGAACCGATCTGTTTCCATCTGTCATGGATGACAAGCCTGATGACATTGAACGAGTCATACTGCGTATTGATCCTGAACAGGTGAAATATTCGTACTATCCTTAATATCCTGAATGCAATAAAGCCCGACAGGAACACAAACGGGAGTATGGTAAGCAGATCCACCACGCCGTCAAAAGAGACCATAAAATGCAGTCTGCTCTTAACCTTGGAATCTTCCGGATACAGATAGTCCGCCGTGATCAGTCTTAAGATATACTCTATACAGAATACGATCACCGTCACGCCTTCTATCACCGTAAAAACCGTCGACAGTTCCGAAAGCTCATCAAATGTCTGAAGAAAAGTCACCAGGATATTCAGCAGGATAACAACCGTGAGGCCTATGTCAAACATACGGCTCGGCATATTATCCCTGCTCCCTATCTGGATGATATTAAATATCTTTTTTCTCATTCTCTTTTTTACCCTGAATATTATGCATCTTATACCGACCGGATACTTCAGTGTAAGCTTACTCCGCAGTCAGATGCAGTACGCTGCAGGCAGGGATACTGAACGAAATACCGCCTTCACAGAGCTCTGCCGCAAAGCTTTCGGTATGGACCGTATCGGGCGCATCGAAAGTATTGTAAGCATTCATCCTGCCTGTAACGATCTCACCCGATACCTTGGAAAGCTTCCTGTCTGCCACAAGAGCCTTGATATCGTAAGCATCGGTACATGAAAGGTTACATAATGTGATATGGAGCTTTCCGTCTTTATCGATCGATACGGACTCGGAAAGGTTGGGAACCTTGTTCTTTTCGGTACCGATCTTCTCGCTCTCAATAGCACTGTCCAAAAGCTCATTATCCTGATGAGCCTTGTACATGTTAAATACGTAATAAGTAGGTGTCTTAACCATCTTGCTGCCCTCGGTAAGGATAACCGACTGCAGTACGTTTACAAGCTGGGCTATGTTAGCCATCTTTACCCTGTCACAGTGCTTGTTGAAGATATTGAGGTTGATACCTGCTACCAGAGCATCCCTGATAGTATTCTGCTGATAAAGGAATCCGGGATTCGTACCGGGTTCTACATCGTACCAGGTACCCCATTCATCAACCATAAGTCCAACCTTATGGTCCTTGTCATACTTGTCCATTATGGCTGTATGATGGTTGATAAGTTCTTCCATAAACAGAGTTTTATTTAAAGTATTGTACCAGTCTTCCTCGTTAAAGTCGGTTGCGCTTCCCTTATGTGCCCAGTCATTGGGTACGGTATAGTAGTGGAGCGAAAGTCCGTTCATAAAGCCGTGGAAATGCTCTGCGTTCTTAAAACAGGTCTTCATAACGACATCCGTCCACTCGTAATCACCGGCATTTGCACCGCAGCAGATCTTGCTGATCTTGTTTTCGGGATTATAGTTTCTGATATATGTCTGATATCTTCTGTAAAGATTTCCGTAGTAATCGGGATTCATGTTTCCGCCGCAGCCCCAGTTCTCGTTGCCTACGCCGAAATAATCAACCTTGTAGGCTTCCTCATGTCCGTTTTTCTTTCTCATATCAGCCATGGGAGAAACGCCCTCAAAGGTCATGTATTCAACCCACTCGCTCATTTCCTGAACGGTGCCGCTGCCCACATTGCCGTTGATATATGACTTACAGCCGAGCTGTTTTACCAACTCCATAAATTCATCGGTACCGAAGCTGTTATCCTCCAACACTCCGCCCCAATGGGTATTGATCATTTTCTTTCTGCCTTCTTTGGGACCTATGCCGTCCTTCCAGTGATACTCATCCGCAAAGCATCCGCCGGGCCAGCGAAGTACGGGTATCTTCATCTCCTTTAACGCCTCTACGACGTCCTTTCTCATACCGTTTACATTGGGAATATCCGAATTCTCTCCAACATATATACCCTCATAGATGCATCTTCCGAGATGCTCCGAAAAATGTCCCTGTAATTCAGGATTGATGTGACCTTTTGCTACCCCGGGGTTGATGAATAATTTAAACATGATTCTCTCCTTATACTCTGTTATATTTGTTTTTATGTTTATGTTTTCCTTTATATACCTCTGTAACACCGTCCGACAGACCCAGCTCTTCATCCTCACGCCTGCGGTTCATGAAATAAATGAAATTGTCTATCGCATTCAGGATATCGGCAAATTCCTCTCTGGGTGCCTCGTCTATGTATTTTGTCAGTATCTCGTTCTCGGCATCCCCTTTGTATCTTCCGTAAAAGATATCAAACAAGTTGTGCCCGCGCATGAAGATCTTTATGGTTTCCATATTGCGCTTTATGTCTTCCTTGCTTTTTATCACAAGTCCCGTAACTTCCTTCATACGTCTTGCGCTCGGAAGCCTGTACAGATAGCTCTTGAACTTGTAGAGAAGCGTATTGTAAAACTCTTCTTCCGTCTTGATCACGCCGATCTTAGCCATGATCTTGGGATTTAAGAAATAGTTCTCAAACGAATAATACTTTAGAACCAGCACATTTTTCCGCGTGATCCTGGGGATGTTTGCCGGATCCTCTTTAGCCCTGTCACTGTAGTAAGAACAAAGCTGTTTTACAAGCGTTTCCGGTTTCTTTCCGTCGCTGTCGCGGATCATCAGGAACTGGTCCTTTAAATACAGCTGGTTGATATACTTAAGGTTAGCATATGTCTTTATGTTTGTACAGCTGTTTGTCGTGATGATGGATATCCTCTGAAGAGTACCGTCGTCATTGTAAACCTCCGAATAATATTTCTTAAGAAGCATCGGCAGTCTGTTGCTGTCCTGCTTGCCTTCTACTATAAATACGAAGTTTACATTCATGACATCCCCGGCAGAATATCCGAGATCGTCCAGTATCCTGTTGATATCGGTATTTTCCGAAATGGTGGTGTTATAGTCCTTATCCAGTACCACCTGATTTATCTGTGAGGATTTAAAGTTAAATATCATGTTGGGCGAGTGCGTCGAGAATATCACCTGGTTTTTCTTTGAAAGCCTGTATAGGATCTCACTCGCCGTTTTCTGAAGCTGGGGATGAAGGTATATCTCGGGATCCTCGATCATTATGATACTCGAGATATTGCTGTTTTCATCAACATAAGCCTCAAGCAGGGACAGGATATAAATACTTTTTGCTCCGGCACTTAAAGTATCCACCGAGTCGGCTCCGTAATGGTCTTTCTGCATAACGACCGTATCCATGGTAAAAAGCTCTTTTGTATTAAGCTTGACCCTGAACTCGATATCCTGCTTTCTTCCGCTGTTGCGTATATAATAATAATTCAGTCTTTCTATAAAATCATCCATATTCAGCTGTCCGAGTTTATACTCGAGCAGCTTTGTGGTCTCAAGTATGGAGAGCTCATCGGACGGCTTTTTGATAATTTCCGGTATACACCTGAAGCACCTTGTACATGGGCGCGTCTCATCGTAAACACATACCGTATCCCTTACCTTGTTTAACGCCGACTTGGTCTGGACCATGAAAATACTGTCCTGTATCTCACGCACATTTCTCGTTACATCAAAGAAATACACCTTAGGGAACAGTTTTTTGATATAGATATTGTTTTTGTTGATACCATCGGAATATCTTATGGTAAGGTCGGTATCCACAACAAACGAGAATGAAAGGAGTCCGCCGTATTCCGAAGGATTTATCTCGGCTCCGGGAGCATACATTTCCTCCAGTATCTCTGCCTGGTCCTCCTGTTCGTATGAATCGGAGTCCGGCTCTCTCCCGCCCCTTACGAAGGTGGGCAGATCGCTGCAAAACTCTTCATACCACATATCAAAGCTCTTATACTTGCTTATCTTACCCTTGGAATGAAGCTCCAGGATATCGGCATTTGTGATCTCCAGATTGACGGCTATCTCAATATTTCTGCCCGGATCGTTAAAATCCGTACTCTTTACCGCATACTCGCCCGCCACTGCCAGGATCGCTTTTAAGATAGTGGTCTTACCTGTACTGTTTTTTCCGACGATGATAAACGCATTTTCAATCTTGTCAATATTCAGTTCTTTGATCGTTTTAAAATTTCTGATCAAAAGAGAGCTTATCTTCATCCGTTCCTCCCTCTACCGGTTTTATCTTTTACGTAAAAACTGTTCATCTGGTAGTGATGATGACCGAGCCGGTTGTATGCAGCCTGATCATATATTCAAGTGAGCCTTCAGCTCCCGATCCCGTATCAAAAGGAATATTTATCTCAAGTCCTTCCTTACAGTTACCGAATACCGGGCAATACTGTTCTTCATCCGTTGAATAAAGATCTTCATAGAAGCTGCTCTCCGGCAGACTTACATTTCTGTTCGCAAAATAAATATATTCCAGGTTTTCGCAGTCATAAAAAGCGGATACGCCTATCTTTTTAAGCTTATCATTTGTCTTGAGACTTGTCAGTCCGGTGTTTCCGCAGAAAGCAAAGTCGCCTATGATCTTGCATTTTGAATAAAGCTCTATGCTGCCGCTCTTTCCCGGTGCCGCTATAAGTGTTTTCTTATCATATGATGTAAGCATGCCGCTTACGGCCTTATAGTTTTTGTTTCCCTTTGCCACCTTTATCTTCTTTAAAGACGGACAGTACTTAAACGGGTTTCCGCATATCGTTTCCACCGACTTGGGAACGGTTATACCCGTAAGTTTCGTACAGCCCGAAAAAACATTGTCTCCGATCGATTTAAGCCCCGCGGGAAGAATTATCTTTTTAACTCCCGTACAGTTGGCAAAAGCAAACCCGTCCAGCTCTTTAACGCTCTCCGGGACAGTTACGGATGTAACCGCCGTATTTCCTTCAAACGCGTACGGCAGTATCCTTTCGGTACCGTCCTGTATGATCACGTCTCCTTTAGCTGCTGCCGCAGATATAAGCTGGCTGTCTTCATAATATATGCAGCCGTCTTTAACCGAAAAGCTCTTATTTTTTTCCGATACATTTATATCCGAAAGCGATATGCAATCGGAAAATGCACCTTCGCCTATCCAGCTGCACTTCTTTCCGATGCTGAAGCTCTTAAGCTCCGTGCATCCGGAAAAAGCAGCAGGCCCGACGGTCTCGGCCGTATCCGGAAGCATGAACCTGCTTATGGCTGTTCCCGCAAACGCTCCTTCACCTATATATACTATCCCGGTAGCACTGCCTATATCGATATCGGCAAGCTTTTCGCACATAAAAAACGCCGCATCGCTGATCTCTTTACACCCTAAAGGAAATGCTGCTTTTTTGAGGTTGCTGCAGAAAGCAAAGGCTCCTTCACCTATTCTGGTTATGTTTGCACCGAATTTGACGGTCTTTATCCCGCTTCCTTCAAAAGCATAGTTGTCAACCGCCGTAACCGGTATCTTTTCATCATTAAAGTGAATCTCATCCGGGATTATAAGCTTGGTAAGCTTTTCTGACTCCGCACCGGTCAGTGCAGCTGACCCGTCGCTTGGATCGATAAGATATAAAAGCCCGTCATAAACATATGCATCCCCGTTTTCCGTATCGGCAGCAGCATCTCCGAGATCGTATACGGACATACAGTTTTGGGCATAAACCGGATTATTGGGAATATAAAAGGCCAGACATAAAATGCCTGCTAAAACGATTAAGCTTTTTTTGCCGTACACCCCTGTTTACCTCCGTTTTTCACCGCATCATTTTCCCTTCATAATGCCGTGTTTCTCTTACTCTCATCGCCGGATACGCTATCCGGTGCATGTCATTTTTATACGCTTGTAAAACATTTTACCATATTTTATTTTAGTAAGCAAGTATTATTGTTTAACAGCTTTACGATCCTGTCATATTGAACATACATTTTCTGGACTTCGTTTTCCAACAGATAATAATGCCTGATATAAGGTATCAGCAGCACCAGCACTGCAAATGTGAGCAGGATGGTCCCGATATTGGGCATTATCAGAACAAATAAAAACGACATAAACTCCAGTATAGCAAACAGCACAGTAACTATCAGATGGATAAGTCTCTCATGTTGGAAAAAGGATATCTGGACCGTATGTTCCGTCTTAAGTGCCATAATATCCACGTCTTTATCGCCTGCCTCGAGCCTTGCGAGCAGCTCATCCATCATCCTGCGGTATTCAAGGATCCGTTTTCTCATGGATCGGCCTCCTTCTTTTAGTTATGACAATATTATAACTTTCTTCGTCATAAAAATCAATTTATTTTAAATGCTTTGTATTGTCAGTCAATTCTGATAATTATTTTGTAATGTTTTTCATTTCATTTTAAAAAAATCCTTGCAAAAGGCTAAGCTATGAGTTATAATCTCATGTGTTGATTGTTTAGGGATATCGCCAAACGGTAAGGCAACGGACTCTGACTCCGTCATCTGTAGGTTCGAATCCTGCTATCCCTGTTATAAAAAAGGCTTCAGTTTTGACTGAAGCTTTTTATTTTTATCTCTCTATTTTGCTGACCCAGTTTTTAAGGTCATCGGCATTCTGCAATACTTCT
>JAIKXA010000120.1 GCA_024684355.1 Lachnospiraceae bacterium
GCGAATAGCCCTTTTGTAAATAACCCTATACTGTTATATCGACATTTTTGGTATATTTTTTTATATTTACAATAAAAATATCCATACAATATTATCTATTGACTTTTTCCCATAGATTCCCTATACTATTTCTCAAATTCATATGTAATTCTTGGATTTTGCAGACTTAGACAACATATATAACTATTACATGATCAAGGAGTGTGATATTTTGGATTCCGGTGACGCGGCGCGATTGATAATATTATTTGTTCTTTTATTGCTATCCGCATTTTTCTCATCTGCTGAAACTGCATTTACATCATTAAATAAGCTGAGGATCAAGTCCATGGCTGAAGAAGGCTCTAAGAGGGCCGGGCTTGTTCTGTCCTTACTCGATAAAAAAACAAAATTCTTAAGTACTATCCTTATCGGCAACAATATAGTAAATATAGCCGCTTCTGCATTAACGACAGTTTTTGCGCAGAAGCTTTTCGGCAATGCCGCAATCGGTATTGCAACAGGTATACTGACCTTACTGGTACTCATATTCGGTGAGATCACTCCCAAGACCATGGCTACTATCCATGCGGAAAAGATGGCATTTATTTATGCTCCGTTGATCAACCTGCTTATGATACTTCTCACCCCTCTGACCTTCCTCGTATCCGGGCTGGCCAAAGGAGTTATGTTCATACTTCGGATAGACCCTGAAAAATCAGGATCGCATATGACCGAAAACGAACTTCTTACCATAGTTGAAGCAAGTGCCCAGGATGGTGTCATAGAGCACGAAGAACACGAGATGATCAACAACGTGGTTGATTTCGGTGATACGGTGGCAAGAGACGTAATGGTGCCCGCCATCAACATGACTTGTGTTGAAGACACGGTGACCTACGACGAGCTTATCAGCATATTCCGTAAAGACCAGTACTCCAGAATGCCCGTATACCACGAATCACATGACAACATAATAGGTATCATCTGGGCAAAAGATCTGCTTGTTAAATATAATCCCAACAGACCTTTCAAGGTTACCGAATACATGCGTGAACCATTCTTTACATTTGAAACCAAGAAAACCTCCGAGCTAATGAGTGAGCTTAAGGATAAATACAAATCCATGGCTATAGTTCTTGATGAATACGGCATAACTGCCGGACTGCTCACTATAGAGGACCTGATAGAAGAAATAGTCGGTGAAATAAGGGATGAGACCGATACCGACGAGGTAGACAGCGTTAGACGTGTCAATGAGACCACCTTTGAAGCACAGGGTGCAGCCAGTCTTGATGACGTTAACAAAGCCTGCGGCTTAGACCTTAAATCCGATGATTATGACTCCATAGCCGGTCACGTTATCAACTTACTAAATCATTTACCCGCTAAGGGTGAATCCATTGAATGGGATAATGTTAAATACACTGTTGCGGCAACTGCCAAAAACCGAGTGACCAAGGTTAAGATCGAGCTTATGCCCGTAAAAAATGAAACTGAAGAATAAAGTTAAAGACTGTATAAGCCATTCGGTTTATACAGTCTTTTTATACTCCGTATTTTACTTTTATACGCTCAAGCTTATCCCCGAAAGGTTTAGCCAGGAAGAATAAGAAAATAAAGTTGGATACTGCATACAGTATGGTATGCGGTATCGCCGCTGTTATAGAGGCAAGGTAAAGCTCCATATCAAATCCTGCACTGTACCACAGCACCGTCCAGACATCCATGATTAGCGAAAATGCTATACCGGACAGTACTCCATATGTAAGAAGCAGTGCTCTGTTTCTTTTCAATGACTCGGCAATGAGCCCAGCCACGTATCCGATGAGTCCCCATGCAAGCATCTGGAATGCTGTCCACGGTCCCTGACCGAAATAAAAGTTTGAAAGCAGTGCTGAAAAAGCGCCTACCAGAAAGCCTGCCTCACCACCTAAGTACATTGCAGTAATGACTGTAAGTGCTGTGATCGGTTTAAAAAAAGGTATAAATCTGCCAAGCACACTTACAGCTGTCATGACAGCCACAAGTACCATCCTTCTTGTGCCCGTAACCTTCCTTTCAAATCCAGTGATAAACAGGACCAGTGAAAAGAAAGCCACCACCAGTGATACAAATATGTGCTTCTGCTCTGAGAAAATAACAGAACCGCATATCGCTATCGCCGGTATAACTACAAGAGGGATGGTTAGTCCGAGTATTCTTTTCAATTTATTGTTCTTTATGACTATCATCCTGTGCTGTCCTTCATAAACCTATAATAATAACAAAACAATCTATATGCTACTATTTACAATTCACAAAAGAATCCTGCATACTCAAATCTGTACATCATGACCTTATTGCCGAACAGATCCATCTCTTTCCCTTCGGCTTTCCCTGCACGCACCTGCTCAGCCCCTTCTATAAGCTTAGGGATAATATCAGGTTTTACGGGACATCTGTCATGTGAAGGATAGATAAGATCAAACCTGTCACTGATCTTCTCCAGCTTCTTTAAGCTCTCTATAAATGTATCCATATTTCTGTTTTTACCAAACATGAATATTATACCGGACTGAACGGTATCACCAGAGTAAAGCACTCTGTTTTTAATATCCAAAAGAGCGATGCTGCCGGGTGTATGTCCCGGTATATCTATAACCTCTAACGGACGGTCTCCGAGATCTATGATATCACCCTCTTTTACAGGGATGATCGTACCCTGTCCGCCATTTTCCCTATATACAGGCTCCTCAGCAGGGCTCATATACATCTTTTCAAATGCACAGTTACCGGCAATATGATCACGGTCGGCATGAGTATTAACTATTTCCAAAGGTTTATCGGTAACCTTTTTGGCTCCGTCTATAGCATTGGCATTGTTCATGCTGCTGTCGATCATTATAGCCTTGTCCTTACCTTCCAGTACGAAAAAGCGTACTCTGTCGTCATCAATCCTATAGGTCCCCTCACCCAGTTGCATAATGTCCATCATAAGTTTTTCCTCCTTTAAATACCTTTTCCTATAGTTTCTATAATTTCATCCACCGTAACCGGTCCGTCGCATATACCACGGCACATACGGCATACATATGTTGTATAAAAATTATTATTTACAAAGAAGCTGTGTACATCACCTTCCGATGCGATACTCCCCTTAAAAAACAATGCACATCTGTCAGCACACATTGCAGCAAATTCAACGTCATGCGTGACAGTCACTATGGTTTTACCCGAAGCCTTTAGTGCTTTAAGTATCTCTGCCAGATTTCTTTTCCTATACGCATCAAGTCCTTTGGTAGGCTCATCCAAAAGAATTATCTTAGGGTCTGTGATCATTACCAATGCAAGAGCCACCAGCTGCTGCTCGCCCCCTGAGATGTCATAAGGGTGTCTGTCCATAATACCGCTTATATCAAAAGGGAATTCTTTTAATCTGTCCAGAGCCTTTCTACTCTCAAACTCTTCTCTGACCGTATTATGCAGGAAAAGTGTCTGTACATCCTGTGGCAGCATTGAAAGACATTTATTATACAGGCTCCCATTTTTATACTCCTTCAGCTTCTTTCCAAAAACCTTTATACTTCCTTCATAAGGCTTTATAAGTCCTGCTGAAGCATTTAGAGCTGTTGTCTTTCCCGATCCGTTTCCTCCGAGTATACAGAATATCTCGCCTTTTTCCACGGTGAAATTAAGTTCTTTTATAGCATCGGGAAGCTCTCTATCATACCTAAAGCTTACATCCTTAAACTCCAATGCCGGATCGTTAACAATCTTCTTTTCTTTTATACTTATATTGGTTACATTACTTGACTCTCTATTATCCGTTGAGGCCGATTCCTTTTTGCTCTCTTTTATGAATCCGGCCAGATAGTCTCTGCCTTCCCTGATCGTTACAGGCGACTCTGTATCTTTATCATTGTTTAGTCCTTTATATACTCTGTATGCCGAAGGGAGTGCATCAAATATCTCACTTGAAGGGTCCATGCTTTTAAGTATATCTTTGGGTGCTCCGTCTGATATCAGTTTTCCGTCATCCATCACAAACAGTCTGTCACATACGGGGACCAGTTCTTCCAGACGATGCTCGGCTATGATCACGGTCAGCGCAAAATCATTATTTAACTTCTTTAAAGTCATTAGAAATTCAGATGCTGCTATCGGATCAAGCTGTGCCGTCGGTTCATCCAGGATCAGTATATCGGGATTCATCACCATTACAGAAGCCAGATTTAATATCTGCAGTTGTCCGCCCGACAGCTCATCCACTCTTTTTTCATACCAGTCCTCTATACCGAAATAAGACGCCATCTCAGCTATGCCGGCTCCCATGGCATTCTGTGGTATTCCCATGTTTTCAAGTCCGAATGCCAGTTCGTGCCATACCTTGTCTGTTACAGCCTGCTCTTTCGGGTTCTGGCATACGTAACCGATGCGGGATGCCTTTATCTTTTTTTCTTCAATGTCACGGTCTATCTCTTCGTTAAACAGCTTTACATGTCCCTGTTTATCACCTAATGGCGATATCTCAGGTTTTAGTAACTTTAGCAAAGTCGATTTACCGCTTCCCGTAGGTCCGCACAGTACGACAAATTCACCTTCATTTACATGAAAGCTCACATCATCGACCACGTACTTTTCGGTCTTCGGATATTTAAATTTCAGATTTTCGACATTAAGTATTTCCATCTGAAGGTCTCCAATAGTTTCAATATGATAGGTATCATCATCAGTATTGCATATGATATGTAACCGATTATAGCTATAGTATCAAGCTCAGCCACTGTAAAAAGCGGATAAAACACTGTATCAAACGAACCCTTTATGATAGCAGTTATAACAGGTGCAAGCAGACCAAGCGATATCACTATAAGTAGTAAATCTCTTCTTTTAAACGAATATCTGGAATACACGGTACGTTTTCCTTCTCCGTATCCGCGTGCCGCCATACTGTCCGCAGTAATGATACCATTCTCAAGTCCCCACGATACCGTGGCGGAGAATACGTTTAATCCGCCGTGTATCCTGTCGATCACATTATCATCCTTATTCATCCCTATGGCTGTCTGCGCATCCGCAGTTATCTTTCTCTGCCTGCGAAGCATCGGGATAAACTTTAGTCCCATCGACATGATAAGTGCACTTTTAGGTGATGTTTTTCCGAATACATATAACAGCCTGTCGCTAGTCATTATTTCAGAAAACACACTGAACAGATACAGCACTCCCACCACCATTATCGCCGAATTTAAGCCAAATATAAAAGCTTCTTTTGTGATTGGGTTATCATTTATAATAAAAAGTACCGTCGCACCGTTATGTGAAAACAACGGCCTTATGGTAGCAAGTATTAATCCTATGAGAAAATACCATATATGTGTCCTAAACTTTCCTTTAGCCGGTATGATCAGAAACTGTATGAACCCTCCCACAAAAGATATGATATGCAGGACCGGGTTCATGGTAAACATTGAAACCAATACGGCAGACAAATAATATATAAAGACCGTTACCGGATTATATTCTTTTATATCCCGCATATTACTCCTTTCTTTGATCTATGAGACGGTTCTCTGATTGATTTTTATGCAATCGTTAACTTACATCATTTCCCAGATCAAGAGTATAACACCACTCTATTATATCTCCGTCTATTAATTTATATCCACCGCATCCGACCGAAGGCAGCACACCGTTTACCTTATATACCCATCCGGACAAGTCTCCGTAATCATTCTCGTACAGGTAATTGATACCCGATATGTATACTATATCCGAGCCGCCCTCATGCTCTACGCTGATGCTGTACTCCTTGGCTGCTTCAAGCAATATATCGTATACCGACTCATTTTCCGAGATCTTAAACTCCGTGGTATCGAGTATACAATAATCCTCAGGTATATGTTCGTTGCGTTCTTTATCCTTTAATATATCACAGCGTATGGACATAGTTACGGTACCTACCGTATTCTCTTTGTCGGTAGCCTTTCCATAATAATCCTCAGGCTTGGAAAAATCGGTGAGTATGATGATCAATACACCGATAATACCGACTATACCGACAAACAGAAAGTTTTTACAATGCTTTTTAAGGGCAAACAGTATTCCGCATATCAAAAGACACACACCTGCAAGTATCGCTATTGCAATAGGCTTGTAACCTGAGCCGGACGATACATTGTTATCATTTGGAGTTTTATCAATGACATCGTTTTTATTACTGCTATCACTGTTAAAGCCATTATTATTTGTATCGGATTTATCCCCGTTATTACCGTCACTATAAGTATTGATACCGGGTTCATTACCATCTTTTTCATCCTGAGTATCAGTATTGATCTTCTCATCGTATATTTCGACGAGTTTCTTTTCATTACTGTCCTTCACATACAGAGGAGACAGTCCTTCCTTCATCCTAAGATAAGCTACCATGGAATAAAAGGTCTGTACTGTTGCGGATGGACTTGACACCCCGCTTTCATCATGAGAAAAACTGCCGTCCTCCAGTCTGAATTTAGCAATTCCGTCTATAGGTGAATTACCGTTCTTTACAAATCTTGCATCAGTCGCACAGTCAATACCCAGAGCTGACATAGCTGCTATAACCTGTGCGGTACTCTCCGCATTTTTGACTCCAAAACCTGCATATCCGCCATCATCATCCTGTTTTTCCGATAAGAACTCTATCCCTCGTTTAGCCATCGTAATGATAGATGCGGTATACTCGGTAAGTCCTGTCTCGGTATTTCCCGGAGCGGGTACAAAAGCTTTATCAGTCAATGGAGCCAATGCCTGTAGTACCATTGCGGTTACATCCACATCACCGTTATCCCCCATAACAGACCAGCCACCATCCTCATGCTGAAGCTCCCTGAATGTATCGATTATCTCTTCTTCGGAAACAGTACCTTTATATCCGTTATTATACAGATGCAGGCCGAACACGTAGCTCATGATACCCTGTCCGCCTATGGAATCATCTTTTAAAGCTTTTTCGATAAAATCCGAATCATATAATCTGCCTGTTGCTTTGTCTATATCACCATCATCGGAAACAAAGGCCAAAAGCAACGCAAACTTAAGTCTTGTAGAAGCTCCGCCTATCTCTTTTTCACTTAGGTAATTTACCAGCGCTTTTCTGTATGCGGTAAAATCATAATCTCCGTACTGATAAAGTCCCAATGCATACCATTCCGCTGTGCCGCCGATGTTATTAGGCAGAGTATTTTCTACATATTCTTTGATCTTTATATCTCGTGATTCTTTCGAAACCGCTTCACTTGAATCTTCTGTGTTTCCTGTATTAAAAAAAATGATACCGTCTATAATACTTTTAACATCATTTGATGCATCATAATCAGCCTTTGCCGGAATAACTTTCACAAGACAAAGGAATATAAATGCAAAACTAAGTATTATATAAAACAGTATCTTCTTTTTCATATAAAACCGTCCCAATGATTGATATTAGTATGCGCCTCCCTTTTGTGGGAAGCGCATACTACATTTCATGTTTCTTAGTTTAAGATTATCAGTCAACTACTTTAACCTTGTAGGTAACTCCTGCGTATTCAACTGTCTTGGGAGCTTCCTTACCTTCGTTTGCTGACTTGGAGAAGGTAACCTTACCCTTCTTTCCTGTCTTAACTGTACCAAGCTTGGTAACGGTATATTTCTTATTCTTTACTTCGATAACTTCACCTTTTTCAGGCT
>JAIKXA010000144.1 GCA_024684355.1 Lachnospiraceae bacterium
CACTATGAAAAGAACTATTATTTTTGGGGTTTTAACAATTGTTTTCGCAGCGCTTCTTTGCGTATTTGATCCGGCTAAAGCTAACGCTAAAATGAGCATACCGGAAGATGCATATGAGTATAACGGACATTTTTACTATTATTATAAAGATGCTGTAACCTGGGAAGAAGCTAAAGCCGCATGTGAAATCTTAGGCGGACATCTTGTTGTATTTATGGACAAAGATGAAGAGAACGCGATATGGGAGTATACAAAGAAAAAGAATGCAGAACTTTGGATAGGGCTGTACAATACTGCATTACCGGATACTACCTTTAAGAAGATGCTTGATTTTACCTGGAAGAGTGTAACAGGGAATAAGATCAAGTATGAAAACTGGGCAGATGACCAGCCTGATGGGCGATATGATGTTGTTACACAGAAGTTTGACACATATGCTACATTTGGAGATGCAAAAACTGTTACAGATAATAAAGTCGATTCAGATGAATTATGCTGGGGAGATCGTAATGCGGAATTTAAAACCGGCTATGTATGTGAATGGGACATTTATGAGATAGTCGTAGATTATGCTCCCAAGAAGCTTAAAAAGGGCAAGACTGCGGTTATAACATATACTGTATTTGATAAGGCCGGTTATACTAAGGTTAAAAAAGCTACCGTAACCTTTAAGAGCAGTAAAAAGAAGATAGCTACCGTTACTAAAGATGGTAAGGTAAAGGCTAAAAAGAAGGGAACCTGTGCTATTACACTTTCTTATAAGGGATTTAGTACAAAGGTAAAAATAAAAGTAGTTAATTGATAGTGGTTTATAGGAGAGTTTTATGACATATCGCAACTTGTTTGCAGAAGCCGGTATACCGGAATCAGAAGTAGAAAAAAGAGTCAGAGAATGTTTTGATACCATATACAACGGACCGGAAGGCGTAAGGTTTTATGAAAATGTGGGTCCTGATATGGGGTATATAACCGATACCGGAAACAACGATGTGCGTACGGAAGGTATGTCATACGCAATGATGGTATGTGTCCAGATGGATGAAAAAGAAAAGTTTGACCGCATCTGGGCATGGACAAAAAAATATATGTGGATCCCGGAGGGTTACGGACAGGGTTATTTTAAATGGTCCTGCAACCTTGATGGAACAGTCAGAGGCAAAGGGCCCGCTCCTGATGGTGAGGAATATTTCGCCATGTCACTTTTCCTGGCATCTCATAGATGGGGAGACGGAGAAGGCATATATAATTATTCAAAAGAAGCAAGAGATATTCTTAAAGCATGTATACATAACGGCGAAGGTGACAGAGAAGGTTACCCTATGTGGAACCATGATAACCACTATATCAAGTTTGTGCCTGAAGTTGAACATACGGATACATCGTACCATTTACCGCATTTTTATGAACAGTTTGCCAAGTGGGCTGATGAAGCTGACAGGGATTTCTGGAGTAAAGCTGCCAAAGCCAGTAGGGAGTATATAATAAAGTCCAGTCATCCTGTAACAGGTTTGAGCCCGGAGTACTCAGATTATGACGGAAAACCTTTAAATCCCGAATGGGTAAAAAGAATGCATCAGCGTCATGACTGGTTCTTCAGTGATGCATACCGTACTATAGCTAACATAGCTATGGATTCCTGCTGGTGTGGTGAGAATGCTGAACTGGCAGACCTGGCAGCAAAGATACAGCGCTTCTTTATAGAAGACAGAGGCGGTGTAGATGACGGCATATACGAAATAGACGGCACATTGGTTGAAGAGCACGCAAAGCATAACATTGGTTTACTTGCTACCAATGCAGAGGGTTCACTTGCAGTTCTTAATAATTCAAAGGCAGATGAGAAAGCTAGGGAATATGCAAGGCAATACGTATTAAAGCTTTGGTATACACCTATGCAGACGGGGAAGTACAGATATTATGACAACTGCCTGTATATGTTCGCCATGCTCGCGCTGAGCGGGAATTATCGGATATATTGATTTTTATAGCCTTCCACTTGAGGGGAAGGTGACCGAACAAAGTGAGGCCGGATGAGGTGGATTGATTGATGTACACCTCATCAGTCAGCTAAAGCTGACAGCTTCCCTTCGCCAGGGACGGCATCCCTAGCCGGGACGGCATCAAGCCACTCCGTGGCTCGATATGTCTTCGCACTATGTGCATCGATATATCCCCTCAAGGGGAAACCTTTAGATGACAAGAAGGTATAACATGAATAACAAATATATAATCGACACAGCAGAAAATAAGACCTTTCTTCATGAAAACTCGCTCCGCCTCCTTGAGTTTGGGCGTAAGTTCCCTTCACCCGGCGGAAGCAGCTATTACCTGGGTGATGATGGTACCCCCTGGACCGACAGACCGAGAGAAACATGGATCACATCACGTATGGCTCATGTTTACAGCATCGGCAGTATGATGGGGATAGATGGATGTAAGGAGCTGGCAGAAGCTGCTATAAAGGGTCTTAGCGGAGAGCTGCAGGATAAAGAAAACGGAGGCTGGTATGCCGGTATTACCGCTGACGGCGGAATACTTCCCAATAAGCAGTGTTATGCTCATGCATTTGTTATACTGGCCGCTACAAGCGCTAAGCTTGCCGGAGTAAAAGGTGCAGAGGAGCTACTTGATAAAGCATTAGCAGTATATGATAAGTATTTCTGGGATGAAGAAGAAGGCTTATCTGTAGATACCTGGAACACAGAGTTTACGGAACTTGATGAATACCGTGGTATTAATGCAAACATGCATACGGTAGAGGCGTTTTTAGCGGCAGCTGATACACTTGATGACGAAAAGTACCGTGTAAGAGCAGGACGTATCATAGACAGAGTAGCCGGCTGGGCAAAGGAAAACGGATACCGTATACCCGAGCACTTTACATCGGACTGGCAGCCGGATTTAGAGAAGAATAAAGAGAAGCCTGACGATCCGTTTAAACCTTACGGAGCTACTCCGGGGCACGGCATAGAGTGGGCACGGCTTATAACTCAGTGGGCATTATCATCTAAGCTTGAAGAAACAAAAGAAAAAGAATATATAGATATTGCTTGCAGTTTATATAACAGAGCAATAGATGATGCGTGGAATGCTGATGGAGCTCCCGGTATAGTATATACTACCGACTGGGAGGGAAAACCAGTCGTACATGACAGGATGCATTGGACTCTGGCAGAAGCGATCAATACCTCTGCTGTACTTTACAGGGTAACAAAGGAGGAGAGATACGCATCCGACTACTCGAAGTTTATGCAGTATCTGGATGAGACAGTGCTTGACCATACTTGTGGTTCCTGGTTCCATCAGCTTGATGAGAATAATAAGCTCAAAAACACCGTATGGCCCGGCAAATCCGACCTGTATCATGCATTTCAGGCTATGCTAATACCCTGTGTTGATTGCAAAATATCTGTTGCAAAAAAAATGTTTATTTTGCTTTAGGAGTTTGGACAAAGTGAATTTATCAAAAAAAGAGTTAGAAATACTTAAAAAAACATTGGGTGAGAATTATATTATTATTGATAAGGTAATTGGAAAGTGTTTTGCATTCTCTATATATGGAAAGTACACATATAATGATTGCTTTATAAAAACTACTAATGAACATTTTATATCACAGAAATATGATTTATTAACTCCTA
>JAIKXA010000010.1 GCA_024684355.1 Lachnospiraceae bacterium
TTATGTTTACAGAATACCTTGCTGCGGAAGGTTTGGAACAAGGTGTTTATGATTCTGTTACCAAAATTAATTCTGAAAACACGGGCACATCCGGAGATATACCCGGAACAGATTCTAATGATGAGCCGGATTATTATATACAAACTTCCGGTTCTGGCAACAGCACATATAGTGAGGAACACTACAATTATAAACCAAGTGAGAGAGTAACTCAAACTGTTAAAAATTCGCCTTTTATAGATCATGAAAAATCAAGAATGGCTCTTACCTTCAGAAAGGCTGTTCAGATTACGGAAGAGAGTCTTGAAGAAGCAGGTGAGTTAGAGAATACCACTTTTGAGAGATATGTGGAAACTCATCAGAGCATGACGGAAATGGATGATCAGGATGAGATCGATGCTTTAAAACAGTTGTTTTCAGATGCCAGTGGTATACCTGTACAGAATATTTCATTGAGAGTATATGAGGAAGCGTTCTATATAGGCAAGGCAACAGAAGAAGGCATGAACTTATCACTTATTCTCGAGATACTGCTTGCAGCTCTTATAGTAGGTCTGCTTCTCTTTGTAGTATTCAGAGCTATGAAGCCTGCAGAGGTAGTAGAGACAGAGCCTGAACTCTCTGTAGAGCGTTTGCTTGCGACCACCAGAGAGAATCAGTCATTAGAGGATATTGAATTCGGTGAAAAGTCTGAAACCAGAAAGATGATAGAAAAATATATCGATGAAAACGCCGATGCCGTTGCGGCACTACTACGTAACTGGCTGAACGACGATGGATGGGAATAGGGCACGAGGTGGCAGCCGCATAGCGGCTGACGGAGTCCTGGTGCCACGGCTCCGTTTCGCGAAGCGAAATGGAGTACCCATAATTTGAGGATGCACCACATGGCATGAGGAAGAGTCCTGGTGCCGCGTCTCCGTTCCGTGAAACGGAATGGAGCAGAAGTACCAAAAAATTTAGGAAGTATGGTTTTCAAGGAGGAATTATGGCAGCAAAGGCTAGTCTGGCTGATTACAACGGACTTCAGAAAGCAGCTATACTTATGATAGCTCTCGGGCCTGAAAAGGCTTCGAAGCTTTTTAAGCATCTGAAGGACGAAGAGATAGAGGCACTGACTCTTGAGATAGCAAATACAAAAAGCGTATCGCAGCAGGTAAAGGATGATGTGATGGACGAGTTTTACGAGCTCTGTCTTGCACAGCAGTATATTGCCGAGGGCGGTATCGGATATGCCAAGGAGCTGCTTGACAATGCACTCGGAAACGAGAGAGCTTCCGAAGTTATCGGCAGGCTTACCGCATCCTTGCAGGTACGTCCCTTCGAGTTTATCAGAAAAACAGATCCTTCACAGCTGCTTAACTTTATCCAGGACGAGCATCCTCAGACTATCGCCCTTATTTTAAGCTACCTTCCTTCAGCTCAGGCTGCGCAGGTAATCAGTGCGCTTCCTCCCGAAAAGCAGGCGGATGTAGCAAAGCGTATAGCTATGATGGACAGAACTTCTCCCGAGATCATCCAGGAGGTGGAGGCAGTGCTCGAGAAGAAACTTGCATCACTTGTTAATCAGGATTACACGATCGCCGGCGGTGTTGATTCTATCGTTGAGATCCTCAATTCCGTTGACCGTGCTACTGAAAAGCATATTCTTGAAACTCTCGAGATCGAGGAGCCTGAGCTTACCGATGAGATCAGAAAGAAGATGTTCGTATTCGAGGATATATTGCTGCTTGATGATAAGTCCATACAGAGAGTACTGCGTGAGGTTGACAACAGTGAGCTTGCCATAGCTATGAAGGCTGCAAACGAACAGGTACAGAATGCTATCTTTAACAACCTTTCCAAGCGTCTTGCCGTTATGATCAAGGAAGATATGGAATATATGGGTCCTGTACGTATGAAGGATGTTGAAGAGGCTCAGCAGAAGATAGTTAACATTATCAGAAAGCTTGAGGATTCAGGCGAGATCATTGTTTCGCGTGGCGGAGGTGATGATATAGTTGTCTAATCTTATAAAAGGATATTCGATAAATTATGACGAGCCTACAAAAAAGCTCGACATGAACGAAAGAGCCGATAATTTCAGAAAGCTTTATGTAGAGGAGCTTGAAAGAAGACAGGCGGGAATACCTGAACCGAATACTAAGGACAGCCATTCAGGAACCTCTTCTTTTACGGAAGGACTGCCCGGAGAAAGGATCATTGTCTCCGGAAGCGAAGAAGAGACTCTTTCTGAGCAGGAAAAGAGAATACTGGAAAACCAGCGTCAGATAAGAGAGCTTGAAAACAAGCTCGAAGATCTCAGAGTCGAAGCCGGAAGGCTCTTGGATGAGGCTGAGGAGCAGGCAGAGCAGATAATAGAAAATGCAAAGCTTGAAGCTGAACAAAAACACGACGAGCTTATAGAAAAATACATGCACCAGGGCTATGAGGAAGGAAGAGTGCAGGCAGAGCAGGAATGCAGCGAATTAAAGAAGAAGCTCGAACAACAGATAAAAGACAATGAAGATGATTATGAGAAGCAGGTGAGTGAACTTGAGCCTGCTTTTGTTGAAGTTCTGATAAAATATCTTGAGAAGCTGACGGGTATATATGCCGGCGAACGACCTGAGGTAATCATGCATGTTATACATCAGGCTATGACCAAGCAGACCAGCTGCAGGAACTTTATAATCAGAGTATCACCTTCCGACTATGGTAACGTTATCAACCAGAAGCCGGAGATAATGCTGTGGCTGCCCGAAGGCTCGCAGGTAGAAGTGGTTGAAGACAAGATGCTGAGCGACGGCGGGTGTATGATCGAGACGGATACCCGTATTTTCGACTGCAGCATCGAGACACAGCTCAGGAGTCTGAAAGAGGACTTAAGGCTGCTTGCAGGGGACAACGACAGCTGAAATATTTTTGTGAAATGTAATGGGGCTTGATATGGATGTAAAAAAATATGAGGCTTTTCTGGATAAAAGATATATAAAGGAGCTCGGAAGCGTAAAAAAGGTGGTCGGACTTACCATGGAGTCCTTCGGCCCCGATGTCGTGCTGGATGACGTATGCCGTGTAACATCCATTGACCATAAGGTTGAGACAAGGGCTGAGGTTATAGGTTTTAAGGACGACTACGTACTTCTTATGCCCTACGAAGAAATAGGCGGTATAGGTGTAGGAAGTTATGTGGAGAACCTTGGAGTAAAGTTCTCAGTAAAAGTAGGCGATGAGCTTCTTGGGAAAAAGCTTAACGGTCTGGGAGAACCCATGGACGGAACTCCGATCAGGACCAGCAAGACTTATCCGGCGGAATCGGCTCCGCCCGATCCGTTAAAAAGAGAAATGATAAAAGAGGTGCTCACTCTCGGAGTTAAGGCCGTGGATGGGCTTCTTACCATAGGTAAAGGACAGCGTATCGGAATATTCGCCGGCAGCGGCGTAGGAAAGAGTACACTGCTCGGTATGTTTGCAAGAAATACCAGAGCTGACATAAACGTTATAGCTCTTATCGGAGAGCGTGGAAGAGAGGTACGTGAGTTTATAGAACGAGACCTCGGCGAAGAAGGAATGAGACGTTCCGTGGTAGTAATAGCCACATCGGATAAACCTGCCCTTGCCAGAAAAAAAGCAGCCAAAACAGCTACCGCGATAGCGGAGTATTTCCGTGATCAGGGTAAGGACGTGCTCCTTATGATGGACTCACTTACACGTTTTTCCATGGCTCAGCGAGAGATAGGTCTGGCAGCGGGGGAGCCTCCTGTTTCCCGAGGATATCCCCCGAGCGTATACTCGGAGATGCCAAAGCTTTTGGAGCGTGCCGGGAAAGGTGCGGTAGGTTCCATTACGGGACTTTATACCGTACTTGTTGACGGTGATGATTTTAACGAACCTATTACAGATACCGCAAGAGGTATCCTTGACGGGCATATAGTACTTTCGAGAAAAATAGCCGCAAAAGGCCATTATCCTGCTATTGATGTGCTTTCAAGCATATCCCGTGTTATGAGCTCTATAGTATCCAAGGAACAGAAGAAGCTTGCAGCAGAGCTTAAAATGGTAATGGCTACATATAACGAATCGGAAGACCTTATAAATATCGGAGCTTATAAGCCCGGGGCAAATAAAAACATCGATTATGCGATAGAAAAGATCGATGCGGTTAATGCTTTTCTGTGTCAGGGAACCGATGAAAAGTTTACATTTGACCAGACACTTGCCGAGCTTAAGGCGATTTTTGAATGAGGGTAGTTTATGACAAAATTTACTTTTCGCCTGGAAAGTATCCTGTCCATTAAACTGAAGCTTGAAGAACAGGCAAAGATGGAATTCGGTGCCGCCAAGATGAAACTTAATGAGGAACAGGACAAACTTGACGGGCTCTTTACCAAGAAAAGTGAATATGAAGAAGAGCTTAAAAAGCTTTACAGCGATGATCTGGATGTGAAGCGTATAAACGTGACTGCCAGAGCTATTGATATTGTGGATGAGCAGATCAAGGTGCAGAAATATGCCGTAAAGCGTGCGGAAAAACAGGTCGACCTGGCCACGCAGAAGCTTAATACCGTTATGCAGGAACGAAAGAGCATGGAAAAGCTTAAGGAAAACAGATTTGCCGAGTACATGAGAGAGTATAACGAGGAAGAAAGCAAGCAGACTGACGAGCTTATAAGCTATCAGTACGGCAGGGTTGAAGAGTAGAGGTTGATATGGCTAAAAAAGACAAGAATAACGGAAATGTAGAAGAGAAAGGCGAGGGTATAGGCAGTAAAATAGGTACTGTAATACTTATTATCATCATCGTGCTTGTATGGCTTGCTATTTTCGCACTTCTCGTAAAAATGGATGTCGGAGGAATGGGTACCAAGCTCAGGCCGTTGATAAAGGATGTACCGGTACTGAACCTCATATTGCCTGAAGTCGATGATGATGTACTTATAGCCGAGAAAAATTACCCGTACAAAAATATCGATGAAGCGGTAGAGGTTATAAAAAAGCTCGAGGCTGAGATCGATGAGCTGAAAAACAATGCCGATGCTTCTTCGAAGAGGATAATCGAGCTCCAAAATGAAGTGGCAAGACTTAAGAAATTTGAAGATGACCAGGCTGCATTTGAGGAAAGAGTAAAGAGATTTGACGAAAAGGTCGTATTTAACTCAAATGCTCCGGATATCGAGGAATACAAGAAGTTTTATGAAGAGATCAATCCAGAGAACGCTGAGGAGATATACAGACAGGTTATAGAGCAGCTGGCATATGACAATATGATCAAGGAAAAAGCCGATCTGCTTAAGAATATGAAGCCCGCACAGGCAGCTGCGGCACTTGAGGAAATGACCGCAGACCTTGAGTATACCTGTAAGATACTTTTAAGCATGAAACCTGTTGAAGCTACGGCGATCATGGATAAGATGGATTCCCTGTTTGTAGCCCGTCTGCTCCAGACCATGCATGATATGGACGAGGCATATTATAAAAAGATTTCGAAGAATTTTACAACTGAATAAAAAAATTGAATTTTTTCGGCAGAAGAGGTTACGAAAATGACCTTTTCTGCCGAAAAATATATAGAGTGAATTTTATGTTTTTTACTCTGAATATTCAGGAAAGGAGGAAAAGGATGACAGCAGTTAATTTGAACGCTTTGGGAAGTGTTCAGCAGATCGTTCAGCCGGCTTCGGTAGCTCCGGTAAAAGCAGCAGATACTGCAAAGACCGATTTCGCCAAGGTCATGAACGGCAAGGTGAGCGAACGTGGCGCTGCAGCAAGAGTTAATCCTGAAGACGGAGTAAAGACAAGTACTCCGACCACACGTAAGGAAATTAACACTTCTGACAGGACAAAGGCTTTTTCAAAACAGGAAAAGAAGCCTGTGGGTAAAAAAGAGCAGCCGGCTCCCGAAACAGCAAACGAGATGATGGCCGGTGCGGCACAGGTGTTAAATATCACCCCTGAGGAATTAAAGCAGGCACTTGACGCTTTGGGATTAGAGCTTGGTGACCTTACCGACAGAAACAATGTTGCTCAGCTTATCCTGATGCTTAACGGATCAGGCGATATCTCGGATATGCTTATAGACAACGGGATGCTGGAAACATTTAACGAACTGAATGATTTTATAGCTGAAACACTTGAAACATCAGGCATGAGTGCCGAGGAGTTTAAAAATGCTCTTGAGGTATTCGGGAAAAACAACGGAAATGAAACGACCGAGGTAAAACCCGAACTTGGCGAAAGAGTGGAGGCAGAGAAAACTGTTACTGATGACGGCGAGATTTCAAACGAAGCAGCGGCTGCAGGCGAGACCGAAGGATCAATAACCTTTGAGGTTGCAAGATCGGGCGAGGAAAACAGCGGCACAGGCTTTTCGGACAGATCATCAAGAGGTACCGAACAGGATGTACATACTGTAACGGGTGCAGTTGAAGGTTTTGTAAGAAATCTTGAGATGACGGTAGAACAGACCGGAGAAATAGTCGAAGAACAGCAGGTCAGTATCCGTGATATCGTTTATCAGGTAGTACAAAGGATCAGAGTTAATATCTCTCCGGAAAATACTAGCCTTGAGATGAGACTTAATCCTGAAAATCTGGGAAGAGTTTCAATCAATATCACTTCGAACAACGGAGTTATGACAGCAAGGATCGATACCGAAAACCAGAAAGCAAGGGAAGCTATCGAGAGCCAGCTTCAGATACTCAAGGAAAATATCGAAGCAAAGGGCATCAAGGTTGAAGCAGTGGAAGTAAGGATCTCCGATTTCAACATGGCTAACAATACCGAAACAGGGAACAACCAGCAAAGCGCAAACGGTGAAGAGACCCGTGGCGGCAGAAGAAACCGTCCGATATTTGAACAGGGTACGGAAGACGAGATCACCGAGGCGGAAAGGATAGCCAGGGAAGTACTTGCAGACACAGGAAGTACGGTAAGCTACAGAGCATAACTTATATGCGGAAAGGAGAAAAATGGCAGATAACAACATAGGAATGGGAATGACCGGTAAGGTTGACACTTATGAATATGTCCGTAAGGCAACAGGCACGGAAAAATCCGATACACGCGGTACTACGGATCTCGGAAAGGATGCTTTTTTA
This sequence comes from Lachnospiraceae bacterium, assembly GCA_024684355.1. Taxonomy (GTDB): domain Bacteria; phylum Bacillota; class Clostridia; order Lachnospirales; family Lachnospiraceae; genus RUG11977. The sequence continues at coordinate 7,080 of JAIKXA010000010.1, forward strand.
CAGCTTCTTGTATGCCAGATGCAGAACCAGGATCCCATGAATCCTAACAGTGATACCGAATATGTAGCACAGTTGGCACAGTTCTCACAGCTTGAACAGCTTCAGAACTTAAGCAGTGAATCAGAAAAGTCACAGGCATTCTCACTTGTAGGAAAGTATTGTGTATTCCAGGTTAAGGATTCCAATGGTAACGTTTCTTATCCTGAAGGTTTGATCGATTCGGTAAATATTTCAGGCAAGAATGTAACCTTAACAGTAGGAGAAAACAGCTACAAGTATGATGAGCTTTACACTGTTATGAACAGTGCAGCGGCTGCAGCTGAAGAAGATGCGGCAGAAGAAGCAAGCGGGGAAGCTTAAAGCCTGACATTTCTGGGATAAGGAGACGAAATGGCAATTGATGTTTTAAACAGATTTCCTTCCGCCCCGATCATAACAGGTACGAAGGAACCAATATCCGTATCAGACTTTAAAGCAAAGAAACAGGAATTGGACGGACTTTCTTTTGAAAGCATCCTAAGGGAAAAAACATCAGGCAGCGGGGATCTTAAGATATCGAAGCATGCAGGTGAACGCCTGCGGCAGAGGAACATAGATCTTTCAGACAATCAGTGGCAGAGGCTTGAGACCGGAGTTAAAAAAGCCGGACTTAAAGGCATCAGGGAATCCCTGATAATGGTTGATGATGTGGCTTTCATAGTTAATGTAAACAGTAATACGGTGATAACCGCGGTAGATGAAAATGAAGACAAGGTTTTCACCAATATTGACGGAGCAGTTATAGCTTAATATACGCTGGACCTTTTTAAGGAGAGCGCACGGCAGTTGATCGCCTGATACTGCCGGATTAAGCAGGTTTTAGAGCAATCGCTGATTGCAGATTGGAGTTCATTATGATGCGTTCATTATATTCCGGTGTTTCCGGACTTAAGGTTCATCAGACAAAGATGGATGTTATTGGTAACAATATTTCTAACGTTAATACAATCGGTTTTAAGAGCAGCCAGGTAAATTTCTCGGATATTCTGTATCAGACTACAAGTGATGCTTCAGGTCCTAACCCCGAAGCACGTACGGCAGGTATCAATGCGAAGAAGATCGGTCTTGGTGCATCGGTTTCTTCCATTTCCACTATTACCACATCAGGTGGTTCACAGAGAACAGACAATGCTCTTGATATCATGATAGAAGGAAACCAGTTCTTTATCGTTGATAAGGGCGGTTCAAATTATTTCACCAAGGCCGGTGATTTTACGGTTGATGCGAGCGGACTTCTGTGTAATACGGGCGGCTGCAAGGTTATGGGATGGCAGGTTGATCCTAACGATCCTACCAAGTGTGTCCATGACCGTGTTACCGAGTTAAGGGTTAAGTCGGAGTCTACCATGTATGTACCTCCGGAGGCAACGGAAAACGTTTATTTCTCGGGAAATATCGATTATAAGGATTCCCAGCTTACAAGCGACACAGGAAAGACCACAACTCTTTCGTTCTATGACAAGCTGGGCCAGAATTATATGGCAATCCTTAATCTTAAGCAGCCTGCAGACGCTGAAAATAACGGCGTTTACAAGGTTACCATCACAGATATTCTTGATGCTAACCGTGAGTCCATTTTCGTTAAGAAGAATGTGGATGAAAATAACAATGTAACATACAGTGCTTCCGAGATCACAAGCTTTTCATTCGGCGGAGAAGAGATCTCAGTCGGTGAGATAGATGAGGAAACAGGTAAGGTTACCATAGAGGGTGAAGGACTTGAACTTAAGTTTAACCCTGCAAACGGTAAGTTTATCAGTATCGGTGCAGAAGAAGGCGCTAAGTCGGTTTCTTTCTCGATAAACGGCGGTGAAAATTCTCCTTTCTCCGAGATAGACTGCGATTTTTCAGCCATGACAATGTATGCGAGCAGCGGTTCTTCTACTTTCCTTGCACAGCGCGGAAAGCTTTCGGACGGTACCGGAGCAGGCAAGCCCCAGGGTAATATGACCGGTCTTTCAGTTGACTCTTCAGGCAGGATCTACGGATCGTATGATAACGGCGATAAGAAGCTCCTGTGCCAGATCGCAGTTGCCCAGTTTGCTAACCCTGCAGGTCTTGAGGCAGTCGGCAGCAGCCTCTTTGCCGCAACTATGAACTCGGGCTCATTTAACGGTATAGGTGAGGATATTTCGGCAGTCGGCGGTAAGATGAATACCGGTGTACTGGAAATGTCAAACGTAGACCTTTCAACTGAATTTACTTCGATCATCACAACACAGCGTGGTTTCCAGGCAAATTCAAGAGTCATAACCACCTCCGATACCTTATTGGAGGAACTGATCAATCTCAAGCGTTGATCATAAATAATATGCAATTTTCAGCCGGCAGCGGACATTCCGCTGTCGGCATTATTTCTTTAAAGAAAGTCCTTGAAAAACGTATTTTACACCTTAAAAACAGGCGGATTTTTGAGCCGGACGGAGAAATTTCTCTGTATTATGTGAAAAAACACAAAAAAATGCAAAAAAAATGAAAAAAAATTAAAAAAAATAGTCTTATGGACTTTACAGAAGCCCATAAAATAAGTATTATATAATATAGGGAGAAAATGCATATGATAGACATTACAAAAATAGACGGCAGAGCTGTTACTATCAATGCCGAACTGATAGAACTCATTGAAGAGATACCGGAGACGGTCATCACTTTAACGACCGGCAGAAAACTGATCGTCAAAGAAAGTAGACAGAAAGTCAAAAATTTAGTAAAATCATATAAGCAGGATATATTCAGACAGTATACGATGGAAGAAC
>JAIKXA010000025.1 GCA_024684355.1 Lachnospiraceae bacterium
GGGTGCTCTTACGGAACGGAGAATTACATGCGTATAAACGATCTTATCAATAATATACAGAATACAAACAGCACCGGCCTGAGGGTAAATGATGATTTATCCTCAGTTGACGGTGCGTTTTTTAATGATAAAAATAAAGCAGGCATTGTAGGCGAGGGAAAAGGAGCAGCCGGATTTTTCAAGACTTTAGAGAGCAAAAGGGTTACCGGCAGCACATATACTCTTAATGAAGCAAAAGGCCTTAATGAAAAGGAAGGCTTCGGAGAGAAGATGCTCAGTTCCTTAAACGGACCTAAAAACAATGACAAAGAGCTCGTTAAAAACCTCACCGGAGATGATTACGAAAGTCTTGATGAAGAAGGCATGTCCTTGGAGAAGTTCAGTAAGGAAAGGCTTGAAAGAGCTATAGAGCGTATCAAAGAAAACCGTGAGGTACGCGAGGTAAGGCTTGCCGAAGGCGTTGAAAAGCAGCAGGAATACAGGGAGACCGTGGACAGGATGGCATTTATGGCCAAGGCCGAGACCGGTTCAGAGAAGCTTATAGCAAAGATGCTGTATGATGCCGATCTTCCCGTGACCGAAGAGAATATCGCGGAAGTGGCGCAGGCTGCAGATACCGCGTTAAATGCCGGAAAGCTCACAGATTCTTCGGAAAGCTATCTTATAAGAAATAATCTTGCTCCTACTTTTGAAAATATGTATAAAGCTGTACACAGCGGCGAGATGAGGCAGATGCCTTTGGATGATGCTTCCTGGGAAAGCCTTAAGGAGAAGGCTTTAGAGATAGTAAAGGAAGCGGGTATCGACAGTACAGAAGGGCTTTCATCCGCAAAATGGCTTGTGGAGCATGACCTTCCGGTAACAAGTGAGAACATACTTTATAAGACAGAGCTTGATGCATATAATAATGCGGGCGCTGTATCAAAAGAGGATTTATTCGGTGCAGCTATCCGTTCCATGCAGGAGGGCGGCAGTGCCAAAGAAGGTGTCGTGATCGAAAGACTCGATGAAGCGGCAGCTGTTATAGAAAAAGAAACAGAAAATCTGATAAATAAGATCCCTTTGATAAGGAATGAAGCTATACATCTTTCATTTATACAGGGTGCGACAGAAGAAAGTGTCACCATTCCGCAGCTGGTCAAAGCTGAGGAAAGCATCGAAAACAGTAATAATGCAGGGACTTTAGTTAAGCTTACAGAGGAAGAAGTGACCGTACGCATAAGGCTTGAGGAAGTAAGAGTAAGCCTCAATATTGAAGCCGGCAGAAGACTTATGGCAAACGGTATCGATATCCTTTCGGACAGTCTCATGCAGGTAACCGAAGGGTTAAGAGAGCTGAAGGCGGAATACTTCGAGGGTGTATATAAGGAGATAGAGGCTGATTACGGCAAGACCGGCAATGTAACGATCACAGCAGGTGAGGCGGCAGAACTGGCACTTGAAACTGCGGAAGGTCTTGAAAAGATTTACAATGCTCCTCTTGAGCTGTATAAAGCGACATTCAGTGTAAGACACAGCGTGACACTTGCCGAGATTACAGAGACAGGCGAAGCGCTTATCAAAGAGACAGTCAGTGCTTCTGCGGCATCCATCAGCGTTAACCCCGCTTCCATGACGGCTGCATTAAGCTCTTATGAAAGCTCATCTACGGAAGTAAGACGTGACCTCGGAGATTCTATAAAGAAGGCATTTGCGGGAAGCGTGGACAGCCTGCTTACGGCAAATGGAATGGATATCACAGAAGGCAACCGCAGGGCGGTAAGGATCCTCGGCTACAACAGCATGGAGATCACTGCGGAAAGCATAGAAGAGATAAAGTATTACGATGCCAAGGTGACCGGTCTTATCAAGAAGATGACACCTCCTGTAGTCATGATGATGATAAGGGACGGTATTAACCCGCTCGAGAGCACGATCGACGAACTTGACGAGAAGGTTTCTTCGATATTAAAAGAACAGGGCAGCAGTGCTGAGCAGAAATACAGTGAGTTCCTGGTAAGGATGGAAGAGACCGGTTCCATAACACAGAACGAAAGAAATGCATATATAGGCATATACAGATTGTTATATAATGTTGAAAAAAATGACGGTGCCGCTATAGGCAGCCTGTTACAGTCGGGAAGAGAGCTGACGTTCGGCAATCTCTTAACCGAGGAGCGTACTATGAACCTCGGAGTTGACCTGACTGCGGATGATGATACTGCGATCCGGTCATCCTATTATAAAAACTCTGTATCGGCACAGATAAACGAAGCCTTCATATTCCAGAGAAGACTTGCAGACGAAGCACTTGATGTAACGGATCCCATGAGATGGGATACGGCGTTAAAGGGTAAGGATTATCAGAATGTTACCATAGAAGGTCTGCATGACGGATTGTATAACTCAACATCCGTGCAGGGAGCAGCTGATGCAGCCGTAAAGGCGGAAAACATAGTAAAGACCATGACAGCTAACACACCTGTTTCAGCTTTCCTTAACAGCTTCGGCATAAAGGACAGTTTCACCAACAGGAAAACTGCAGAAGATATATTCTTCGGTAACGGTAAAGAAGATTCTGCGATATCCGTTGCGGCAGATGAGCTGGACAGGGCTTTAGAGAGTGAGTCGAGATTCGATGAGCTTTTGGGCATACAGACAAGACGTGCCAATGTGCTTACCGGTCAGGCATTCAGGACTGCGGTTACCGCGCAGGCGGCAGCGGAGCTTAACGGCAGAGTTGAACGTATAGAAATGCTTAAAGCATTAGCGGGCGGCGGACATTACAGGATGAACATCGATGACGGTGACGAGTCCAAACAGGTAAATCTAACCTTTATAAGAAACACGGGAGATGCCGGGACCGTTTCGATAGAGGTACAGAAGGATGGTTATCATCTTCAGGCAGACCTCAACATGGTAGTGATGGAGCAGAATTACGGCGGAAATGATTCCGGCGCTGTATCCGGAAATACATATGCCGGCTATCAGGTTACGCGTGGGAATATATATTTCTCCGGTCAGGTACCTGCAGATGCTGCGGATAAAGCGGACAGCTTTAAAGAAGCACTAAAGGAAGCAGGGGTTTTAGCCGATAATATTAATATATCGGCCGGAGCAAGGTCCAAAGAAGCATACGTTTCGTATCTGGCTAACCAAAAGGTTCAGGCGGAGGAAAGAAGAGAAAAGACAGAAGAAAAAACCGGAAGGATCGATGCACTGTACATGGCAGCAAAGTCATTCCTGTCATTCTTCTAAATAACTAAGTGATCGAAAAAATATGTCATCCTGAGCGAAGCGAAGGATCTTAAGAATAGGGAGGGTTCATATGAGAATAAACCACAACATTTCGGCATTACAGACCAATGCACATATGAGAAGAACGGATAATGCACTTGACAAAGCTATGGAAAGACTTTCATCAGGATATAAGATCAACAAGGCATCGGATGATGCAGCAGGCATGGCTATATCCAGAAAGATGAAGACACAGCTGGCAGGACTCGAGCGTGCATCTATGAACTGTTCGGACGGCATATCCGTTATCCAGACCGCAGAAGGTGCATTAAACGAGGTATCATCCATACTTCAGAGATGCAGGGAGCTTTCCGTACAGGCTGCAAACGATACATATTCGGATGATGACAGAGCTGCGGTACAGCAGGAAATAGACCAGCTTATGGAAGAGATACAGCGTATCTCGGAGACCACTGAATTTAATACCAAGACACTCCTTGACGGTAATCTTGAAGGTGAAGGCACCATGGTACTTCAGGTCGGTGCAAATGAAAACCAGACTATGGAAGTTGAGATCCCCAGGATAGATCCCGAAACACTCGGTATAAAGGATGCGGAAGTATCCGATCATGATCATGCGGATGAAGCCATTACATTGTTTGACGATGCTATCATCAGGGTTTCGGAGATAAGGGCCAGGCTTGGAGCTTATCAGAACAGATTGGAGCATACTGTAGAAAATCTTGATACGGCCAACTATAATCTGACCGAAGCTGTATCCCGTATAGAAGATGCGGACATGGCTGAGCAGATGACTGTATTCACACAGCAGAATGTGCTCCAGCAGGCAGGTACCTCAATGCTTGCTCAGGCAAACGAGAGACCTCAGACAATCCTTAGTCTTTTAAACAGCTGATCGATCATAGAATAATAAGGGGATTATCATGACAAAAGAAAAACAAAAAGAGTTTGCAATGCGCGTAAGCCAGGCTAACAGGACAGAGCTTGTGGCAATAACCTATGATATTATCATAGAAAACATCAAATGCGCCGGAGAGAGCCTTAAGAGTAACGATATAGACTCCTTCAGGGCCGAGTTGAAATCTGCGGGACGTTTCCTGGCTGAACTTATGCACTCGCTTGATTATAATTATCCTATATCCGTAAACCTTTTAAAGATTTATGAATATATCCAGAGGGTACTTATCTCCAGCGGGTTCGCCGGTAAAGACAAGGGACTTGAGAGTGTAGAAAGCATTCTTACAAAACTGTCGTCAGCTTTCCATGAGATTTCTGCGCAGGATGATTCGGCAGCGGTTATGGAAAACACACAGCAGATCGTAGCAGGGCTTACATACGGCAAGGGTACGCTGAATGAAGCTGATATGTCCGCAGGAGCCAACCGCGGTTTCCTGGCTTGATAAAAAGCGAAAGATCCTGTATAATACGATCAGGCACAAGTTTTGAGATGATCATAACAAAGAGTATAAAGAGACAGGAAAACTATGGATATACATGTTGGAGATGTTTTGAAAATGAAAAAGCCGCATCCCTGCGGGACTTATGAATGGGAAGTTTTAAGGGTCGGCATAGATTTCAGATTAAAATGCACAGGGTGCGGTCATATGATAATGATCCCACGTAAACAGGCAGAAAAAAATGTAAAACAGATTATAAGTACGGGCGTCGGGGAAACCTGAGCGCCCGGCTTTTTTTACAATATGATCCGTGATTTTTAAGTTGATTTTTAGGGGGCTTTCCTTTATACTGATTAGCAGATATGTAAATTTCTTTATAATTGCTAAAGATAAAGGGAGTCCGTTATTATGATAGATACTAACGAAGTGATCGCGTTTTTTGACCGTCTGGCACCTCAATGGGATGCCGGTATGGTAAGAAATGAAGCAGTGATCGATACTATTCTTGATAATGCAGAGGTATGCAGCGGAAAGGAAGTGCTGGATGTTGCATGTGGGACCGGAGTACTTATACCCGATTACTGCAAAAGAAATGTAAAAAGCGTCACTGCGATCGATATTTCGCCAAAGATGACGGAAATAGCAAAAAATAAATTTGAAGCCGGGGGTAACATAAAAAATACCGAAAGTAACGGCACTTCGAAGATCGATATCATATGCGGGGATGTAGAAACGTATGAGTTTGAAAGGCTGTTTGACTGTATCGTGATATATAATGCTTTTCCGCATTTTCCCGATCCCGGAAGACTGATAAAAAACTTGAGCGGGAAGCTTAAGCCCGGTGGGATACTTACCGTTGCACACGGCATGAGCAGGGAAAAGATAAATGCCCATCACAGCGGATCCGCTATGCATGTGTCAAACGGATTGATGAGTTCGGAAGAACTGGCAAGTATATTTTCCGAAGCTCTCAAGGTGATCACGGTCATATCCGATGACAGGATGTATCAGGTGACAGGACAAAAAGACTAAGCAGTCTGTAAGGCGGTGAATTATGGATCTACAAGGATTTTTTACAGAAAACCCCGAGGTTGCCATAGCATTTTCCGGGGGTGTTGATTCGGCTTATCTGCTGTATGCCGCAAAAAAATACGCCTTAAAGTGCAGGGCATATTATGTAAAAACGGTATTTCAGCCCGAATTTGAACTGAATGATGCAAAAAGGCTTGCAAAAGAGCTTGATGCGGATATGACTGTTATCGAGAGCGAAGTATTAGATGACAGGACGGTGGCTTCAAATCCGGAAAACCGTTGTTACTTCTGCAAAAAGGTCATTTGTTCCATGATACGTGAAAAGGCCGCTTCGGACGGATTTAAGGTACTTCTTGACGGGACAAATGCTTCGGACAGGGCGGATGACCGTCCGGGGATGAAAGCTCTTTTGGAGCTTGAAGTAAGGTCACCGCTCAGAGAATGCGGGCTTACAAAGGATGAGATACGTAAGCTTTCAAAAGAAGCCGGGCTTTTTACATGGGACAAGCCTGCATATGCATGCCTGGCTACCAGGATACCGGCAGGGGAACCGATAACCAAAGAGAAATTAAGGGCAATAGAAATTGCGGAAGATTATCTTTTCTCAAAGGGCTATACGGATTTCAGAGTAAGAACCGTTGATGGTCATGCGAGGCTGGAAGTGCCCGATGATGAATGGATGAGACTTGCGGAAGAAAGACAGGAAGTATACGAAGCCTTGAAGGGGCTGTTTAAGACGGTTTCGATAAGTTTAAAGAGCAGATAGAGAGGATGCCGGTATCATACCGACAGTAAGGTAGGGGCTATGCAGAACGATATAAGGGATACTTTGGAAGCGTTATCCCGCGGGGATATAACTGTCGAAGATGCTTTACTTACACTTAAAACAAAACCTTTTGAGGACATAGGGTTTGCAAAGGTCGATACTCACAGGGCGATACGGCAGGGTGTAGCCGAGGTGATATTCGGGAGCGGAAAAACGACAGAACAGATAAAAGGTATAGTAAATACTATGCTTGAAGCAGGTCAAAAGACGATCCTTATTACCAGGCTTTCCGAAGAAAGTGCGGGAGAGCTAAAAAAAGACTTTGAGCTTGATTACAGAGCGGAAGCCCGGATCGGTATCATCGGAAAAGCAGCAGAAGCTTCAGGTTTAGGAAAGATCGTGGTGGCTACAGGAGGGACGAGTGACATACCTGTGGCGGAAGAGGCTGCGGTCACCGCGGAAAGCTTTGGAAACGAAGTGGTCAGACTATATGATGTCGGAGTAGCAGGACTGCACAGACTTCTTGCCAAAATAGATGATATAATGAGTGCCAGCGTTATAATAGCCATAGCCGGGATGGAAGGTGCACTTGCCAGTGTGATAGGGGGTCTTGCGGATTGTCCGGTGATAGCCGTGCCGACCAGTGTTGGATACGGAGCAAGCTTTGAAGGGCTTTCGGCGCTGCTTTCGATGCTGAATTCCTGTGCCAGCGGAGTATCGGTAGTAAATATAGACAACGGTTTCGGTGCCGGTTATCTGGCACATATGATAAATCATATGGGGGTAGTTAAATGAAATTATATATTGACTGCAGTATGGGGGCAGCAGGGGATATGCTCACAGCGGCACTTACGGAGCTCTTTCCCGACAGAGATGAAATAGTTGCAAAGCTTAATAACTTGGGAGTACCCGGAGTACAGTTTATAAATGAAAAGTCAGTAAAATGCGGGATCGTCGGTACGCATATGAAGGTACTGGTACACGGCGAAGAGGAAGAAAGTGAGGATGTTCATGAGCATCATCATGAGCATGAACATGACCATGAACACGAACACGATCATGAACATAACCACGAGCACCGCCATGATCACGATCATATACACGACCACGAGCATGAACACGAGCATCACCATGACCACGATCATGAGCATGACCACCATCATGGGCATCATCATACTTCGATGCATGATATAGAGCACATAGTAAACGATCATCTGCAGGTGTCTGAAAAAGTTAAGTCCGATATCCTTAATGTTTACCGTCTGGTAGCTGAAGCTGAAAGTGCAGCACACGGAGTACCTGTAACAGAGATCCATTTCCATGAGGTCGGAAACCTTGATGCCGTAGCGGATATAGCAGCGGTATGTTATCTCATGGAAGCCTTGGCCCCTGATGAGGTAGTGGTATCGCCTGTCCATGTCGGGTCGGGTCAGGTAAAATGTGCGCATGGTATCCTGCCTGTTCCTGCTCCGGCGACTGCGTATCTGTTAAAGGATATCCCCTCATACGGCGGAAATATCAGGGGTGAATTATGCACTCCTACAGGGGCGGCATTATTAAAGCATTTTGCCACATCATTCGGTTCCATGCCTCTTATGAAGACGGCCGCCATCGGATACGGGATGGGGAAAAAAGACTTTGAAGCTGCTAACTGTGTCAGAATAACAATGGGAGAAACATATTCGGAAAACAGTGAAGAGATATTTGAGCTTTCCTGTAATGTAGACGATATGACGGGGGAAGAGATAGGATTTGCCATGGACAGGCTGTTTGAAGCCGGAGCCCGTGACGTATTTACTGTAAGCTGCGGCATGAAAAAGAACCGCCCGGGTGTTCTGATAAGTATCATTTGTACACAAAAAGAAAAAGAGAAAATAGTTAAAACCGTATTTAAATACACAACAACCATTGGTGTCAGAGAAGCAAAGATGAACAGGTACGTCTTAAACCGAAGGATAGAAACCGTCGATACCGAATACGGACCTGTAAGGTGTAAGATATCTTCGGGATACGGATGTGAGCGCAGAAAATACGAATATGATGATCTGGCCCATATCGCCAAGGATAAGAATATAGCTCTGTCCGATATACGGATAAAGTGATCGGATTTAAACTTAGTGAAAACAGCCTTTCTTACAAATTTGCAGAAAATTATAATTTTTACAAAAAAGTGGTTGACAATTAAAAACAGAAGTAGTATTCTATACCCAATATTTTTGAAACCGACAAATAAACAGACGAAATCCATATGGGATTTCTGAAGTTACAATGATTTTAAGAGGATTAATAATATGAGCAGATTCGTGACCAAGCCTTCATACGATTATTCCGAAGCCATTCATGAAAATAATGTGTATGGTTTTAGAGGCGTATGCTTTAAACTTGGTTACGGAGAAGTATAGAATAAGAGTATAGTATTATATGTATACTTACCACCTATCTTTTCCGGATAGGTGTTTTTTTTATAGCCTTCCCCTCAAGGGGAAGGTGTCACGCCAATGGCGTGACGGATGAGGTGTAATATACGAAAGCGAGGATACTTAAATGAGTGAAGGAATACAGAAAAATCTTATATGGCCCGATTACAAAAACTGCATAGCCAACCTTCCGAATTCTATTTTGAAGAAACTCGGAGCGGAACCAGTGGGAGAATCACTGCCGCTTGCAGATAAATATCTGGAAAAGGATTATAAGAATATCGTGCTTCTTTTGTTAGACGGTATGGGAAAAAGCATACTTGAAAGGCACCTCGAAGAAAACGGAGCATTCAGGTCACACTTAGCAGGTATATACCAGTCCGTATTTCTTTCTACTACAGTTGCCGCTACTACATCCGCCATGTCCGGTTTGCAGCCATGTGAACACAGCTGGCTCGGATGGGAATGTTACTATCCGAGCGTCGATAAAAACATTATGGTATTCACAAATCAGATCCAGGGTACTGAGGAACAGGCTTCGGATTACAACGTTCCATGGACAGTTACTCCGTATGAAAATATTATTAGTAAGATTAAAAAGACCGGCAAGGATGCATATTTGATCGCTCCCTTTACTGAGCCCGAGCTTGACGGGATTGAAAAGATATGCGATAGGATTAAGAGTCTTTGTGATCAACCGGGACAGAAAAGTATATATGCATACTGGAAACAGCCCGACGGACTTCTGCACCGACACGGATGCGGTTCGGATGAAGTTCACGAAGCCATGATCAACATGGAAAACTTGGTTGCTAAGCTTGCAGGTGAATTAGAGGATACATTGATATTTGTAACAGCCGACCACGGGCATCTGGATAATGATATTGCTGTACTTCAGGATTACCCGGATCTTTGTGATTGCCTGGTACGCATGCCTTCCTTAGAGCCCCGTGTGCTTAATCTTTTCGTTAAGGAAGATAAAAAGGAATACTTCGAAAAAGAATTTAACAGATTGTTCGGGGATAAATTCATACTCATGCCGATGGAAGAAGCTATAGAAAAGAAGCTTTTCGGAACCGGTAAGCCACACAAGGAATTTAGGGGAATGCTTGGTGATTACCTTGCTATCGCAACCGGCAACCTTTCAATATTCTTTAACGAAGAACGTTGGAAATCCATGCACGGCAGCGTAACCGCAGATGAGGTACTGATACCTTTGATCGTATTTCAATCAGAGGGACGGTTCTCTGATTGATTTGGAGGATTACAGATGAAATATTACAGAATACATATAGCAGACATAGCATATCTCACTAAGCAGCCCAGAGGCATTTTTACAGCCGTGTGGAAGCTGGTGGATGATAAGATCATGAATGAAGAAG
>JAIKXA010000074.1 GCA_024684355.1 Lachnospiraceae bacterium
ACCCTTATGAGTGGGGTGAAAAGATCATAGCACATTACAAAAAATACGGTGTTGACCCTAAGACAAAGGTGCTGCTTTTCAGCGACAGCCTGGATTTTGACAGGGCAGAGGCTATATATCAGTACTTTAAGGACAGGACCAGGGTAAGCTTCGGCATCGGTACCTTTGTTTCAAACGATACCAACGAAGATGCACTTAATATAGTCATAAAGCTGCAATATGTAAACGGAAGGCCTGTAGCAAAGCTTTCGGACAGCCCCGGAAAATCGATGTGCAGTGATGAAGCATATTTAGAGTATTTAAAGAGTGCCGTACAGTTCAGGATAGATCGTGAAAAAGAGATAAAATAATTAAAGAGTTTATCAGAGTGCCTATGGATTATTTGATTGAACAGAAGTTGGAAAAACTTAACCCGAAGTCATTATATGAAAAAAAGAACAGTATCCGGCATATAGTGCAGGATATAATACTGTGTGCCCTTGCACGTTCGGGACGGCTTGATAATGCTGCCTTACACGGTGATCAGGCACGCAGGATATACTTTGATCCCGATGGCTTTTCGGAGGATCCCGTATTTTCGCTTATAGAACCGGATAAGGGGTTCCGTCTTGATACGTGGCTGTCATTTATTGAAAAAGAACTGGCAATATACGGTTTTTCATTTATGGCAGAGATTAAAGAGAAAACAAAGAGCCCGGATATACAGGCTGCGGTAATATCGGGAAATACCAGGGATCATTTTGAATTATGTTATGATGATCCGTCGGAAAGTATTTCCGAAACCGATATGATCAGGGTTAAACTGGAAGTAAATACAAATCCGCCTCTTTATGCGGAATATACAAAGAAAAACTGCACATTCCCCGTTCCGCACGAAATAAATATGTACGATAAACCGTCTCTTTTTGCGGAAAAGATCGGCAATACCATCAACCGTGCATGGAGAAACAGAACAAGGGGATGGGATCTTTATGATTATGCATTTTATATATCTAAAAATATCCCGGTCAATCTTGAACATTTGCGGGCAAGACTTTTGTATTTGGAGTATGTGGAAGCGAAAGAAGATATGACCATAGAGGAAGTAAGGAACAACCTGTGCTATCGTTTCAGGGAAATAAACTATAAACAGGTGAAGATAGATCTTCTCCCTTTTGTAAAAGATCCGGAGTCGCTTAATGTGTGGAGTGCCGCGTATTTTTGCGATATTACGCAAAAATTGCTTGAGTCTTAACAAAGTTATGAACGTCTCTCATTTATTGCGAATGATTGCTCAAAAATAAACATTTCAGTGTTCAATTGTTAACACATAAGTTAACAATTGGACACCCTTTTTGTTTTTGGGCATGCTAGAATTTATATCGAAAGGAGGATATTTGCTATGAGAAAAAGCAAAAAAATAATTGCTGTAGTTTTATCGTTAGTTTTGGCTTTTTCATTCTCATTTATGGGAAACAAGGCTAAAGCAGCGCAGGTATTCTACAACAATACCGAAGGCAGCGACGGGGCTTACACTTATGTGCTGTGGAAGGATTACGGCGAAACAAGCATGACCGTCAACGGTAACGGACAGTTCGAATGCTGGTGGCAGAACATCGGAAACGCTTTATTCCGTGAAGGTGTTAAATTTGACTGCACAAAGAAATACCAGCAGATCGGTAACATTACCATTAATTACGGTGTAGATTATCAGCCCAACGGCAATTCGTATCTGTGTGTATACGGATGGACGAGAAATCCGTTGGTTGAGTACTATATCGTAGAGAGTTGGGGATCCTGGCGTCCACCCGGAGCAAGTTCAAAGGGTACTATCACGGTTGACGGGGGAACCTACGAAGTATACCAGACAACACGTTACAACCAGCCTTCAATCGATGGAGATACTACATTCCAGCAGTACTGGAGCGTAAGAACTTCAAAGCGTACCAGCGGAACCATTACTGTAACAGACCATTTCAAAGCTTGGGAACAGATGGGTATGCAGATGGGTAATCTGTATGAAGCATCCCTTAATATCGAAGGTTACCAGAGCAGCGGCTGGGCAAATGTATACCAGAATACGGTTACAGTAGGCGGAAGCAGCAATTCCGGTAATAACTACAATGGCGGAAATAATTATAACGGCGGAAACAACGGCGGTAATTCAAACGGCGTACAGAACAGTGACGGTTCGGGCAGTTCAGCTCCCGGAACAAATCAGGGTACTGTTTTTGAGTGCGAGAGCATGACAAAGAGCGGTCAGTATACCGGAAATATCAGTTCACCGTTCAGCGGCGTAGCATTATATGCAAATAATGATGCATTATCGACTACCGTTAACTTCTCATCGGGTACTCATGATTTTACACTCCGTGGTGCTTCTGATGGGTCAAATCTTGCTCAGGTAGATCTGGTGATCGGAAATCAGACAAAGGGAACATTCTACTTTGGAGATGCCAATACAGCTGAATACACTATCAAGAACGTTTCTACAGGAACAGGTAATCAGACTGTTAAACTTGTTGTTACTTCGGATGATGGAACATGGGACGCTTTTGCTGATGCACTTATCATCGGTGGCAGCGGCGTATCCGGCAGCGGAAGCAGCGGCAGTACCGGAGGCAATAACTCAGGCAATAATAATTCCGGAAATAACTGGAATAACAATAATAATTGGAACAATAATAACAACAATAATAACAACAATAATAATTCGGGTACCGCTTCTTCAGCTACTGTAAAGCAGGCAGAAGATATGACTAAGAGCGGCCAGTATACCGGAAACATTAATTCTCCGTTCAGCGGTGTTGCATTATATGCAAATAATGATGCTGTTTCCTATACTCAGTACTTCTCGGAGGGTACACACGACTTTACATTAAGAGGAGCTTCCAATAACTCCCAGATGGCTAAGGTTGATCTGGTGATCGGAAACCAGACAAAGGGAACATTCTATTTCGGTGATGCAAATGCAGCTGAATACACTATCAAGAATGTTTCTCACGGTACCGGCAACCAGACTGTAAAGCTGGTAGTTACAGCAGATGACGGAAATTGGGATGCATTTATAGATTACCTTTCCATAAGCGGAGCAGGAACCGTTCAGAATGAAAACGGTGCCAATGCAGGTAATACATACAATGCAAACAACAATGCATCAGGTAATACCGGTAATACAAATACGATCAATCCTAACGGCAAAATGATCGCACTGACCTTTGATGACGGTCCTTCAGCCACCACTACGGGTCAGATACTTGATATCCTTGACCGTTACGGCGTAAAGGCTACATTCTTCCTTATCGGACAGAATATAAACGAAGGAACACGTGCTGTTATGCAGCGTCAGAACAGTGCCGGACATGAGCTTGCAAATCACTCATATACACACAGTGAT
This sequence comes from Lachnospiraceae bacterium, assembly GCA_024684355.1. GTDB lineage: Bacteria > Bacillota > Clostridia > Lachnospirales > Lachnospiraceae > RUG11977. The sequence continues at coordinate 3,377 of JAIKXA010000074.1, forward strand.
ATGACAAGAATGTCTTGGGGTTCGATCCAGGATGAGATCAATCGTACCAACAATCTTATCAAGCAGTACACCGGTCAGACTCCTAAGTTCTTCCGTCCGCCTTATATCTCTATAAACAACACAATGTATCAGGCGATCGATCTTGCATTTGTACAGGGTGCTATGTTAACTGACTGGGATAACGGAACCTCTGTTAACCAGAGAGTAAACAATGCTCTGAATGCAGCAAGAGACGGACAGATCATTATGCTTCATGACTTTGAGGGTAATAATCAGACAGTTCAGGCTCTTCCTCAGATAATCGAAGGACTCCGGAACCAGGGATATCAGCTTGTTACATTAAGTGAGCTTTTCCAGTATAAGGGAAAGAACGCAAACCAGGAATATAAGATCTGGTCAAACGTATTTGATTGATCAAAGCATATTCCGATATCAGTACAGATAAAAATAAAGGCTCGCAACGGTTATCCCGTACGAGCCTTGTTTCTTTTTATTTTAGTTTTTTCAGTTCCAGCACAGCAAACGGTATGCTCAGGCAAAGAGTAAGAAAGTCCGCTACCGACTGCGTCATCTCAACACCGGTAAGACCGAAAAAGATCGGAAGTATCAGGATGGCAGGGATAAAGAACAGACCGTTTCTGGCCGAAGCTGTTATGGATGCCTTTACTCCCTTTCCCATAGACTGCAGCATCATGTTGGTCATGACGATAAATGCGTTGATGGGAAGTATGGCTGACTGGCATCGCAGTGCAGTCTGACCAACTTTTATAACCTGCATACGCATATTTATATCAGTGTTTTCCGAATCGTTGATAAATAGTTCTATAATACCGGGTGCGAAGATGAAACATACTGCACCGATCACCGCTAAGAAAATGGTTCCCCACTTTACACAGAAGAAGAAACCTTCGCGTACTCTTTCTTTTTTTCCTGCACCGTAATTAAATGAACATACAGGCTGGTAGCCCTGACCGAAGCCGATGAGAGCGGAGATAAGAAGCATCATAACACGGGTGGTTATGGACATGCCGGATATTGCTGCGTCACCGCCAAGCTCGCCTGCAGTACGGTTAAGAAGTGTGGTGGCTATGGCAGCCAAACCTTGTCTAAAGAGTGAAGGTATACCGCCGTTTATGATCTCTACGATATAATAACCGTTGATTTTGATATTTTTTACGGAAAGCTTTATGTTTTCACCCTTGCGGCTACTTATCAGTAATATGAAAAAGCTGGTGATCTGTCCGGCTACAGTAGCGATCGCAGCACCTTTTACACCCATATCCATAGCAAGTATCAGGATGGGGTCAAGGATTATGTTCATGACTGCACCGGATACGAGACCGACCATGGCATACATGGCACTGCCCTGAAAACGCAACTGGTTATTTACCACAAACTGTCCCATCATAAAGGGAGCACCGAACAGTATGATACCTGCATAGCTCTTGGTCATTTCTATGGTTGATGAGGATACATCGTCGGATACAAGCAAACTTACCAGTTCGTCTATAAAAAGATTACCGAGTATTGCTGCCAGCAGTCCCAGAGACATAGCAAGCACAAATCCTGTGGAGGCCATTTCATTGGCTTCCTTTTTCTTGCCTGCACCGAGCATTCGGGAAAGGAAATTTCCCGAACCGTGACCGAAAAGAAAACCGAAGGCCTGTATAATGGCCATAACGGGGAATACTATACCGACAGCGGCTGTTGCCTGTATCGCGATATCGGGTATCCTTCCTACGAAATAGGTATCTGCGGTGTTATATATACCTGTTACCAGCATACTGATAACTGTCGGTATGGCAAGCTGTTTTATGAGCTTTGGGACCGGAGTTTCGGTCATATATGTAAATCTGTCGTTTGAAGCAGCCATTTATTAATCCTCTTTCCTGATTGATCAACCACATCATTCTACTAAAAGGGCGGGAGAAAGTCAACTTTTTCCTGTCACTATTGAAAGTAGCGGCGGCTTTTTGTATAATAGTTTTATATGGTGTAATATGACAAAGTTGAAACGGTCAGGGGGAGTTATGGCATCAAGTACAGTACATCTTGCAATTATCGAAGAACTGCTTCGTAAAAGAAAATTCAGTAAACCCGACAGACTACGGTTCGGGTCGGTCCTTCCGGATTTCAGAAAGGGAGGAAACAGTCATTTTTCAAAGCATTTTGGTGCAGGTACCAAAAAGACAAACGATCTTAACGGCTTCCGTGAGAAGTTTTTTGATAAGATGCGTACTGACGATCTGTACCTTGGTTATTATCTGCATCTGTTCCAGGATATCGGCTACAGGCATTTTGTGTATGACGTACACCGATGGGATCCGATGCGTGAAGGAAACGTTGACAGGCTTCATAATGACTATGCCATAGTCAATTCTTACATTGTATCAAAATACGGACTGAAAAAAGAAATGACTGTTCCGAGCGGTTTTTTGGATGAGCCGCTTTCAAAGGTAGCGGAGTTTGATATCGATATGCTTATCAGGTCGATGGAAGAGTTTGTAACGATAAAAAAAGAAGGAGAGATCTTTTTCTTTACACATGAGATGACAGATACATTTATAGCGGATTCGGTGAAGGCTTGTATGGAAGAGCTTGACCGGATGGACCATGGTGAGCCTATGGCTGACGGGGATGCACTTGCGTGGGAAAAAGCAGTACCGTAACGGAGGAGAGATATGCAGATACCTGATGATTTAAAAGAATTGTTTTTGGGTCTGGATGCTTACATAGCTGAAAGATATGTGGATGAAACGGCTGATGAAGCCGTGTGTGAAAATGCTGCCTTTTATGAAGAAGAAGCGGCAGACAGGATTTGCTGTGATCTGGAAGCTCCTTCTACAGCATCCGTCAGGAAAGAAAGAAAAACAGAAAAGAAGTTTGCAGGACTTTTGCATGCAAAGGAAGCGGTCAGTTTTGAAACGGCTGCAATGAAGAGGCTGGATTCGCTGGATGACAGGGTAAAGCATTTGGGAGATACCTGGCAGGAAACTTTACTGAAGCTGATCGATGACCGGGGTTATACCGATACTGAGGTATACAAACGTGCAAATGTGGACAGGAAACTTTTTTCAAAGATAAGGAGCAATCCCGCATATCAGCCCAAAAAGGTGACAGCAGTAGCATTTGCTATTGCATTAAAGCTCAGCCTTGATGATACCAAGGATTTTATAGGAAGAGCCGGATATGCTTTTTCTCCGAGCAGCAAATTCGACCTTATAATCGAATACTTTATCGAGAATGAGGTGTATGATCCGTATACCATTAATCTTGCTCTTTTTGAACATGACCAGCAAACTATCATAGAAACATAATGTCGCCTGCTAAGCGACCAAATGAATAAAGTAATGTCATATACTTGTCTCGTAACAAAGAGAAAGGTACTCCTTACGTCATTGATAAACAAATGACGGGAGAAAGCAAAAAAGAAAGCGAGGACAAGTATATGAAGAAGGGATTAACGGAAATAGTTTTTATTCTTGACAGGAGCGGTTCGATGTCGGGGCTTGAAAAGGATACCATAGGCGGTTACAATTCAATGCTTGAAAGACAGAAGAAAGAAGAGGGCGAGGCAGTCATTTCCACCGTTTTGTTTGATGATAAGATCGAGGTGCTGCATGACAGGGAAAATCTGTATGAAGTGGATAACATCACCTGTGAGGATTATTATGTAAGAGGCTGTACGGCACTCCTTGATGCGGTGGGGACCACGATACAGCGTATCGGAAGCATACAAAAGGAAACCCCTGTTGACGAGCGGCCTGAAAAGACAATGTTTATCATAACCACGGACGGTATGGAAAATGCCAGCAGGGAATATACCTATTCCAAGGTTAAAAAGCTTGTCGAAGAGAAAAAGAAAAAGCAGCATTGGGAGTTTATATTCCTGGGAGCCAATATTGACGCCGTAGAAGTGGCAGGCAGATTCGGTGTGGCTAAAAACAGGGCCGTAAGATATGAATGTGACAGTGCCGGTACCGAACTCAATTTTAAGATGATGTCAAAGATGGTAAGCTGCGCTAGAGCAAGCAGATCGGCTAAGGAAATGGAAGTAATGATGGATGCGGATGAAATGCTTGCACCTATCAAAGAAGATTATGAAAGAAGACATGTAAGAGCATAACCGAATACAAATGACATTAGGGCGTCCGCTTAGGACGCCCTTTTTCTTATGACGGATGTGCCGGGATGCTGCCTGGGAGTCGGTCCGCTCTTGCAATTTGCCGTATCCTGTGGTACTATATAAGATTAGAAGGTAGAAAGGCAAGTAATAAAAATATGAAATTAAAATATAGCGCAAAAATAAAGCTGTTATTGTTTTTGCTCTTGATAAGTATCTTTGCTTTTGCTTGTTCATCTGCAACAATCGATAAAAATGTTGTTTCAAATGAGAAAACATCTGAATATAATACTGATGTTACCGTAACGGAAGCTCCGCATGATACGTCAGAACCTGATGATATAACAGAGGGATCTTACATAGAGCCGGTAACGGAGAACACGGATGAAACTATCGTTTTGGAAGACGGTACGGAAACGGATATCGAAGTATCGGAAGAAGATCAGGGATCAGATGCCGCAGTATCGGAAGAGCCTGCGGAAGAACCTCAGAAAGAGAATATTCAGGCAGAAGAAAATACTCCCAAGGAAAAGTCAAAAACACAGAAAACAAAAATAGCTGATAAAACAATCAGAAAGTTTGTAAAGAATCTTGAAAAGACTACGGATATCCCGACTATCTGTGTTTATACAAAAGATAATGCAGAGGTTATATCACGTGAGACTTATGTGAACTGTACGGTTTATACTTTAAACTGCGATGAGGAGTATAAGCTTATAGGCAATGAGGCCGGTATCAGAGTCAGGGGCAATTCCACCGCTTACGGCGGAAATGTCAGTATGATCAGGAAAAACCAGGTACCCTACAGGATCAAGTTCAGCAAAAAGACAAATATGCTCGGATTAAATGACGGAGCGGAGTGCAAAAGCTGGGTACTTGTCAAAGCCGAATACGATCTGCTTAAAAACGATATAGCTTTTAGACTAGGCAGAACAATACTTCATGATTATAATTATTGTTCCGATGGCACACTTGTACATGTATATCTGAACGGTGTATTTAAGGGAGTATACGAGCTTTGTGAACAGAGCCAGGTCAACAAACACAGGATCAATATCCCGGAGACACTCAAGAATTATACAAGTACCGATATCGCTTACCTTGTGGAGATAGACAATTACGGTGAAAAGCCCTGCTTCAGTGTAAACTACAACGGCGCGGAGTTTACTGATATAAACGGAGCAACAAAGAAGTTTAAAGCAGTATTTTATTCCGTAAAAAGCGATGTTTATTCGGATGCACAGACCAAGTATATAAAGAAGTATGTGAACAACGTTTTTAAGGTGCTCTATGAAGCATGTGAAAACGAAAACTATTATTTCTTAAACGATAACAACGATCTTGTTGCGGCAAAAAAGAAAAAATTAAAGGTTAAGGATGAAAACGGGAACCTTAAGGATCCTGCAGAGGTTGTAGCAGAAAGCGTATTGGATCTGGATTCCGTCGTAGACCTTTATCTTGTGTACGAGATAGCAAAGGACAGGGATGTCGGAGAAGGCAGCTTCTACATGTATGCCGATTTTTCCGCGGACAGTACGGACCGGCGGCTTACATTTACCTGTCCGTGGGATTTCGAATGGGCTTATGAAGGCTCGGCGCAAGGAATATATGCGGGGGCATTTAACCCGGACAGCTTTGCGGAAATATACGAAGAACGTTCAAACCCCTGGTTTGTACTTCTCATGAAACAGGACTGGTTTGTGGAAAGAGTAAGAAGCAGGTGGGAAGAGCTCAGGACCCCCGATGAACAGGGGACTGACCCTATATCACGCTGTATGATGGAGGAGAAGGAACTTCTCCAAACATATAAAAACGATCTTGCAAGACAGGGAAACAATGCCTGCAAAAAGGCGGAAGCTTTGATATCATGGACTGAGAAAAGGTTTAGTTGGCTTGATGGGTGGTTAATGGATGATAAACGGGATCAGACTTGATGAACAGAGGACAAATGTATATGACGACATGAGAAGCCAGATCCGTGAGACCGATACTTCACAGGCTTCGAAGATCACGGAATCAGGTCAGAATGCGATCAAGACTCCGGACGTCGCAGAAAACCAGGCTGCGGCCGGCGGGGTTAATTCTGCTGTTCAAAAAGCACTCGAGGAAGCCGGACTGCCCAGAAACGAAAGAAACAGCGGGATAGTCAGGCAGATGCTTGAAAACCAGATGTCGATAGACAAGGACAGTCTTACCCGTGTGGTCACCCAGGCTAATATGTTCAGGGAGGCCGATATCTCAACCCTACTCCTTATGAATAAGAACAATATGCCTGTTACGCATTTTACGGCAGCTCAGCTTCAGGCATATATAAATAATGAGCAGAACCTGTCGGGACAGATAGGTGATGTGTTAAGCAGTCTGATGGAGTATCTGTCGGAGGATGCCGCAAGCGGGACTCTCACGGCCAATACTGCCGTACTTGAGCTGCTTACGGGTACTGCTGAAGCAGCCGGTGAGGCCAATACGGCGGCTGCAGAGGTGACTGCTGCACAGGTGGCTGCCGAAAACATCGAAGCACTGGCAGGCGGTCAGGAAAATGTTATGAATGTCCTGATGACGGGGCAGGGCGGATCCGAAGCCGTATTAGCGGCAGCAGGACAGAACGCCTCGGTCACAGTACAGGAAGAAGCAGTACTGAATATGCTTGAAACCTCATCGGTATCCAATGTGATCAATGAACTCGGTACCGATGCAGAAGGAAGCGGAGCGAACTGGATGAACGGCTTTGGAGCCGATGACGGGGAGCTAGCTTCGGATACATTCAGTGAATACAACATGGATAACAGCAGAAGCAATCTGACGGGGAATGCCGCAAAAAGCGCGAATGATATTCCCGGGCAGGGAGTTCCTTTGTCACAGCTTCTTTCCGAAAATGAGATAAACGATCTTAACAGCCTGCAGAGCCGGCTGTTCGGAAAAACATCACAGCTTGGTCCGGATACGGATTCTGCGGAAGTGCTGAAAGATATCTATAACAATATCAATAATCTGAGTGAAGCGGAATTAAAAGAGCTTTTCCAGTCGGAGCCATACAGAAAGATGATCGGTAAAGCGTTGGGGGAGAAGTTTACCCTTAATGCGGATGATATAGATTCCGCTGACTCTATAAACGATTATTATAAAGAAACTTTTAAAATGCTGTCAAAGCTTTCCGAAATGGCAGGAAAAGAAAGCACTTTGGCGGACAAGCTTTCAAAACCCATGGACAATATAAAGTTCATGGATACTCTAAACAATGTTTTTCCTTATATACAGCTGCCTCTCAAACTTAATGAGGGCGAGACCCACGGGGAACTGTATGTGTTTAAGAAGGGGAGAAACAAAACGGAGCCGGGAGAGAGCAGCAGTGTTCTCCTGCATCTGGATATGGACAGCCTGGGCTCTACTGATATACATCTGGAGCTTAAAGCAGGTTTCCTTAAACTGCGCTTTTATTGTGCCGATGAGGCAGCAAAGGATGTTCTTTCGGATCATTTTTCGGAGCTTGAGACGGCACTTAACAACAAAAGCTTTCAGGTTACTTCCGAGTTTAATGTAAGGACTGTGGAGACACAGCATATTGTGGAGGCACTTTCGGGTGAAGCCGGCAATATGCCTGAGTTTAAATACAATTTTGATATCAGGGCTTAAGCTCTGAAAAGCCTGTCATAAGGCTTATGGAACGGTATGATTATGAATACGGATAATAACAGGGAAAACAATACAGAAAACAATAATATGGCGGTACTGAGTTATGACAACTCGGACGCATTCAGGGTCATGGATATATTGCTTGGAGTGTTCTTTTTCTTTACACTTCTGGGACTGGGGCTTGGTATAGCCATTAATTTTAAACCGATATATTACTCATGCATAGATAAATACGGACTTGAGGAAGCCAGCGGATTAAGCAGGGAAGAGATCATAGAAAACTATGATGCCCTGATAGATTACTGCAGCCCGTTCCATTTCGGAGAGCTGGCATTTCCTACGCTGAAAGCTTCGGTCTCCGGACTGTCGCATTTTGCCGAAGCCAAAAGACTGATGGTGGCTTTTTACATCATAGGTTTTGTATCCGCTATATTTACGGTGCTTGGGTTCATTACCAGGATACGGAATAAACAGATCAGGTTTTACAGGGTCTGCTCCATAACGAGCATAGCTATCCCTATGCTTCTGGGAGGGATATGTATTATTGATTTTGACTGGCTGTTCGTCATATTCCATAAAATAGCGTTTAACAATGATGACTGGCTGTTCAATCCTGCTACGGATCCGGTGATAACCATTCTGCCCGAAGAGTTTTTTATGAGGTGCCTTATCACCATATTGCTCACCATTATCATTGGTGCGGTAACGCTTTTTGTAATATACATGTGTAAAAAAAGAAAAAAGAGAAAAGAGGGTTCTCCGCTCCCGAAACAGATGAATTTTTATTACTGATGGGCGGATGAGTGAATATAGGTATGGGAAATTGTGATTATTTGATAGTATCGGATGCAACGGTTGATCTTGACAAAAGTATTCTGGAAGGTCTCAATGTTAAGATAATCCCCATGTTCTTTATCATGGACGGGAAAGAGATATTTTACAATCCGATGGAAGAGGAGATTGATCACGAAGAGTTTTACAGAAAAGTAAATGCGGGAGTAAAGGTTTCCACTTCACAAAATCCTCCCACTGTTTTTGTTGATCAATACAGGGAGTTTATAAAGGAAAGCAAAAAGATACTTTACATCTGTTTTTCGTCGGGACTCAGCGGAAATTACAATTCCGCACTGATGGGTGCAAAAGAACTTATGGAGGAATATCCCGATACGGATATAAGAGTGGTGGATTCGCTTTGCGCATCACTGGGAGAGGGTTTTCTTTTACAGGAGGTATGCAGAAAACGTGACGAAGGTGCCGGCTTTGATGAGATAACCGAATATACGGAGCAGATAAAGAGACAGATATGCCATTGGTTTGTGGTAGGCAATCTGGATCAGCTGGCACGGGGAGGAAGGATCAATCCTGCCACAGCCAAACTGGGTTCGATATTGAACATCCATCCTATCCTTACGACCGATGCGGAGGGAAAACTTAAAGTATCGGAAAAGGTACATGGCATGAAAAAGGCCATAAAAAGGCTGGCGGAACGTTTTGACAAATATGCATTCAACAAGGCCGTACACAGGATAATCGTGGCGCATGCCGGATGTCCTGAGCTGGCGGAGGAGCTGAAAAAGCTGATGCTGGCCAAGGAAAAGATTAAGGAATGCATCACGCAGAAGATAGGTCCGGTTATAGGTTCTCACACGGGATCACCCATGTGTGCATTGGTTTTTATGGGTGAACAGGAATAAAAGCAATAAGGCAGGTTTAAAAAATGGTAAGCAGTTCGGTTATAATATCATGGTATACTATTCTGATTTCTATCATAACATTCCCGATTATGATAGCGGTACTTATGAAGATAAAAGCTAAGGCAAGGATCTCGCCTTTCCTTCTGGGACTTCTGGTATATTTTACATTCGGTGTATTTGCTACATCTGTTGTAAATACTATCTTTTTAAACTCCAACCGTCCGACGTACAATCTCCTCAATGACAATATCGTGGCATATACGATGTATTTTGCGGTAGTGGTCGGTTTTCTGGAAGTGCTCGGTATATTCGTGGCATATAAGAAGATACTCATAAACCATGATGAAAAACATACTGCACTTATGTTCGCACTCGGACATGCGGGTATGGAAGCGTTTATGACCTGCTTCCTTGCACTTGCGACTTACATTTCGTGGGCAAATGTTCTTAACGACAGAGGGCCGGAAGGGTTTGCCGAATTCTTCGGGGATATAGAAAACTTTGATCCGCAGGAAGCCATAGATACCATTACGGCAATATCAATCTCAGATGTAGTGCTTTTGGCGCTGCAGAGGATAGCTTATTTCGGAATGAATATTTTCCTGTCAATTATGATTTTTTATGCAGCAAAGAAAGATATCAAACCTTTCTTCTGGGTAGCTGTATTGTTTAGAGGTCTCTGTACCGTACCGGGATCCGTGGAAAGATTTATTTCCAGTAACGGAACAACCGAAAAATTTGTCGTACTCCTCATATACCTTGTTATAGTCCTTGCAGCCCTCGGTTACTGTTCTGTGAAGCTGTATAATAAATATGACGACAGACAGGTGCTTTATCCTCTTGATCTGTTTAAAAAGCATCCCGATCCGCATTTTTGACAATGAATACAGAATGTATAAAAATACAAAAAAATACATAAAAATGTAAAAATATACACTTGACAAATGAAAAGCGCGGGTGTATATTCATTGACATGAAGTCTCAGCACGGCTGACGGAGTCCTGATAAAAACCGGCTCGTGGGGCACGTGACGCGATATAATGAATATTTATAAATGAAAAGGAGTATAAGATATGAAAGAAAAAGTAATCTTAGCTTATTCGGGCGGACTTGATACCACAGCTATCATTCCGTGGCTTAAGGAGAATTTTGACTACGAAGTAGTATGCTGCTGTATCGATGTAGGACAGGAGAGCGAGCTTGACGGATTAGAGGAGAGAGCAAAGCTTTCAGGTGCTGAGAAGCTTTATATCGAGCACCTTACAGAGGAATTCGTAGATGATTATATCATGCCCTGTGTTAAGGCAGGTGCAGTTTATGAGCATAAGTACTTACTCGGCACATCAATGGCAAGACCTCTTATCGCTAAGAAGCTTGTTGAGATAGCACGTAAGGAGGGCGCTACAGCCATCTGCCACGGTGCTACCGGTAAGGGTAACGATCAGGTTCGTTTCGAACTCGGTATCAAGGCACTTGCTCCCGATATCAAGATCATTGCTCCCTGGAGAATGACCGAGAAGTGGGGAATGAGCTCACGTGAGGAAGAGATCGAGTACTGCAAGAAGCACGGTATCGACCTTCCCTTCTCTACAGACAACAGCTACAGCCGTGACAGAAACCTCTGGCATATCAGCCATGAGGGCTTAGAGCTTGAGGATCCCGCAAACGCACCTAACTATGATCATCTTCTTGTACTCGGCGTTTCACCCGAGAAGGCACCCGATGAGGGCGAGACCATCAGCATGACATTTGAAAAAGGTGTTCCCACATCACTTAACGGCGAGAAGTTAAGCGCAACAGAGATCATCAAGAAGCTGAACAAGCTTGGCGGAAAGCACGGTATCGGTATTGTTGATATCGTAGAGAACCGTGTAGTAGGCATGAAGTCACGTGGCGTATACGAAACACCCGGCGGAACCATCCTTATGGCAGCACATGAGCAGCTTGAGGAGCTCATTCTTGACAGAGCCACCATGACAGTGAAAAAAGAGATTGGCAACAAGTTTGCTGACGTAGTATACGAGGGCAAGTGGTTCACACCTCTCCGAGAGGCTCTTCAGGCATTTGTTGAGAGCACACAGCAGTATGTAACAGGTGAAGTTAAGATGAAGCTCTACAAGGGAAATATCATCAAGCAGGGTACCACATCTCCTTATTCACTTTACAGTGAGTCTCTTGCATCCTTTACAACAGGTGAGCTTTACGATCATCATGATGCAGAAGGCTTCATCAACCTGTTCGGACTTTCACTTAAGGTAAGAGCT
>JAIKXA010000090.1 GCA_024684355.1 Lachnospiraceae bacterium
TGCACTGTCTTTGTCTGAATGTAATTATAGCGACTTGTACATTGAAGAAGATATAGAAGGCGTTTATATACATGATGTGTCTGAGTATCCGATTAATAAAAATGTATGGTTAAGATCGGATGCATATGGTGGAGATGATACATGGGCTTCACAGATATTCGATGGAAATGTGCGATCTGAAAGAATATCTAATTCAAATGAAAATTACATAAGACCTGTGTTTACAGTGGCTAGCGACAATCAAATAAAGAAAATAAAAAATATAATTAATGATATAGATGGATATATTTTCACCGTAGATGAGAAAGGATAATTATGGGATTAAATGATACAGTAAGTGCGGACAGAACGCACATAGCATTTTTCGGCAAAAGAAATGCGGGAAAATCAAGTCTGGTGAATGCGGTAACGGATCAGCAGATGGCGATAGTTTCGGAAGTGATGGGAACGACTACGGACCCTGTATATAAGTCTATGGAGCTGCTCCCTTTAGGTCCTGTCATGATCATAGACACTCCCGGCTATGATGATGAGGGAGAGCTTGGAAAACAGAGAGTACTGCGTACCCTGCAGGTTATGAACAAGACCGATATAGGGATATTGGTCACAGATGACAGTACAGGGCTCACGGAAGATGATGTAAAGATATGTGACACCTTAGGAAAGAAAAATGTACCCTATGTGGTGGTGCTTAATAAGAGTGATCTGAGCGGGGAAGCTTTAAGTGCGGGAAACAGTTCAGCGGGTAGTACAGACGAGTCGGTAAAGAATGCAGAAACTTCCCTTGCCTCTGTGTCCGCCAAACCTGCCGGTATCATCAGGGTATCCGCTCTTAAAAAGACTAATATATGGGAACTAAAAGAGCTTATAGCCTCCGTTAAGCCCAATGTGTCAAACAGAAGACTGGTGGCTGATCTTATAGCACCGTCAGACATGCTGGTACTTGTTATGCCCCAGGATGAGTCTGCTCCCAAGGGAAGGCTGATACTTCCACAGGTACAGATGATAAGGGATATCATTGATGAGCATGCCATGGCTCTGTGTGTACAGCCGGAAGAAGTAAAGGCGGCATTGGAGAGCTTAAAGCAGCCTCCCAAGCTTGTAATTACCGACAGTCAGGCATTTAAGAAAGTAGCGGCAGACGTACCTGATGAGGTAATACTTACGTCTTTCTCTATACTTCTTGCACGTTATAAGGGATACCTTGACAGTGCTCTTAAGGGTATAAATGCGATAAAGACTTTAACACCCGATGATGCTGTGCTTATAGCCGAGGGCTGCACGCATCACCGCCAGTGTAATGATATAGGTACCGTGAAGATACCTAACGGCTTAAAAAATAAGCTTGGCTTTGATGTGAAGTTTGATACGGTATCGGGGAATGAGTTCCCGCTCGAACTTGATAAGTATAAGGCTGTGATCCATTGCGGAGGCTGTATGCTGAACGAGCGAGAAATATCGAGCCGTATAAAGAGCGCAGAAGACCAGGGAGTGCCGGTCACCAATTACGGTATACTTCTTGCATGGCTGCAGGGGATACTTGACAGGTCTATACGTTTTTTAAACAGATAATAATATGGGATGCCTCACTTGTGTGGGGCATCTTTGTTTTTACGACCTGTATATTGACAGGGGACAATATGAAATGTAGAATATGAATTGTAAAACTCGTGATCGCAAGAACTGAAATGGGTTGATAAGAATAAAGACGGAGGTATGTATTATGAGGTATTCAATTGAGGGAAGTCCGATGCCGGTAGTTATCTGTACATTATCGAGCGGAGAGACTATGATCACAGAAAAGGGTGCTATGGCGTGGATGTCACCCAACATGGTTATGGAGACAGTGGGAGGCGGTCTTGGCAAGATGTTCGGACGTGCTTTTTCCGGTGAATCAATGTTCCAGAACCGTTATACGGCAAACGGAGACGGTATGATAGCATTTGCTTCAAGTATGCCCGGTGAGATCAGAGCATTTGAGATAGGACCCGGCAGGGAAATGATATGTCAGAAGAGTGCGTTCCTTGCTGCAACTTCGGGAGTGGAGCTTTCCGTTTTCTTCAATAAGAAGATCGGTGCCGGCCTGTTTGGCGGTGAAGGCTTTATCATGCAGAGACTTTCCGGAAACGGAATAGCATTTGTAGAGCTTGACGGTTATATCAAGGAGTATGTACTTCAACCCGGACAGCAGATAGTTGTTGATACAGGTTATCTGGCAGCCATGGAGCCCAGTGTACAGCTTGATATACAGACAGTAGCAGGCTTAAAGAACAAGCTGTTTGGCGGCGAGGGCTTCTTTAATACAGTACTGACCGGCCCCGGAAAGATATGGCTTCAGTCGATGCCTGTAGCTTCACTGGCCGGTTCGATAATTCCTTTCATTACAAAAAATTAAGGTATACAGATCAGGGTACGTATCATGATGGATAGAAAAATGGATGTTTTATGTATAGGCATGGCTCTCGTTGATTCTATTATAAAGGGCTTTAACCCGGAACCGGTATCGGCTTCCGGGTATACTGCTGCAAGCGGGACACTGAATGTGGGCGGTGAAGCTGTAAATGAGGCGGTCGCCGCTGCAAAGCTTGGTATGAGAACGGGGATACTGTGTTCTTTGGGACAGGATCCTGCGGGAGATATGATAATAAATGATCTTGAAAAAAACGGCGTTGATACATCCCTCGTGATACGTGATCCCGGACGCTCCACACCCGTCACAACTATGTTTGTCAATGATGACGGGACAAGGAAATCTGTTACAAACCTTGCACACCGATACAATTTCCGGCCGGAAAGGTATGTGCAGAAAATATCCGATGCACGTGCCATAATACTGGGCTCCCTTTTCAGGGCTCCTTTTGATGACGCGGATATAATATATGATGTGCTTTCATACGCAAAAAGCAAAGGTATCCTCACGGTTGCGGATACCAAACTACCTAATTTTGTTAAGATGTCTTTGGATGATGTAAGACCGGCTTTGCCGTATGTGGATTATATTACTCCGAATGAGGACGAGGCAAAGTATTTCACACAGAAAAACGATCCGGAGGAGATGGCTGATGTTTTACTTAACTACGGAGTAAAAAATGTCATCATTAAACTCGGGAGCAAAGGCTGTTATTTTAAGAATGCCGATACAGCCGTTAAACTTGATGCCATGAAGATAGATGCGGTGGATGCCACCGGTGCCGGTGACAATTTTGTGGCAGGTCTTACCACTGAATTATTAAACGGAAAAACTATAGAAGAAGCTCTTAAATTTGCAAATGCCTGCGGAGCTATCTGCACAACGGCAGTAGGCGCAGGCACTGCATTAAAAGATTATGATCAGGTATTACAGTCTCTTCTTTAATTCTTTGGAGAGCTCCTCGTATCCGGGCTTTCCTAAGAGAGCAAACATGTTCTTCTTGTAGCTCTCAACGCCGGGCTGGTTGAAAGGATTAACTCCTAAGAGGTATCCGCTCACGCCGCAGGCAAATTCGAAGAAGTAGAAGAGCTGGCCGAGTGAATACTCGGTACGGTCGGGGATATAGATTTTAAGTTGGGGTACACCGCCGTCGGTATGTGCAAGGCAGGTGCCCTTCATTGCGCTCTTGTTTACGAAGTCAACGGTCTTTCCTGCTAAGTAGTTAAGTCCGTCAAGATCTACATCTTCTTTTTCGATAACGATATCACAGTCTGCGCCGTCAAGCTCCATTACGGTCTCAAAGAGAGTACGCTGTCCGTCCTGGATAAACTGGCCCATGGAGTGAAGGTCTGTGGTAAGGTCTACGGCTGCGGGGAAGATACCCTTCTGGTCCTTGCCTTCGCTCTCTCCGTAGAGTTGCTTCCACCACTCTGCTATATAGTGGAGTGCGGGCTCGTAGTTAGCAAGTATTTCTATGGATTTACCCTTGCGGAGAAGTATGTTTCTTACTGCTGCATACTTTAATGCAGGGTTCTTTTCATATTCGGCCTCTAAGCATACTTTCTTCATATCCCTTGCGCCCTTCATCAGAAGGTCAAGGTCTGCACCGCTTACTGCGATGGGAAGAAGACCTACTGCTGTAAGTACCGAGAAACGTCCGCCGATATCATCCGGTACTACAAACTCCTCATAGCCTTCCTCATCTGCAACCTTCTTTAAAGCTCCGCGAGCCTTATCCGTGGTAGCGTAGATACGTTTTGCAGCTTCCTTTTTGCCGTACTTATCGATGAGCATTTTCTTAAATACTCTGAATGCGATAGCAGGCTCTGTGGTGGTACCGGATTTGCTTATCATGTTGATGGAGAAATCACGGTCACCGATCACATCCTTTAAGTGAGCCATATACTGTGTGCTGATGCTGTTACCTACATAATAGATCTCGGGAGTCTTGCGCTGCTCCTTTGAAATATTGTTATAAAAGCTGTGACGCAGGAAATCGATGGCTGCACGTGCTCCTAAGTAAGAGCCGCCGATACCGATAACGAGAAGTACATCGGAATCCGACTTGATCTTTTCAGCAGCCTTTTTAATGCGTGCAAATTCAGCCTTATTGTACTTTGAAGGAAGGTCGATCCATCCTAAGAAGTCATTGCCGGCTCCGGTTTTTCCTACAAGCACGTCCTTAGCAGTAAGGACTGCCTTTTCCATGTTTTTGATCTCATCCGCACTGATAAATGCTTTTGCGGCGGAATCGTCAAAGAGTACCTTTTTCATATTTATTCCTCCTGATAATATGAAAACCCTGCTTTTCCAGGGTCCTCATTTAAGTTTGTTTTTACTCGTCCTCGTCTCCGAACATCTCGTCATAATCTTCGTTGTCCATCAGCTCGTCGAATGCTTCGCTTGCAGCATCAAACTCATCATCGTCGCCGATGTCGTCGAGGTCGTAGTTGCCGTCACCGTTGTCGATAAAACGGTAGAGCAGGA
Source organism: Lachnospiraceae bacterium (assembly GCA_024684355.1). Classification (GTDB taxonomy): domain Bacteria; phylum Bacillota; class Clostridia; order Lachnospirales; family Lachnospiraceae; genus RUG11977. Next base: position 4,898 of record JAIKXA010000090.1, read on the forward strand.
AATCGCCGTCGGGATCGTTCTCGGGAAGAAGTGCAATATAATCACGCTCACCGCAGGGGAAGATGGCGATGACATCACAGGTCATTTCAGAACCGTCCTCAAGGGTAAGGGTCACCTGATCAAATGCATCCTCAAACTCTTCTTCGTTTAAATTGTTGTTTTTGTCGCTCATGTAGCTCCTCCTATAAATTATTTTTCGTGTACTATAGCATTATCAAATATAATATTTTCTGCTTTTTCTCTTAAAGCATAAAGATCCTGGTCTTCATCGCCGGTCTTTTCTTCATCGGTAAGGGTAAGGTTTTCGGTCTTTATTATCTCATCCAGTACATGAGTGTATTTTACCTGGAATTCAGCCTGCTCATGTATAAAGGTTTTATATTCCTCGGTGGTAAAACCGTATACATATGAGAAGTAGGTTTCGGCATCTACACCGTACTGCATCTGTACCATATAATCATAGTAATCTATGGCGCTCTGTTCCTCGTATGCTATTTCTTCGGCCAGTTCACCGGTGAACTCGGAGCTTTCAAATACCTGCATGATGAGATCATCCTTCATCATGGAGTCGGCATACTCGGCATTATACTGGGCAAATTCCTCACGTGCGGCAGCTTTGTATTCTTCTATGGAGCCGAATGAAGTGTTGGCTGCCACGAGTTCATCCGTAAGTTCGGGTATAGCGTATTCGTAAGCACTGGTGATGTTTACCATGAAGTTTACTGCCTTACCTGCCAGGTCCGTGTTGTAGTAGGTTTCAGGGAAAGTCAGATCAAGCGAAACGCTGTCGCCGACTTTTTTCCCTACAAGACCTTCTTCAAAGCCCGAGATAAATGTGTGTGAACCAAGCGTGAGAGGATAATCGGTGCCGGAGCCGCCATCGAATACTACACCGTCCAATGTTCCTACATAGTCGATCACAGCAGTGTCGCCTTCTTTGAGTTCACGGCCGTCTGTAATATCAACCTGATATTTACACGATTCTACGAAATATTCCATTTCCTTTTCGATATCTTCATCGGTAACGGGAGGAATCTCGAGGTCAACTTCAAGCCCTTTATACTGGCCTAATTTTACGGATACGTTAAACTCACGTTTTTCAACGGGTGTAAGTTCTGCAGTGATATCATCAGTGTTTACGTTTGCATTTCCGTCTACATCTATAACGGTATTATTGGTAGTATTGTTTGTGTTGGTTGTTTTATTATCGTCCTTTTTGTTAAAGAGAGCTACGATAAGGAATATCAGCAATCCCACTATTACCATACCCAGAGCTATGACGATAGCTAAGAGTGTCTGGTTGTTTTTCTTGGGCTTCTGAGGTGTAGGTGTATTGATCCATGACGGGTCGGGTTTGTTGGGTGAGGAGGGCATATCTTCCGACATACTGCCGTCTTCTTTTACTTCGTTAAAGTTACCCTCGGCATTATCTGTGATCACTTCTACTTCGTTGAAATTTCCATCGGAGTCATTGCCTTTTACGGTCACTTCGGAGAAACTGTTATCGATGCCGGTATCAATTGAGTCCGGAGCACCTGCAATATCTGCGATCTTTGCAATCTCCGAGAGTTCCGATATCTCGTTTAAATTGGTATTATCATTATCCATTTTTGTACATATTACCTTTCGATATTCTAAAGCCTTTTCGGCTCGATATCAGATGATATCAGATATTTATGAAAACTTTGTGAATAATATCATAACATGATGATTTATGTCAATTTCCAGTCACCCATCTTCCGGATGCACCGCAAGGCAGTACCAGACCGCTTTCCGTTACGGGCAGACCTATTTCATCCGCCTCTACCTTTCCATGGTAACGCTTTACCAGTAAGGTGTTGAGCATATATGAAAGAACTGCGGGCTGCAGCCCTGTGGTATAGGAGTTGATCAGGAAAAACAGGGGGTTTTTGCTAAGCACTTTTGAACAGAGTTCCACAAAAGGATAAAGGCTTTCTTCCAGTTTCCAGATCTCTCCCTTGGGTCCACGGCCGTATGAAGGGGGATCCATGATCACGGCATCATAGAAGCTTTCACGTCTTATCTCACGCTCGACAAATTTCCTGCAGTCATCGACTATCCATCTGATCGGAGCTGTCTCAAGTCCTGACAGTGCGGCGTTTTCCTTTGCCCAGCCCACCATTCCTTTTGATGCATCAACATGTGTCACGCTTACTTTGCCCTGACCGTTTGAAAACCCGGCTTTTGCACATGCTGCGGTAGCTCCGCCTGTATATGCAAAAAGGTTTAGTATCTTTATCTGTCTGTCCGGTTCTTTGGCAAGAGTTTTTTTGATGATATCGCTCATCCAGTCCCAATTGGCAGCCTGCTCGGGGAACAGACCGGTATGCTTGAAGCTGAAGGGTTTAAGGTTGAATCTTAAGTCCTTATAGGATATGCTCCATTGCTCGGGAAGACTGAAAAACTCCCATTCGCCGCCGCCTTTTGTACTTCTGTGATAATGTGCGTTGAGCTTATGCCATTTATCCGATGTTTTTTCTGTACTCCATATGACCTGAGGATCCGGACGCAGGAGAATGTATTTCCCCCAGCGCTCGAGCTTTTCACCGTCCGAGCAGTCCAGTACTTCATAGTCCTTCCAATTATCTGCTGTCCACATTTTATACCTCACAGATCCTCTTCAAATATCTCGTCAAATGTAAAGATGAATTCTGTACCTTCGCCGGGTTTGCTCTTTACATCGATGGTGCCGCCGTGCTTTAACGCGATCTGTTTTGCTATGGGCAGACCCAGACCGGTGCCTTTTGCATTCTGGCGGAGTTTTGACTTATAAAACTTGTCAAAGATATTCGGAAGATCTTCTTCACTTATTCCTATTCCCTCATCCTTTATGCTGCAAATGATCTTTCTTTTGACGGATGTGAGAGTAAGATGTATGGTTTTTCCGGGGTCGGAAAATTTTATCGCATTGTCCAGTATGACTATGAACATCTGACGCAGACGGTCATAATCACCCAGGATCATGTATACACTGCTTTCCCTGTGCACTACGAGCTGGATGCCCTTTTCGGAACTGATGGCCAGAGCGGAACGGACTATCTCGTCGAAAATATGTACAAGGTTAACAGGTTCTGTCTCTATCTTAAAATCAGGGTTCTGCATCTTGGACAGGGTGAGCAGGTCGCCTACCAGACGTTCCATACTCTTGCACTCCGCCAGGATACGGCTGTTATATTGTTCTACCTTTTCAGGGTCTGTTACGACTCCGTCCACCATTGACTCGGTGTAAGCTCTTACTACCGCTATGGGAGTCCTCAGTTCGTGTGATACATTGGCAAAGAAGTCCTGACGCATCTGCTCCAGGTTGTCGGCCTTTTCACGGTTTGCTTTCAGTCTTTCTGCCAGAAGGTCGATGCTCTTTGCCATCTCACCGATCTCGTCGTCGCGCTTCAAGCCTGTTTTTACATCATAATCACCGTTTTGCAGGGCGGTGGTAACCTTTCTTATCTTCATGACCGGTTTTGTGATCTGGCCTGCAAACAGGACGGATACGGCCATGGATATCAGGAGCGCTATTATGCCGCTTGTGAAGATAAGCTTTGCACCGGTGACCTTCATCTCATCGACGTCGGCCATGGGCTCCGAGATGATCAGTGCACCGCAGATCTCATTGCCTTTTCCATATATGGGAAGAGCGGCGGAGATAGTGGTGGCCCCGTGTATTTTGCTGTAGAAAGTACTCAGTTTTTTCTTCCCGCGGAACGCAGCATTGAGCAGATCCGCAAACTCGGACTGCTCCGTAACGGCGGAAACCTTTATGGTCTCAAGTGCTTTGTCCATGGGACGGGACGCATCGGGATTGGAAACTATCCATATTTCACCCGACTCTATCTCATTAAAGGTACCGAGATAGGAGAGCGCTCCTTCCACATCGTTGTCCAGCACAAACTTGCGGATGGTATTTGCCGCATTGGTACCGACTCTTCCGAGTTCGGCACTGCGGTGTTCGGTATTTGATTTGTCAAACATATCCAAAAAGATAAGTCCGAGTACGAGTGCAAACAGTATCAGGAGCACTACGTAGTAACTGAATACCCTTAAGAATATGCTGCTTATGGGTTTCTTATGTTTTTCAGACAAAACGGTCACCTCGCGTTAACCGGCTGTCATCCCGGCTGTGGCGGGATGAACATCATTTGTTTATAACGAATTTATAACCTGCACCCCAGACTGTTTTTATACTCCACTCGGGGTGGTCGTAAGCATCGAGCTTGCCGCGGATACGCTTGATGTGCGTGTCGACGGTACGTGTTTCACCGTAGTAATCATAGCCCCAGATGCTGTTTAAGAGGTTATCTCTGGTAAAGAGCTTTTCAGGATTGTTGGCTAAAGTCCAAACTGTCTCAAGCTCTTTTTTTGTCATGCTGACCTGTTCGTTATTCATATACAGGGAATATTCTTTTATATCTATGGTCATATTTCCTATGGTCAGTCTGGTACGTTCGTTTTCCTCGTGTTCATGCTTGGTCATACGTCTGAGTACCGCACGTACTCTGGCCATGACTTCACTCGGGCTGAAAGGCTTAACTATGTAATCATCCGCACCTATATCAAGTCCCATGATCCTTTCGAAATCTTCACCGCGGGCTGTGACCAGTATGACCGGAGTGTCTGATTTAGCACGGATGTTACGGCATACTTCATAACCGTCCATCTTGGGCATCATGACATCGAGCAGTACGACTACCGGCTGATACTCAAAGAATTTGCTGAGCGCTTCATCGCCGTCCGAAGCAACGAGCGGCTCAAAGCCTTCTTTCTTTACATAGTTGGAGAGAACATCCGTTATGTCGGGATTGTCATCCGCTATAAGTATATATTGCATGTTAGTTGTATTTGCAGGCATGATCATACTTCCTTTCGCATATCATATTCTGTTACATTGTAGCAGATTATTTGCATTTTGACTATGATTATTTTATGAATCACCCAATATTTCACATCTTTGTTACAAAAATGACGTATTTTTGTTGAAAACAGGCGTTATAATCGGTATGCTAACCGAAATGTCCGCACATTTGACGGAAGCCGGTGGTAAATATTTGGAAAAGGAGGGTGCGCCGTGGACAGAAAGATGACATTAAAAAATCTGAGCAAGGTATTCGGGCTGGTTTTGGTCCTTATACTTGCCGCAGTATGTTTCAAAGCTCCTGTAACAGCTTCTGCCGCAGAAAATGAAGCAAGGCTTAATGTAAATGAAGTAGCCATAGCTAAGGATAATACATTCCGTCTTCGTGTTTACAATGTTCCGCGGAATGCCCGTATAATATACAGATCGAGTGATGTAAGCGTTGCATTTGTTGATAACAGAGGTTACATTACCGGTATTTCAAACGGAGAGTGCGTAGTTACCGCAACTGTGATAGTGAGCGGCAGCGCATCCGATACTTTGAAGTGCAACGTTACGGTAGGTCCTGCAGCAGTCAGCATTAAGCTTACTAAGACAGAGCTTGTCCTTACAGAGGGCATGAAGAAAACACTGACAACCATAATTTCTCCTCTTAATACAGTTGAAAAGCCCTTGTTCTATTCTTCGGATAAGGACATAGCATCCGTTACTTCGATCGGCCGTGTCCGTGCGAAGGGTGTCGGGGAAGCAGTAGTATTTGCATTCCTGGTTAACGGTGAGTCCGCAGAATGTAAGGTATATGTATTAAGCCCAGAGGATTATACACAGTATCTTAAGACCGGTACATTGGAAGGTATCATCGAAAACTATCTCGGTGATGACGAACCTGATGAGAATGAGGAAGGTCAGGAAGGTGATGTGACACCTACTCCTTCGACGGAACCCACACCGGAAGCTGAACCTGTTGTTTCTGCTACTCCCGAAGCAAATGAGCAGGACTGATAATTAAATAATTTGAATAAAAAATCAATGCTGCACTTGAAATTTTCTTTCAAGTGTGGCATTCTTTGTATATGTCGTTATATGAAGTGTGACGGCAGTCGGTCCGTGCGGTGCTTTGCATGGCGAGTAAAAGGAAAACCGAAGCTTTGCGGAGGTTTCCGGGTAATTGTGAGGAAGAAACGTGGACAATAATGCAAAGATAGTAACAAACAATAAACTGATAGACCTGCATGTGCATTCAAATATATCCGATGGTACTCTTACTCCTTCTGAGGTGGTTAAGCTGGCATCCGACAGAGGCGTGGGCGTTATGGCGCTTACCGATCATGATACCGTGGAAGGAGTAGCTGAAGCGGAGACTGCAGCCAAAGAATGCGGGATGGTACTTATCCCCGGTATAGAGATATCGGCAGGATTCAGAGACAGGGATATACATATCCTGGGATATTTTATAGATACGAGATCGGAAGAGTTTCTGGGTATTTTGGAGAAAGCATGGGTAAAAAGAGAAGAGAGAAACTACAAGATTGCCGAACGTTTTGCTAAGTTTGGCATAGCTCTTGATATAGATGCCATAAAAAAGATAAGCGGAAGCAGTGTTATCACCAGAGCACATTTTGCCAGATGGCTTGTAGAAAACGGATATTGCAGATCAAACTCCGAGGTATTTGACAGATACCTGGGAAATGACAAGCCCTGCTATGTTCCGAGAGACTATATGACCAGGGAAACGGCTGTTTCCGCCATAATAAATGCCGGAGGTATCCCGGTGCTTGCACACCCTATGCTGTATGGGCTGAGCATGACCGAAACGGATACTCTGGTAGGAGAGTTATGCGAAATGGGCTTGAAGGGTATAGAGACCTATTATTCTTCCAATATGGGCTACGATGAGGACAATGTGAGGAGTCTTGCTTTAAAGCATAAGCTTATCATGACCGGCGGCACCGATTTCCACGGAAGCAACAAACCCGGACTCGAGATCGGTACAGGAAGAAATAACAATATGCATGTACCGAAGAGTGCTTATGAGGATTTGTTTAGGCTGAAGGGAATGCCTGTACCTGAGATATAAGCTGTATGTTGCGTGCAACCGAAGTATATCATCTTGGGGCTAAGGAAGTTTATATCCGGCGATTAACAAAAGCCAAGGGAGGATCGGTATGAAAGGAAAAAACATAATAAAACTTATATCACTTTTATTAGTGCTATGTATAGTCCTTACGGGATGTGATGACGGAAACGGTCAGGAGCCGGGAAATGGCTCGGGGGTCAATAACGGACAAAAACAGAATCCCGACAGTGATGACCCCGGGACATTAAAGGTATATTGTTTTGAGCTCGGAAAAGCCGATTCTTTTTTGATATATAACAATAAGAGTACCATCATTATCGATGCCGGTGAGCGCGGACAGGGTAAGGATATCCTGCAATACATGGAAAACAATGACATCAAAGGTATCGATATGATGTTCATCACCCATTTTGACAAAGATCATGTAGGCGGAGCGGCTAAGCTTATCGGAAATACCGAAGTAGGTGAGATATATACTTCTTCCTATGTTAAGCAGTCGGACGACTATGATAACTTCATGGATAAGGTGAAGGAAAAGAACAAGACTGTTACAGCCTTAAAGGAGAATAAGACCTTTGAGACCGGCGGGATAAAAATAGAGGTCAATGTCCCTGCCAAGGAAGTATATGAGGAGAGCCCCAGCAACAATTCGTCTCTTATAATAAGAGTGAGCTACGGGGATACTTCTTTCCTGTTTACGGGAGATGCGGAGGCACTGAGACTTAAGGAATATATCGGCACACAGCCCGAAAAGTGCAATGTGGTTAAAATGCCGTATCATGGGAAATATACCGAATTTATGGGTTGCTTAAACGAGTTTTTGGATCTGGTAAATCCGGAATATGCAGTCATTACATCCTCGAAAGAGGAAAAAGAAGCGGACGAGACCAAGGATCTTCTGGAAAAGCGCGGTATCAAGCTTTACAGGACCAGAAAAGGCAGTGTGCTTTTTGAAAGTGACGGAAAAAGTGTAAAGGCAGTTCAGATGTCGTAAGACTCAGCTGCCTTTGTGTAAGGCAGTCAGAAGGTGAAGATAATTGAAACAAAAAACATATTCTATGGATATGTGCGAGGGTGCGGTAATGCCCAAGATGCTAAAGTTTGCCGTGCCTCTCATGCTGTCCAGTATCCTGCAGCTTTTGTTTAATGCTGCGGATGTAGTAGTGGTCGGTAAATTTGCCGGGGATAATGCTTTGGCGGCCGTGGGCTGTACAGGTTCCCTGATCAATCTGCTGATCAACCTGTTTATGGGTCTGAGTGTCGGTGCCAATGTTATGGTGGCACGGCATTTCGGTGCAAAACAGGAAGACAAGCTTAAGAAAAGCGTTCATACCTCCATGTTCATTTCGATACTCGGAGGAATACTTTTAACAGCGGTAGGCGTGCTTTTTACCGAGGGCATACTCGGTCTTATGGAGACTCCGGAGGATGTATTGCCGCTGGCGGCCCTGTACCTTAGGATATATTTTATGGGTATGGTGCCCAACATGATATACAATTTCGGCAGTGCGATACTTCGTGCCATAGGCGATACAAAAAGACCGATGTATTTCCTGACATTGGCCGGGATAATAAATGTATGCCTCAACCTGCTTTTTGTTATCTGTTTCGAGATGGGAGTAGCGGGTGTGGCTACGGCTACGGTAATAGCACAGACTATTTCCGCAGTGCTCGTGGTTATCTGTCTTATGAGGGAGAAAGGTGCCATCAGGCTGATACTTAAAGACCTTAAGATAGATAAAAAAGAACTGCTCGCGATACTCAGGATAGGACTTCCTGCAGGTATGCAGGGCTGCATATTCTCATTATCAAATGTAATTATACAGAAGTCTGTAAACGGTTTCGGCAGCATCACGGTTTCAGGGAACTCGGCGGCAGCAAACCTTGAGGGTTTCGTATATGTTTCCATGAATGCTTTCCATCAGGCTACCATATCTTTTATGAGCCAGAATTACGGTGCCGGAAGATATGACAGACTTAAAAAGATAGTGATATCGGGACTGCTCTGTGCTACAGCTGTCGGTATGACTTTCGGAAATCTGGAATATTTTCTCGGAAGCACATTGCTTGGCATATATACCTCGAGTGAAAATGTAATAGCTGCGGGGCTGGTCAGAATGTCCATCATATGCACGACATATTTCCTGTGCGGAATCATGGATGTAATGGTGGGAGTGCTCCGTGGCGTCGGATACTCATTTGTACCCATGATCGTGTCGTTGTGCGGAGTATGCGGAGTAAGACTTACCTGGCTGTTTACGGTGTTTGAGATGGAAGAGTATCATAAGGTTGAGACGGTATATATTTCGTACCCCATATCATGGCTTTTTACTTTTTTAATACATCTGATCAGCTATCTGGTTATAAACAAAAAGATGAAGAATGAACGTAAACTGCTGCAGCTCACCCAAAAGGCGGAATAAAACGTACATAGAAACATAAAGAATTAAGCAATATACAGTATCGTTAGAACACAGGGGTTAAGATGAGTGATAATAAACTGGTGGTAATACTGGGAACCAATGCTTCGGGAAAAAGCGGACTTGGTATAGAGCTTGCCTTAAGATACGGAGCTGAAATAGTATCCGCGGATTCACGTCAGGTGTTTAGGGGCCTTGATCTTGGAAGCGGTAAGGTTACTAAAGAAGAAATGAAGGGTGTACCTCATTTCCTGCTTGATGTGGCTGAACCGGGGGATTTCTTTTCGTTAAAGGATTACCAGGACCTTGCATATGAAGCGATAGACGGGATATTTGCCCGGGGAAAGCATCCTTTTCTGGTAGGAGGTACCGGGCTTTATGTCAATGCGATAGTAGACGGATATGAGCTTACAGATGCCCCGGTGGATACGGAGCTCAGGGCTAAGGTTGAAGCGATGAGTATTGAAGAACTCCGCTCGCTTATGGGAGAAAAGCTTAAAAGCATACCGGACAATCTTGATATGAAAAATAAGAGACGTTTGGAGCGTGCTGCTGAAAAGCTGCTCATGGGAAAGCCGCTGAACCGGGAAAGCATAAAAAAATATGATACTTTATGTCTGGGCGTTACATGGGACAGGGAGATATTGTATAAAAGAATAGAAGAGCGGCTGGACAGACGTTTAAACGAAGGTATGATAGAAGAAGTCGAAGGGCTTATAGCAAGAGGTGTATCGGAGGATTTCCTGTACCGCCTGGGCCTGGAATACAGATATATCCTTTTATACTTAAGGGGACGTTTTAAGGACAGGGAAGAGTTCAGGGCAAAGCTTTTTATGGAGATAAGACATCTGGCAAAGGAACAGATGACATGGTTCAGAAAGAGAAAAGATGTTTATTGGCTGGATATGACGGGTGACCCCATAAGCCAGGCAAGCGAATTGATAGATCGATTTCTGATGCAGATCGGATGATCATCACACTGACTGATGTAATGTCATTAAGTTAAGGCTTCCCCTTGAGGGGAAGCTGTCAGCACAGCTGACTGATGAGGTGTTAGAACAGGAGGAGTGCGTATGAAACTGCTTATAGTTACGGGAATGAGCGGATCGGGTAAATCCAAGGCTATGAAGATGCTGGAGGATAACGGTTATTACTGCATGGATAATCTTCCCATCAAGCTGTTTTCAAATTTTGTAAATATGATGCTGCAGATGGACGATCTGCCCAAATATATGGCTATAACCGCCGATGCACGTAATCCTCATATAGCAGAGGAACTTACGGGTGAGATCGAAGAGCTCAGAAAAATGGTTGAGGCAAAGATCCTGTATCTTGACTGTGAGGACAGTATACTTCTTAAGAGATATAAGGAAACAAGGCGTCTGCATCCGCTTATGGTATTTGACAGCAAGCTTGACCTGCAGGCGGCTATAGCCGAGGAAAGACACCAGCTTGGCTCCATAAGACAGATATCGGATTATATTATAGATACTTCGGATCTTTCTACTTCGGAGCTCAGAGAAAAGCTGCTCCAGGCGGTAAGTGCGGATACCGATGGAAGGATGAAGCTTAATTTTGTGGCATTCGGCTATAAATACGGGATACCTTCAGATGCGGATCTGGTATTTGACGTTAGATGTCTGCCAAATCCATTCTATCGTCCGGAGCTTAAAAACCTGACCGGTATGGATAAAGAGGTAAGGGATTATGTTATGGCGCAGCCGGAGTCGCGTGCTCTTTATAAACGTATAGTCGACTATCTGGAGTGTACACTTCCGATGTATGAGAAGGAAGGTAAAGCACAGCTGGTAGTAGGCTTGGGATGCACGGGCGGACAGCACAGATCGTTGACCTTTGCCATACTGCTTTCGGAGTATTTTGAGAAGCAGGGATATGTGACACAGAAGTGGTCCCGTGACAAGAACAGAAACGTTGCCGAGATAAAACAGAGAGAAGGTTAACGACCGGTTAAGTTTATTAAATTTACTAATTTTTAAAAAAATACTGTACTTTTGAGTTTTTTATGATATAATTATTGTGTTGTAGTTTTTTTTCGGGTAGTGCCGGATCAGTATTTTAGGACATATCCGAAATAATTATTAATCTTGGAGGGAAAAAATGAAGAGAGTATTAGCAGTTGTATTAACACTTATCATGGTATTATCACTTACAGCTTGCGGCGGCGGGATCAGCACCGGAAAGTATAAGCTTACCAGCATGAAGATGGGTGAGACCGACCTTGTTCAGATGTACAAGGATCTTGGTATGGATACTGATGATTTAGGCGTTCTTGAGATCGTTGATGATAAGAATGCTACACTTGGTATTGAAGGCGAAGACACAGAGAAGCTTACCTATGACGGAACTTACTTCTACAGCTCAAACGGCGAGAAGATCAAGTATAAGGCTAGCGGCAGCAAGATCACCATTACCTATGATGAGGATGACGGATCAATGGAAATGGTATTTGAGAAGTAATCAATACTTTTTGTATTAAAGAACTTTAGTATATGGGGCATTCCTTTCGGATGCCCCATATTTAATAATATGGATTTTCGGATGATCGGGATATGTTTGAAAATATTACTTCGGTAGCGACGCAGGTCGTGATCCTTTTTTTGATAATAGGTGCGGGTGTCATACTCACGAGATGCAAAATACTTACCAAGGACAGGGTATCGGGCCTTATAGATATAGTGGTGTATATAGTTACACCGTCCAATATAATAGTATCGTTCCAGAGGGAGTTTAAGTCCGATCTGATATTTAATCTGGGACTCTCTTTTTTGTCGGCATTTATTGTTTTCTTTATAAACTGTCTTGTGGCGCATATTGTTATGAAGGAAAAAAATCCGGATAAAAACTGTGTAATGCAGTTTGCTTCCGCATTTCCAAATGCAGGATATTTTGCACTTCCTTTGCAGAAAGCCATACTCGGAGATATAGGAGTGTTTTACGGGGCGGCATATATCGCGATGTTCCACTGCTATATCTGGACATACGGTGTTAAGCTTTTAAGCAAGGAAAAGGCAAAGGTAAATATAAAGAAGATAATACTTAACCCTCCGATAATAGGTATTTTCATCGGACTGATACTTTTTGTGGCTCAGATAAAGCTCCCGGAGCTGATATATTCTCCGCTGGCCTCGTTTTCCACACTTAACACGCCTATCCCGATGCTGATAATCGGTTTTTATCTGGCAAACATGGATGTAAAAGCGACTTTTACCAACTTGTGGGTATATGTCGGGGCTTTTTTAAGGCTGATCGTTTCTCCTTTTACTGCACTTGGCGTATGCCTGCTGTTAAGGTGTGATATGAATGTGGCAACATCCTGCATCATAGCCTGCTCTGCTCCGTCGGCGGCACTCAGCGGTATGCTGGCACAGAAGTTCGGAAGAAATACCGAGGTGTCTGTGGGCATGATATCACTTACTACGATCGTAAGTATTATCACGATGCCGGTAATGGTTGCACTGGCGCAGTACTTAACATCTTGACAAAACAGTGATTTGGTGAGATAATAAGGATGAATTAATAGGTGGATTGGCTTTTGATCCGGAAAGGAGGTTGCTATGGATCTTAGAATAAATGATTATTATAATGCGGGAAGCATTTATGCAACAGGCAGGATCTACAATATGACCCATACAGAAGCCTCCGGTGCCGTTACTCCGGTGACTCCCGTAAAAAAGGTATCACAGGTATTGTCCGGTACTCCCGCAGCCATTTATGAGGTATCGGAAAAGGAAGACCTTAAGCCTACATATTCCATCAACAAGATGAGCAGGGAGCAGAGAGCTTCTATCCTGTCCCAACTTAAAGCCGATCAGGAAAACAGACAGAACCAGCTGACAGATATCGTTTCAAGCCTGATGACCGGTCAAGCCGGTACATTGGCAAAGACAGATGATATCAGGAAGTTCTTGGCAAAGGGCAACTTTACGGTCACTCCCGAAGTAAAAGCCCAGGCTGAAAAAGATATAGCAGAGGATGGTTACTGGGGAGTAAAGCAGACCTCTCAGAGATTGTTTGATTTTGCTTCGGCTATCGCAGGCGATGACGAGAATATGATGCGTAAGATGGAAGAAGCCATGGAAAAGGGCTTTAAGCAGGCACTTGGTGCATGGGGCAGAGACCTCCCCCAGATCAGTCAGGACACCATGGAAGCATCCAGAAAGCTTTTCGCAGATTATTATGAGTCAAATAAGGCTGTAGCAGTATGATTTTTATCGATAAATATCAGTATTATAACTCCTGTCTGAAACCGGGCAGGAGTTTTTTATTGCCAAAATCGAATTTTTATGGTATTATTACGCTTGTAGTAAAGATATATGTAACCGGGGGAGTTTTTACAGGTTACAAATAAAAGAAAAAGAAAGGAATATTCGTATGTTAAAGGTATTAAAGAGAGTATTTGTTTTCATTCTTACCGCAGCCATCTGTTTTACAGGTACACTTTTTACTGATTCCGTTTCTGCAGCTACAGGTCCTACCGACTATCAGATGGAAGTTGCAAAACAGTTAACTATCGGAGAGACGATCACCGGTACTCTGCTTGGTTCATCAAACCAGGAAACCAAGTCAACCTATTACATGATCAAGACAAAGCATACTTATGATTTTGTTTTCTCTGTAGTATGTGAAGGTGATTGTGCAGAAAATGTAGAGGTTCAGGTTTGGAGCTCAAAGGGTGTTCTTCTCCGTAACGGCAATTCTTCAAAGGCAAACTGGGTATATGATAAAGACAAGAATGTATCCAAAGACGAATTTACCGTAAAGAAGAAAAAAGCCGGCAAGTATTACATCGAGATCAAAGAGACCCATTCTACCGAAGGTGCTGAGTATTCATTAAGAGGTACCGTTAAGTTAAGAGAAAAGGTTAAGGACGTTTCTGCTAAGCAGAATGCAGCAGGCAGCAAGAAGGTTACCGTAACTTGGACTCCTATTAATGATGATGCAGTAAATATCAAGGGCTATAAAGTATATGTAGCTACCAAGAAAAAGGGTAAGTATAAACTTAAGGCAACCGTAAGAGGTACTGATGCGAGCTCTGCAGAGATAAAGATCAAGAATCCCGGAAAGACTTATTATGTTATAGTTAAGGCTTTCTATTTCTCAAAGAACAGCGATAAGAACCTTTTCTCAAAGGCATCCGCTAAGTTTAAGCTTGCAACCACAAAGGCATGATAGAATATAAAGTGCATCCTGATGGGTGCACTTTATTAATGTTTTATTGAGGTATGAGAGATGGAAACCATCATCAAAAAAATAGATCCGAATAATATGACTTCGGATGATTTCAGTGAAGCGGCGGCGCTTTTAAGGGAAGGAAAACTGGTGGCGTTTCCGACGGAGACCGTATATGGTCTGGGCGGCAATGCTTATGACAGTACAGCATCAGCCAGGATTTATGCAGCAAAGGGCAGACCTTCCGATAATCCGCTTATAGTGCATATATCAAGTTTTGAAGAGATAACACCGCTGGTTAAGGATATACCGGGAAAAGCAAGAGCTTTGGCTGACAGATTCTGGCCGGGACCGCTTACCATGATACTTTTTAAATCCGATAAGGTGCCGAAGGAAACTACCGGAGGGCTTGATACAGTGGCAATACGTATGCCGTCGCATCCGATAGCAAACAGGCTCATAAAAGAAGCCGGGATACCCATAGCCGCACCCAGCGCAAATGCATCGGGCAGACCCAGTACCACAAAAGCGGAACATGTGATAGAGGATCTTGACGGCAGGATCGACATGATCATAGACGGCGGATCATCCGATATAGGTCTGGAGTCCACGATCGTGGATCTGACCGTAAGCCCGGCACTTATCTTAAGACCGGGATATATCACCATAGAAATGCTACGTGAAGTCATACCTGACATCGAATATGATAAAGCAGTCTTAAAGAGGATCAAGGATGATACGATAGTAGCCAAGGCTCCGGGGATGAAATACAGGCATTATGCTCCCAAAGGAGAGCTTACCATATATGAAGGTGAGATAGGCAGGGTTTCCAAAGCTATAAGGGAGGCTGCAAAAGAAAAACTCGATGCGGGGTATTCGGTAGGGATACTTACAAGTGACGAGCTTGCGGAAAGCTATGCGGGGCTACAAACCGGATGTGATAACGGAAGTTTGTATATAAGGGATATCGGTTCACGTGAAAATGAGGAAGAGATAGCTGCAGGACTCTTTGATGCCCTTCGGTATTTTGATGAAGTAAAGGCAGATCATATATACGCGGAGAGCTTTGTGGAAGGCGGTCTGGGACAGGCTATAATGAACAGGCTCATGAAGGCGGCCGGATATCATATAATTGAGGTATAAGCAATTATTTTAGAGATGTGTTGGAAGCTTATGAAGGATATTACGGTTTCATAAAGGGAGAAAACCTAAGATAATATATAACGACAGAAAGGAAAGAAAAATGATAGCAGTAGGAAGCGATCATGCAGGATACGGATTAAAGCAGGCGGTTATGGCACATTTAAAGGAAAGAGGAGAAGAGTTTAAGGATTACGGAACATACAGTGAGGCATCCTGTGACTATCCTGATTTTGCGGAGGCTGTGGCTCAAGCGATCATCAAGGGCGAAGCAGACAAGGGAATCCTTATCTGCGGTACAGGTATCGGCATTTCAATAGCAGCCAACAGACATAAAGAAATAAGAGCAGCTCTGTGCGGAGACTGCTTTAGCGCAGAAGCGACCCGTCAGCATAACGATGCCAACATCCTTGCTATGGGCGCAAGAGTAGTAGCTGACGGACTTGCATTAAAGATAGTTGATACATTCCTCGATACACCGTTTTCTAACGGTGCAAACCATGTAAGAAGGATTGCAAAGCTTTCATGATGATCATACAGCGTTTTCTATGACGCTCTGGAGTCTGTCGAATCTGCCGTGATATACATTGTTTAAAAGTTCGTTCATTGAACGAAGGCCTTTAAGCAGCTGGGCTTCGGTGATAAGACCTTTTTCACAGGCTTCGGCAGCTTCGTCGCAATCGAGTACCTTGACATTTCCGTTAGGGTAGACAACCACATCAAAGAGGAGATCTTCATAAGTAAATGTGTTGTTTTCTTCATCGATGATACAGTCTATGATGTCGCAATACCAGTATTTCACATTGCCTTCGCAGTCCAGAAATTTGCTGACCTTCCAGCCTTTGTCGATAAAATAAGCGGAGATACCTGTGGCAAAGTCAGGACGGGGATTAAGTGTTTTCCAGCTTGTGATAAGCAGGTTGTCTTCATATTTAAGGACTATATCGTCTTGTAGAGGGGTAAGTTCGTCAGGTATAAACCTGCGTCTGAACAGGTGAAGATTTTCTATATTCATAGTTTGCCTCCGACTGTAAAACATTGTTTTAAGCAGTATTCAAAAGATCAAAGGGCACGCGGTGACCTCGGCACATACAGTGCAAAGGAACGCGTGCCCTTATTATGTATTATTTAACTTTTACTTTGATCTTAAAGGTCTTGGAATATTTCTTCTTGCCGGTATTGATAACGCACTTAACGTTTATTGTACAGGTACCTTTCTTTACACCCTTTATCTCGCCGGTGGTCTTGTTGACCTTGGCGATTTTTTTATTGGATGATTTATAAGTTACCTGACATTCGGAATTATTTCCGACTATGAGCTTGGAAGCAGCCAATACACCGTCAGGTGTGATAACTCCGTTGTTAACGGTCGCATCCGTAGTCTTTTTACCCTTCTTTACGGTTACGGTGTCGATAACATATATGGAATTAAGCAGATCCTTGGCAGGGTCGAGAAGCTCATAATCATACCTGTTCTCAAGATACATACTATCATCATCGGACCATTCACGAATGTCAGAGTTCATGTAATCTAAGTACAGGGCCAGATTTGTATCGGCATAAACATATGCTTTTCCGAATGAGAAGCCGTACCATTCAAAATTCTCGATACTCTTCGGGAAGTAAACGGTAGGACAGATTTCTTTGTAATTGTCGGGATCGTCATATTCGTCACCGATATAGGAGTTGTGAACAGCGTAATAACCAAGCGAAAGAACTCCTTCGGGGATCCTTATCTCTTCCTTCGTGGTAGGAGCCAGATAAAGGGTGGTCATATCCTTGTCATAAAGGCATCCGTCTACTGAGGTGAAGGAAGCATTGTTTTCATCAACAAAGATATTCATCAATGCGGGAGCATATCTGAACCCGTATGTATTTACATATGCTACCGTGGAAGAAAGAGTCAGTGTTGTGAGTGACTTTGCATTGGACAGATCGAGGTAAAGTGAATACAGACCTTCGGGTAATGTAAGCTCTCTGAGTGAACAGTTCTTTAATACATGCTCGCCTATATCACCGGTTCCCTCTAAAAACTCGATGGTAGTCTTATCACTGGGGTAGTAAACAAGCTTGTATTCCTTTTCTCCCCACCATTCTTCTTCAATGTAAATACCGTCTTTATAAGATCTGAGAACTCCGGTGTTCTTAGCCAGACTTACTTTTCCGTCATAATCCGCAAAGCAGTCTCCGTTGATATATGTAACGGATGCGGGAATGGTAATGCTTTCGATACCTGAGCCGGAGAAAGCATAAGCACCGAGAGAGATCACATTCTTAGGAAGATTGATATTCTTAAGTCCGCTTGCACCGTAAAATGCGTATGCATTGATCTTTTCTACGGAAGAAGGAAGATTGATGGTATCTACCTTATAATAATGTCCTGAAATGTTGAGCTTGTCGATGATAACGGTACCGGATTCAACATTTATGGTAGAAAGGGAAGAATCGATTCCTGAAAGCACCTTAACGCGGCTGTCCTCATCCCAAGTGGTCTCTGTACGATACAGACCGCCGTTTTTGATCTTGTAATCGCTTACATTGTTGGGATCGATCTTTACCGCATCATAACTTGTACCGTTTATGGTAAGTTGCGAAGTATTTGAAGGGATATTGATGCTTTTAAGAGCGGGAAGATCGGTAAGTTTAACGTTCTGGGATTTGTTGAGCTTAACATCTTCCAGCTTGCTGCAGTAGCTGAGATAACAGCCGTTAAGATTTAAGCTTGAAAGATCAAGTGATACAAGTTTGTCACAGTTATCAATTTCAAGCCATTTAATGGTAGAGGGAAGAACGATCTTTTCAACATTGTAAAGACCGCCGATATAAACGTCATCGATACCCTCGGGTATGGTAAGAGTCTTAACATCAGGGCCATAGCTGACGGATAAGTATGTTACACCGGGAACACTGGGAACAACCAGATCGGCTTCTTCACCGTAATAACCGATAAGACTGGATCCTCCGTAGTAGGAAAAGCCCAATGCTTCAAGGCTTTCTTCAGTGTATTCGGATTCTGCATTGTTAGTGCTTACCGGTGCGGATATTACTACCGGAACTTCATCTGCAAATGCTTTGTAAGGGGAGACAAAAGCTGCTGCCTGGAAAGCAAGTGCAAGTGCCAGAACAAATGCTGCAAATTTCTTAATACTTCTTTTCACTGTAAATACCTCCTCGTTAGTATTACTGTATTACGCTAAGACGTACAAGTGCACGATGGAGCTTGGCTTCGGCTATGCGCTGGTCGCGCTCGCTTAAATCCGCTTCCTTAAGACGCGCCTCAGCTCTTTCCTTGGCGGAAAGAGCACGCTGCTCATCAATATCTTCTTTCCACTCCCAAGTAGTAGCGAGCAGATGGCAGGTGCCGTCCATAACGCTAAGCATACCGCCTATACATGCCGCATATCTTGTGGTACCGTCTTCGAGACGTATATAGGCTTCTCCCATACCAAGAGCGGTGCAGAAGTTACAGTGGCCTGCAAGTACAGCCATGTCACCGGTAACGGTCCTCACCTTAACTCTTTCTATGTCACCGGAATATAAAAGTCCGTCCGGTGTAGCTATCTGAATAGGGAATGTATTCATGTGCGATACCTGGTAATCCTTTCATATAAAAGATCCGTTATTTCTTTGCTTTCTCAAATACTTCATCGATGGTTCCGACAAAGAGGAATGCACTCTCGGGTATAGCATCGCATTCGCCGTCAAGGATCATCTTAAAGCCTCTGAGGGTTTCCTTCAAAGGAACATATTTTCCGGGCAGACCGGTAAACTGCTCTGCTACAGAGAAGGACTGTGACAGGAAACGCTGCACCTTACGTGCACGGGATACCGTCATCTTGTCTTCCTCGGAAAGCTCGTCCATACCCATGATGGCGATAATATCCTGGAGCTCTTTATAACGCTGCAGAACCTTCTGTACGGAACGGGCGATATTATAATGCTCCTCACCTACTACATCGGGTGTAAGGATACGGCTGGTTGAATCCAAAGGATCAACAGCGGGATAAATACCCTGGCTTGCGATATCACGGGAAAGAACCGTGGTAGCATCAAGGTGGGTAAATGTTGTAGCGGGAGCGGGGTCGGTAAGGTCATCGGCAGGTACGTATACGGCCTGGATGGAAGTGATCGAACCCTTTCTTGTAGAAGTGATTCGCTCCTGAAGAGCACCCATTTCGGTAGCAAGTGTAGGCTGGTAACCTACGGCTGAAGGCATACGGCCAAGAAGAGCCGAAACCTCGGAACCTGCCTGAGTGAAACGGAAAATATTATCGATAAAGAGAAGCACGTCCTGATTCTTAACATCACGGAAATACTCAGCCATGGTAAGTCCTGAAAGACCTACTCTCATACGTGCTCCGGGCGGCTCGTTCATCTGACCGTATACTAAGGCGGTCTTCTCGATAACACCCGACTCCTTCATTTCGTTGTACATATCGTTACCTTCACGGGTACGTTCTCCAACGCCTGTGAAGATGGAGTATCCGCCGTGCTCTGTGGCTACGTTGTGGATAAGCTCCTGGATAAGAACCGTCTTACCAACTCCGGCACCGCCGAAAAGACCGATCTTACCACCCTTAGCATAGGGGCAGATAAGGTCTACGACCTTGATACCTGTCTCAAGGATCTCGGTAGCAGCGGCCTGCTCTTCGTAAGCGGGAGCTGAACGGTGAATGGACCATCTTTCTGTGGTTTTAGGTGCAGGAAGGTTATCAACGGGCTCTCCGAGCAGGTTGAATACACGGCCTAAGCATTCCTCACCTACGGGAACGGTGATGGATGAACCGGTATCAACAGCGGGAAGACCACGTACCATACCATCGGTAGAGTTCATAGCGATACAGCGTACAACATTGTCGCCGATCTGCTGAGCTACCTCTGCTACGAGCTTTCTGCCCTGTGTTTCGATCTCAATGGCGTTAAGAAGTGCAGGCAGTTCATCGGGCTTGAATTTTATATCAAGTACGGGACCTGTTACCTGAACGACTTCGCCAATGTGTCTATCGCTCATTCTGATGTTCTCCTATCTTATGATTTTATTGAACACCTCATCAGTCAGCCTGCGGCTGACAGCTTCCCCTCGAGGGGAAGCCTTTTGACGGGGATATTATCTGTTATTACTGAGATCACAGTCCTTCGGCACCGCCGACGATCTCAGTGATCTCCTGGGTGATGCTTGCCTGACGTGCTCTGTTGTAATGCAGGTTGAGCTGTTCGATCATCTCTTCTGCATTGCTTGTTGCAGCATCCATGGCAGTACGACGTGCTGCCTGTTCGCTGGCTACCGAATCACATATGGCTCCGTATATAACTCCTGCCAGGTATTCGGGAACAATGGTGTTGAACACTTCTGTGCTGTCAGGCTCATAAAGAATGATGTTCTTTACGGTTTTTTCTTCTCCTTCGGTCTTGGTATGCCTTATATCGGCAAGCGGAAGAGTGGCAACCGCATGCGGTACCTGTGAAAGGATGTTGATGAATTCGGTGTAAACAAGTGAAACACATCCGAATGTTCCTTTTTTGTACTCTTCACATACAAGATTCGAAATGGCAAAGCTGTCGGCAACAGCTATGGGAGCTATCTCGCCGAATGCCTCGGTCAGGATCTCTGCTTTTCTGTGCTTAAAATACTCCACAGCCTTCTTGCCGATGGGAAGAACTGAATACTCCTTTCCCTGTGCGTCAGCTTCAAAACACTTAAACAGGTTTGAATTATAACCGCCGGCTAAGCCTCTGTCACCTGCTATAACAATATAGCAGACTTTTTCATTGACGTTGTCCTTGGCATATATCGATGAAAAATCAGTGTTGCTGTTTGCGATATTTACCAGGGTGCTGTACAGTTCATCGAAATACGGACGGCATTTCTCCGAACGTTCCTTTGCCCTGCGCAGCTTGGAGGATGCGACCAATTCCATTGCTTTGGTGATCTGCATGGTACTCTGCACACTTTTGATGCGCAGCTTTACTGCCTTCATATTACCGGCCAT
>JAIKXA010000108.1 GCA_024684355.1 Lachnospiraceae bacterium
TATATACACAGCCATTATATGTGCCGTAGTCGCCATCGCAGTATTATTAGTAATACTAGGACTGAAAAACTATAATCACTTGAAAGAAATCGGCCTTGCAAACACTCAAGTGGTTGATATGGATATAATCCCACCGGAATATACATATAAGGCAATCTTGCAGGAGTTGATCAAGGATGGTGGGACATATTCAGGGGCCATAAGACAAGTCTCCGAAGTAAACATAAATACTATCAATGATCAGGATAGTAAAAATATAGTAACAGACCCCATAAAAACTGACACCTCCGATACAGATGACCTATATTCGGAGACTCAGGAATGTTCCATAGGAACAGAATATCCGCTCCTTAGATTCATCAAGGATTATCCGCAAGCGATACTATTTTATGACCCGTGGATGGAAGAGAATACCATAAAATCAGTAGAATTCGTACGCTACTCAGAAAACGGGCAAAGAAAAATGGACCAGATCCGGATGACGACGATAGACTATACATTAAGGGACGGCATCTTTTGTTTAAAGGCGGGGACGCTCAAAAAACTGCAGAAAGGTGTATATGAACTGCATATCATAACAGATAGAGGAGAAGACTTCTCATATTATCTAAAGATACATGATAGCGGTGAGAAAACGGATAACCTGGCCATCAGGGCGATAAGACCGGTGCAGTATTACAGCAGTTCGATAAAAAACGACGTGTTATTTACCATATACAATACATCGTATGCCATAAAAGGAATACTATGCAATGGTGAAAAACTCTCGGAACAGGACTATGTTTTGACATTGGACGGAAGAGGTGCTATATTTCAAGAGGAGCTGTTAGAACGCTATAAAGATGAAGACAGGCTGGAAATAGTCTTTGAGATGGGAAACGGAAGAAGAGCATACGGAATTATTGTAATGCTGAAGGAGTAGGAAAAGTCTTCTCTGCGCACAGAATGATAGTAGATATGCACTAGGACAAATAGGAAGATCATACCCATAAATATGTACAATGGTGATGACTGATAATAATCGGTGAAGATCAAGTATAATACGAAAGGGACGTAATATGACAGCAGAATTTTATCAAAAGACAACAGAAGAACTGTTCAATGAGATAAAGCAGGCGGATAACATGGAAGAATACATGACTGCCAACAATGACGACCTGTGGGACCCGTCTCTGGCGGAGTACTTTAATCTGCTGATAGATAAATACCAAATCAAAAAATCCGAGATATTCAAGAAGGCCGGACTGGTGGGAAATAACTATGGGTACGAGATATTCAGGGACGACAGGAAAAAGCCCTCGAGGGATATCTTGATACAGATAAGCCTGGCATTCCCTCTCGACATAGATGAAACCCAGCAGGTACTGCGCAGAGCCGGAAAGGCAATACTGTACCCCAGAGATAAAAGAGACGCATATATCCTGTTTGCCATGAAAAAAGGCATGAGCATAGATGAACTTAATGCCAAGTTGATTGAAAATGAGTTGAATATACTTGGGGCAGAGACTAAGAAAGTATGAATATAATTATATAGTCAGAAAAGTTATTGCTTTTATAAATGCAATAATATTTGACAGGAACAATTATCAGTTTTATAGATACAGAGTAAAAAGAAAGATAACACAAAGAAAGATAACAAAAAATACTTTGAGGATCGAGATGAAAAGAAAACGTAATACATCAGTACTATGGATAAAAAGCTGCAGTATCATACTGGCAGCTTTGCTCATATGTACCGCATGCGGGAAAAATACGGAAAATAACGGGAAAGATAATAATATATCATCAAGCAACACCACAGCTTCTGATAAAACAACAGACAGACAAAGCAATACAACAATATCAAACAATACGAAGACCGCTTCCTCAGACACCGTAACCGCATCAGCCAGTCAAAAAAACAGATCGATCAACACGCATTCCAAATACACAGGCTCTTTCCGTAAAGAAAAAGGTGAAGACAAGGATGTAGTATATCTGGGAAAACCCAGAAAACTTGAAGTCTCTGCGGAAACTGGAGAGGAAGATACCTGGGAGTCGTCTGACGAAGAAGTAGCAACAGTATCAAATGGTATGGTCACAGGCTGGCAGGAAGGAGAAGTGACCATCACCCGCAACAAAGGAAAAGAAACGGAAAAAGCATGGAGTTTTCTCGTAACCACCTTCAACGACGGGAAGCAGGCCGAATACAGCTATGAACTTGGACGTGAAGAGATAACCAAACTCATAGAAAACGGAGAAGCAGTACTCACACCCGAGTACTGGAAAATGAAACTCAATACATTGCAGGATGTGATATCTTATCTGCAGGTAAGGCAATTTCAGTATTCCGAAGACCTACCGTGGCTTGCTACGGAAACCGGCAGCTGGGTATGGAACATACCAGGCTCGGTGATACTGCTGGAAAACAAGGGTTACTCCACGGTGCTTTCGGATGCATTGATGTACCTGCTTGGGGATGATTTTGAAGACTCCGGATATATCATGTGCAGGGGCAAGAACAGCAGGATATTTGCTTACTTTTACGAGGATGGGAATTACTATATCCTGGACACCCGTGCCATAATGAATGACTTCGAAGCCGGGTGGTATGACCAGTCGTATCTGCCGGTGAAAATGGGAAGTCTTGAAGAATTAAAAGACTATATCTTTAAGCTGATAGATGTAAAAGAAACCCTGGCAGTCATCATGACGTCCGGCATAAAGCTTGACTGTGCACCGCCATTATGCGAAAACTTCCAGCATGATTCCTCAAAGGTGCTCACAGAGCACTCAGTCATAGGGTTAGAGAGTGCCATCTATGATAAATGCAGGATATTATATTCAAATCCCGAACTGGATTTTGAGATAAAAAGCATTCCGTCAGAGGAAATCCCCGAAGGAATACCGAAGGTGGGCGGAAGCGATTACTATAATTATGATTAATAAATTGATGTCATTCTGAGCGTAGCGAAGAAACTTTTGCTATACAAGATACTTCACTTTGTTCAGGATGACATTTTTACGCTGCCAGTGTAAGACATTTCCTCACAATGGTGATAAAATACCATCAAGTATAAAAAAAGGAGGAAGTAGTCTAATGAGAAAACTTACAAGTGTTTTTTTAGTACTTAGCATGGTATTCGGACTCATGTCAGGACTGAGTCTGGCACCATGGACCGGAGCATCGGCGGAAGAAAATGATGCTGTTCCGGGTAAAGTAACCGTTATAGATTTTGCGGATATGGTTACTTACCCCGATGCAGGAGCATTGGCCGAGATTAAAGTGGCTTCGGGTTCAGCCATAGGTTTTTCGGCAGGTGGTAAAGCCGAGTGGAATTACGGTATAATTATAATTGAACCGGATGAAGGCTGGAGTTTAGAAAGAGTATTCTATGGTGATGAAGAAATATCTTTGAATACAGAAAAACTTTCTTCAGTCATTTCAAAAGTCAGATCAGACGCAGAAAATACGATCCCTGATGCTGTCGATGAGGTATTTAACGGTTACGGTAATGATACAGACAATGTGGATGCTATCTATGTTGACAGAGCATTATATAATAAAATATGGGATGACCATATAGTATTAAGCTATATTAAAGACTCAGAAAAAAAGACATATGATTTCAAGCTGAATCGTGATCATACGTGGATCAGCTATACTGTGGAAGTTGGGACGGAGTTTAATGTTTTTGATATAGAAGAAGTTGAACAAAAACTTTTAATTAACGGCTACGGAAGAAAAGACTATGAAGTAGGTATCAGTTCCCGAAATTCAACAGCCAATGATGCTATGAAGATTCTGTTCGAATCATCGGACAGCGAGGATTACGGAAAGGTTAAGGCTGTAAAGAGCGGACAATTTATTATAAATCTTAAAAATTTAAAGAATG
>JAIKXA010000116.1 GCA_024684355.1 Lachnospiraceae bacterium
TCGGATGAGGTGTTGTCGTCAATATGACACCTCATCAGTCAGCTAAAGCTGACAGCTTCCCCTCAAGGGGAAGCCTTTATATATTATTTGCCACTATCACCGTAATTGGAAAGTACACGTGCTGAAGGATCGTTTACGTTACAGCCTTCCCAGTTTTTATTGGGCATCCAGAAGTCAACTACCATGTCTGACTGTCCGGGATAATACTTTTCAAAGATCTGACGATAAAGGAGAGACTCTTTGGTAAACGGTGTAGCGTGTGTATATTTCTTGCACTCTTTTTCGAACTCTTCATCCGATATCTGCTTTTCTGCGTATTCCTTAAGGTAATCAACCATGGAATGTCCTACAGCATCAGAGAATGCTGCTTTTTCACGCCAAAGGATCTCGTCCGGAAGGTATGCGCCGTTATCAAAAGCTTTTCTGAGCAAATACTTACCCTTGCCGTACTTGTTCATCTTCATCTCGGGATCGACTGACATTACATATTTTACAAAGTCAAGATCACCGAACGGAACACGGGCTTCAAGTGAATTTACAGATATACATCTGTCGGCACGGAGAACATCATACATATGAAGCTCATGGATACGCTTTTCTGCTTCCTTCTGGAACTCTGCCGCACTAGGAGCGAAATCAGTATACTTGTATCCGAACAGCTCGTCAGATATCTCACCGGTAAGGAGTACCCTGATATCGGTGGTCTCATGGATAGCCTTGCACACAAGATACATACCCATGCTGGCTCTTATAGTTGTAATATCATAGGTGCCGAGCAGATGGATGACATCCTCCAATGAGCTTATAACCTGTTCGGGAGTCATATATACTTCCGTATGCTCGCTGCCGATAAAATCAGCTACCTGCTTAGCATATTTAAGATCTATCGCATCCTCGGTCATACCTATTGCAAATGTACGGATAGGTTTATCGGATTTTTGTGCAGCTATAGCACATACAAGCGATGAATCAAGTCCGCCTGAAAGAAGAAATCCGACCTTCGCATCTGCCACAAGCCTCTTCTCAACTCCTGCCACCAGCTTATCATGAATGTTTTTGGTCACAGTCTCGAGATCATCTTTTAAATATACCTCACCGTCCACCTCGGGATCGTGATGGATAAGAAGTCCCGCTTTATTGCTCGTACGGCCTGCAGGTTTCGAAATATCGTTGTAATAAATAAACTCTCCGTTTTTATAATAATGTCCGGGAGGGAACGGCATGATCTTGTCACATATGCCTACCAGGTTTTTAGGTTCACTGGCAAATACTATCGCGCCATTATCACCATAACCGTAGTACAAAGGTCTGATGCCTATCGGATCGCGGGCTGCAATGTATTCTCCCGTTCTTCCGTCATATATTACGCATGCATATTCCGCATCGAGCATCTTGAACATATCTGTTCCGTATTCAAAATACAAAGGGAGTAAAATCTCACAGTCGCTGTCACTCTCAAAGGTGTATCCCTTCTTTATCAGCTCATCTCTCTGAGCCTTGAATCCGTACAGCTCACCGTTACATACAACGTAACTGCCGTCTCTTTCAAAAGGCTGCATACCCTCGGGATGAAGTCCCATGATCGCAAGTCTGTGGAAACCCATAATACCGTTCTGCAAAGGTATTATCCTGCTGTCATCAGGTCCACGGGATACTGTTTTCTCAAACCCCTCTTCAAACGCAGATAGATCAGCTTCCTTATCACAATATGTCATGATCGAGCACATATATTATGTACCTCCCTTATTATTTTGTGTCAAAAAGCATATCCTTTGACACACCTTGGAAACAAAAAAGTGCCTTATACCGCTCCATGCGAATATAAGACACCCTTGCCTTTAAAATATTAAAAGAGTCTTTGAACCTGCGTCCAAAGACTCCTTTGCCTTTATGGATAGATATATTAACTCACGTTTCGGCATTTGTCAACCTTTTTTTACAAAAAACATATCGATATATATTAAAATCTCTATCCCTTTAACCTATTAAGTCATTCTGGAATCTCGAAAGATGTTCAAAAGGCAAGATCTGACGGCCTCTGAATAAGCCGCAGCCATCATTTATCAGATGATTACTGTATGCCTTAAACATGTTCACATCCACAATGGCCAGATCAAGCTCCTGCAGTTTTATCAGCCTTTCATAAGCTTCATCAAAGTACTTGCATTCTCCGGGACGGATAATATCTGCTCTCGTCCTGTTAAGCTCCTGGCTTTTCTCATATCCGAAATGATTTGCCTCACCTATCTCTGCATAATCGTCCATGTCCTTCGTACGAAGCTGCAGTTCTGTATAACATCTGGTCAGATTATCATAAAATGTGATGTGCAGCGACCTGTAACCGGAAGGGCGAGGTGTCTGTACATAATCCCTGTAATAGGAAATATTGTTCTCGTTTAACCCTCCTGCATATCCTTCATATGATCCATCCGACAACTGAGGAGAAAACCCTTTTTCTTCAAGGAACTCCGGCATCTTGTTGGCTATCTCGTATAAATACTTAAGCTCCTGCTCTTCACGGCTTTCACCCTCTTGTACATGGCATTTAGGGAGCGAAAGAACGATCCTGTATGCTATAAGATCCCTAAAACAGTTCAGATTATTTTTTATTTCAGCCTCGTTCGGATATCTGCCGTTTTCCTTATAAAAATCATAGATATACTCCAGGATATAACCGTTAAACTTCTCTTCGGAGCGTATAAGCGATTTTATCCTGCCC
>JAIKXA010000127.1 GCA_024684355.1 Lachnospiraceae bacterium
GCAGCCTTTGTTAGAACTAAGCTAAAGAACATTATTAACGGAGGTGTTGTTGAGCGTACAATCCGTCCTAAAGAGAAGTGTCCCCAGGCTCATATCGAGAAGAGCGAGATGCAGTATCTTTACGCAGACGGTGATATGTTCAATTTTATGAATACCGAAAACTATGAGCAGATAGCTCTTACCAGTGATCAGATCGGTGATGCATTAAAGTTTGTTAAAGAGAATGACATGGTTAACATGCTTTCATACCAGGGCAAGGTATTCTCAGTAGAGCCTCCTATGTTTGCAGAACTTGTTATTACCGAGACAGAGCCCGGCTTTAAGGGTGATACGGCTACAGGTGCTTCCAAGCCCGCTATCGTTGAGACCGGTGCACAAATCATGGTTCCCCTCTTTGTTGAGAGAGGCGACAAGGTTCAGATCGATACTCGTACAGGCGAATATCTTAAGAGAATGTAATGATAAGATTTTTTGCCATTCCTATAAAGGGATGGCAAATTTTTTTGTTTTCAAAACAGTATAATTATGTTATAATATAATTTAATCTGTGTTATACATCAGAGGTGTATATTTAGAAAGGAACAGTAACAGGTAAGAGATATGAGTGAAAATGTAGATTTCAAAGGTGATGTAAAAATATCCGACAGCGTTGTAGCCAGCATAGCAGGTCTTGCTGCATCGGAAATCCCCGGTGTTGATTCCTTAAGCGGCAATCTCACAAATGAGATCGTAGCTAAGTTTGGTATCAGAAACAATTCTAAGGGCGTTAAGCTTGAAATTGATAACGGCAGCGTTGTAGCCGATATTTTTGTAAATGTTATATACGGTTATGCCATCCCCGAGGTATCCGCAAAGGTACAGGAGAAGGTTAAGCAGGCTATCGAGAGCATGACCGGTCTTTCTGTTATCGGAGTAAATGTAAGAGTAGTGGGTATTACAGTTAAAGTCTGATAGAAAAGAGAACAAACAATGACACGTAGGGAAATCAGAGAACATCTTTTGAGATTATTGTTCTTAAAGGAGTTTCACGAGGCTGATGAGATAAATGAGCAGAATCAGCTTTATTTTGATGTGCTGCTTCCGAATGAGGGCACAGAAGTTGAAGACGCCGCCATGGTAATGGAGAGGTATAATAAGCTTAAAGGGTGCCTTCCCGAGATAGATTCAAAGCTCATAAAAGAAATGCAGAAGTGGAACCTGAAGCGAGTGGGAATAGTTGAACGTAATATTCTCAGGCTTGGTACATATGAGATGTTTTATGATGAAGTGGCTCCTGCCGTTGCTATAAATGAAGCAGTTGAGCTTGCGAAGATATACGGCGGCGACCAGGCTCCGGGCTTTATAAACGGAGTATTAGGCAGGATCGTTAAAAATACAAGTATTACAAATAACACGGAACAGTAAGATATGGATAAGAATATTCTGAAGTCAAAAATAGAATATATAAATGACATTTTGGATAAGAATCTGCCCGGTGCTTCCGAGCCTTACGGAAAAGAATGCGAGGCTATGCGGTACAGCGTACTAAACGGCGGAAAAAGACTCCGTGCCATTATGCTTATGGAAAGCTTCGGAATGTTCTGCAATGACAAGGATATATCCGACAGACTGTTACCGGCTTTTATTACCGCTATAGAGAGCGTACACGGCGCATCATTGGTACATGATGATCTGCCTGCTATGGATAATGATGTACTTCGGCGCGGAAAACCCACAACACATGTGGCTTACGGACATGCAATGGGTGTATTGGCCGGAGATGCACTGTTTAATTATTCGTACGAGATAACATCTTTGCTTTCCGACAGTATTGATACATCAGAAGCAGAAATAACATTAAGGATACTTAGAGCCATAAGAGTTCTTTCTGTAAATGCCGGATACAGCGGCATGATGGGAGGGCAGGTCCTTGATACCACAGAGAAGTATGATAAAAACATAAAGACCGATGGTTTTGATGAACTTGAAAGTATTTCCTTCATAAATGAAGATAAGGATAAACTGAAGTTTATTCTTCGTATATATGAACTTAAAACATCGCGTCTTATACAGGCTGCACTTATGTGCGGGGCAATACTCGGCGGAGCGGATAAAGATGACGTAAAACTGCTCGAAGAAGCAGGTTATGCTTTGGGCATAGCTTTCCAGATAGAGGATGACATACTTGATATGACATCTGATGCCGCAACTCTCGGTAAAAGCGTTAACATCGATGAGAAAAACGACAAAGATACGGTAGCACGTCTTTACGGTCTTGATAATGCCGGAAAGCTCGTGGAGTTTTATACAAATATGGCTATAGAAAGCCTTAAAAAGACCGGCAAAGATACAGCATTTTTATGCGAATTGTTTGAAAGTCTTATCTACAGAAAACTATAATATCGGAAGACATTGAAATGAATATTCTTGATCAAATAAATGAGCCGAACGATATAAAGAAGATCTCTCCTGATGACTATCGCGCCTTAGCGAAGGAAATCAGGCGTTTTCTTATTCAAAAAGTGAGCAATACCGGAGGTCATCTCGCATCCAATCTCGGAACTGTCGAACTGACTATGGCATTGCATCTTTTTTTGACCTTTCCTAAGGATAAGCTTATATTTGATGTCGGGCATCAGAGCTATACCCATAAGCTGTTAACGGGAAGAAAAGACGGTTTTGACCGTCTCAGACAGTTTGGCGGCATGAGCGGTTTCCCGAGAAGATCGGAAAGTCCCTGTGATGCATTTAATACCGGACATGCTTCGACTTCGGTATCGATAGCTGACGGTATCGTAAAAGCGCGTGATCTTAAGGGCGAGGACTTTAAGGTGGTAGCCGTGATAGGTGACGGTGCTCTGTCAGGCGGTATGGCGTTTGAAGCTCTTAATAACGCAGGACGTTTTAAATCAAATATGATCATAGTCCTTAACGACAATAAGATGTCCATATCCGAAAATGTAGGAGGTATGGCTGCCTATCTCGGAAAGCTGAGGACCAGTTCAAAATATACCGGACTTAAGATGAACGTTGAAGAAAAGCTGAAGGCTCTTCCTTATATGGGCGATGGTCTGGTAAGACGTATAAAGACATCAAAAGAGTCCATCAAGAGTCTGTTCGTACCCGGCATGTTATTCGAAAACATGGGTATAACCTATATCGGGCCCATAGACGGACACAATATACCTCTGATGCTTAATGCATTCGAGGCGGCTGCACAGAGCCAGAATCCGGTACTTGTACATGTGATCACCAAAAAGGGTAAGGGATATGCGCCCGCAGAACTTGATCCTTCCGGCTTCCACGGAGTTGAGCCGTTTTACTGCAATACCGGTGAGAATAAGACATTAAAGAATGTTAAGTCATATACCGATATTTTCTCCGAGACCATGATGGGTATAGGAGAGAGTAACGAAAATGTAGTAGCTGTTACGGCAGCCATGTCGGACGGTACAGGTTTAAAAGCCTGGGCCAAAGCTTATCCAAACAGGTTTTTCGATGTGGGTATAGCCGAAGAGCATGCTGTAACATTTGCCGCAGGAATGGCTTCGCAGGGACTTCATCCCGTAGTTGCTATATATTCCACATTCCTGCAGAGATCTTTTGACCAGCTGGTGCATGACGTGGCACTTAATCATCTGCCCGTTACCATATGCGTCGACAGAGCCGGGATAGTTGGATGCGACGGTGAGACACATCAGGGTATTTTTGATCTTTCGTTTCTTTCGCAGATACCCGGATTTGTGGTTATGGCACCGAAGAATGCAAAAGAATTTTCTGACATGCTTGTATTTGCATGCGCATATAACGGGCCTTCCGCTATAAGATATCCGAGAGCCAAAGCTTTTTACGGATGCGAAACGGATACCCCGATAGAACTCGGAAAAGCGGAACTTTTAAGACAAGGTGAAAAAGCTGCGGTTATAGCTGTCGGAAAGATGGTAAAGGTTATGGACGGAGTACTTAATGAGCTTGAGGAAGAAGGCTATAACCTGACATTTGTCAATGCACGTTTTGTTAATCCGATAGACCATGAAATGATAGACAGGCTCTGCGAAACACACGAGCTTATCATATGTGCGGAAGAAAACGTAAAACGTGGCGGATTCGGTGAAGCTGTGGCCGAATACCTGCAGGAGACCGGCAAGAAAGTGAGATTCTTAAACATTTCTCTGCCTGACAGCTTCCTGCCTCACGGCAATCCGCGCGATATAAGAGACTCAATAGGGTTTGACCCTGTATCGCTCAAAAATAAAATTAAAAAAAGTATTGACTAACGCATTTTTTATGGTATAATCAAATTCGTGCTATTAAAATTACCCAAACAGTTGATTTGGCACAAGTTCACAACTGGAGGGAGGTTAGGTGTGAGATTATGTCAAACGTTATCGTAAAAGAAAACGAGTCATTGGACAGCGCTCTTCGCAGATTCAAGCGTAATTGTGCTAAGGCAG
>JAIKXA010000154.1 GCA_024684355.1 Lachnospiraceae bacterium
GGCTCTGAGGTTACTCCTTTTGCTGTAATCACAGACGAGAGCAACGGTATCAAGTATCCGTTGGCTGATTATGAGCTGTTACCCAAGATGGCTATAGTTGATGCTGACTTCCAGATGACCGCTCCTAAGGGTCTTACTTCAGCATCCGGTATTGATGCGGTATCTCATGCATTAGAGGCATATGCTTCGATGATGGCTACCGATTATACGGACGGACTTGCACTCCAGGCATTGAAGGTTATATTTGAATATCTGCCGATAGCTTATGAGGACGGAACAAATGTAGTGGCGCGTGAGAAGATGGCCAATGCAGCTACTCTTGCAGGTATGGCATTTGCAAATGCATTCTTGGGCGTATGCCATTCGATGGCTCATAAGTTAGGTGCTTATCATCATATCGCTCACGGTGTGGCTAATGCGTTAATGTTAGAGGAAGTTATAAGATTTAACTCAAAAGAAGCTCCCGCTAAAATGGGTACCTTCCCTCAGTACGATCATCCGAAAACCTTAAGAAGATATGCAGAGATAGCTGAATATCTCGGACTCTCCGGAAAGACCGATGAAAAGAAGGTTGAATCACTTATCAAAGCTGTAAATGAGCTGAAAGAAAAGATCGGCATCAAGAAGACCATAAAGGATTATGTTCCCGATGAGGCAGAGTTCTTAAGGACTCTTGATGAGATGAGCGAGCAGGCATTTGATGACCAGTGTACAGGCGCCAATCCGAGATACCCGTTTATTTCCGAGATCAAGCAGATGTTCCTTAACGCATATTACGGTGAACATAAAGATGTATAACACCTCATCTGTCGCCTGACGGCGACACCTTGTCTTCGACAGACGGGCATCAAACCACTTTGTGGTTCGATCAGCCCACGAGGGGAAGGCTATTTGTAGCAGTTATACAGGCTTCCCCTTGAGGGGAAGCTGTCTGCGAAGCAGACTGATGAGGTGTGATTAATAGAGGAGGCAGTATGAAATTAGATAATGTGATATCAGTCAGAAAAAACAAAGTCATATACCGTGACGGTGATAAATGTATAAAGGTTTTCGATGAGAGCTATTCCAAGGCTGATGTATTAAATGA
The DNA here is from genome assembly GCA_024684355.1 of Lachnospiraceae bacterium. Taxonomy (GTDB): domain Bacteria; phylum Bacillota; class Clostridia; order Lachnospirales; family Lachnospiraceae; genus RUG11977. Next base: position 1,088 of record JAIKXA010000154.1, read on the forward strand.
GGCACTTATAACAGCAAGGATTGAAGAGACAGGTCTTAATATACCTAAATTAAAGGAAGTGACCGTAGTAGACGGAAAGTGGGCTATTGTCAGTGAATATATAGAGGGTACCCCTCTTGATAAGCTTATGGAGGCTAATCCGGATAAAAAGGATGAGTATCTGGAAAAATTTGTTGACTTACAGCTTGAGGTACAGTCAAAACGCTGCCCTCTGCTTAACAAGCTTAAGGACAAGATGAACAGAAAGATCAGTGAGACAAAACTTGATGCTACCACAAGGTATGAGCTTCATACACGACTTGAGGGTATGCCCAAGCATGTTAAGGTATGCCACGGGGATTTCAATCCTTCAAATATCATAGTTAAGAAAGACGGCACCATGTATATCCTTGACTGGGCACATGCCACACAGGGCAATGCTTCAGCCGATGCAGCACGTACATACCTTTTGTTTTGGCTTAACAATGATATGGAGACAGGCGAAAAGTATCTGAAGCTTTTCTGCAAGAAGAGTGATACTGCTATGCAGTATGTGCAGAAGTGGATTCCTATCGTTGCCGCTTCACAGTCCGTAAAGGGACATGAGGAGGAGATGGAGCTCCTGATGAAGTGGGTCAATGTTGTGGACTATGAGTAATCAAAAAAATGTTTATAAGCTTGTATATCTTGAAGAGATGAATGATGTTGAAGCTGCAATTTCAAGAGAAAAGCAGCTTAAAGGATGGAACAAAGATAAAAAGACCATATGGAGAAATGTAAATGTCCTGGTATAATGAAACTGTCTTTTATCATATATATCCCCTGGGAATGACGGGGGCTCCGTTTGATAACCCTTACGGGGAACCGGAATCAAGAATAAAAGATATAGAAAAATGGATACCGCACATAAAAGAAATAGGATGCGGAGCCATATATATCGGACCGTTATTTGAATCAAAGAGCCACGGTTATGACACGACGGATTACAAAAAGCTTGACGGAAGGCTCGGAACAAATGAAGACCTAAAGGCATTTGTTGCCAATTGTCATGAAAATGGCATAAAGGTAATTTTTGATGGTGTGTTCAACCATGTCGGTCGTGACTTTTTCGCTTTTAAGGACCTTAAGGAAAAAAGAGAAGGTTCACAGTATAAGGACTGGTTCTGCAATGTCAACTTCTGGGGGAATAATGAGTTTAACGACGGCTTCTCCTATGATAACTGGGGTGGATACAATATCCTGGTCAAACTTAACCTCTGGAACCAGACGGTAAGGGATTACCTCTTTGATGTCGTAAAGTTTTGGGTTTCTGAATTTGATGTGGACGGTATAAGGCTTGATGCCGCCGATGTGCTCAACTTTGACTTCATGAAGCAGTTAAGAGGCCTGGCCAATATAATAAAACCTGATTTCTGGCTTATGGGTGAGGTAATACACGGTGAGTATGTGAGATGGGTAAATGAGGGAACACTTCATTCGGTGACCAATTATCATCTGCATAAAGCACTTTACTCCGGGCATAATGACCATAATTACTTTGAGATAGCACATACTGTAAAGCGTCTGCAGGACATGGGTGTTAACCGTAATGAAGGCTGCATGCTCTACAATTTCACTGACAACCATGATGTGGAGAGGATATACACAAAGCTGAACAATAAAGCGCATTTTGTACCTGTACATGTACTTCTGTATACGCTGCCGGGTATCCCTTCGATATATTACGGTTCTGAGTTTGCTATAGAAGGTAAAAAGGAAAAGTTCTCAGATGCTTCCTTAAGACCTTGTATGAAAGCGGAAGACTATAAAGAAGACATGATATCCTCGTTGTTCGGAGTACTGGCCACCATACGTTCATATCCGGGTGTGACGGAAGCACTTTCTTATGGCGGATACAGGCAGATAGTCCTTACCAACAGGCAATATGTTTTTGTCAGGGAAACAAGTGACAGACATGTATATATTGCAGTCAATAATGACGAAAATGAAGCTGTGGTAAGATTTAATGCCGGCAGCAATACATTACGCAGGTTCATCCTTGTATCGGGTGCAAATGTAACGGGACAGACCAAGGGAGAGTCAGAGGGCGGCCTGATAGATAAACTTGATATTGAGGAAACATATATAGAATCGGTAGGGAACTGCTATTATGAGATAAAGCTCCCGCCTTGTTCAGGCGCGATATATATGGAGGAATGAAAATGAAAAAACTAAAATTTGTAAAAAAATTTGGTGTGTTACTGATCATGTGCATACTGGTATTTTCATTATGTGCATGTTCTAAGGAGGAAGAAGAGGAAGAGTCTTCGAAGAGAAGAAGAAACAGTTCTGAAGAGACAGAAACGACAGATACTCCCACACCTGACGTAACTGAGGCCCCTACATATGAGCCTACGCCCATACCTACAGATGAGCCGGTAATGGTACCTACAGATTACCATTCACCTACACCGACCGTGCCTGTAACTTTGGAAGTAACTCCGGAACCTATACCCGAAACACCTACCGGTCCCGAGGTAGGTGAACTTCCCGATATGCAGACGGTGTTTGATACTTATTATGATTATGTAAGAGATCAGATGGATGATGAGTATACACTTTTCGATACAATGCGTTTCGGACTGGCACTCATAGATAATGATGACTTACCTGAGCTTCTTATAGCAGATGCTGACTATCATGGCAGCGCAGTCAGGGTTATTTTCTACAATAACGGTGAGCCCAAAGAAGTCGGCCAGTTTGGCGGATACGGCGGATGTGCCTATGTCAAGAAAGAAAACAAGATCATAAGCAGTTTCATGAATATGGGTGTAACTACAATTCAGACATATCATATTGATCCCGAATATAATGCAGTTCTTGTTGATGACCTGTATTCTGAGGATACAGAAGACAGTTGTCTGTACAAGGTAAACAATGAAGAAGTTACCATGGATGATTTTGATGCTGCTATTGATAGGGTAACGGCACCTGAATTTGGCAACACTAAACTTTATGTAGAATACAATGATCTGCTTCCTTACTATCCTTATGTATGTGATGAGGAATTAAAAGACTCATTTGATCAGATGTATGAGCAGCTTAAGGATGATAATTATATTTCATTCTCAGGGTACTATAATGAAAACATGGAAACTCTTGAGGGTACCTGGATACTTGAAAAGGGTGTTGTTGATACAAGAAACGGCTACCTTTATTATGACTCAGAGGGTGATCCCGAATGGAATGAAGGCGCTCTGATCCTTTCAGAAGCTACAATTGACAGTGACGGAACAGATATCATATTCACCGCATATAAGGATGATGAACTTTTTGATATTGATCTGATAGATCTCAGTATGTGGAACATGAAAGAAGTATACTTTAACAACAGTATCTCAGAGGGACTTGATTATGGCTGGGGTGTACAGGCTGTTCCCGATGAGTATACCGACTGGAGTATATTTATGTGTACCGATGAGGAGGGTAAGCTCAGAGTACTTATATTCAGATATCCCGATGACGGAGAGACATATGATGACGGATATCCTATAGGAGAGTTTGTAGATCTTACATATACCAAGGCATTTGATGTTAAAGGCTGCAGTTCAGTATCTGCATTCCTTGAAAGGGCTGAGTCGGAAGATAAAGACGGCATGAAGGCTTTTAAGGCTCAGGAATATCTGTTTATCAATCCGTCTACACCTGAGGACATAAAAGTCGAATACGGATATCCTGCAGATTATGACGATTTTGAACTTGAAACATCACACAAAGAAGCTTATATTATATATGTTGATGATAATACAGCATATACACTGCTTGACAGATTCAACGTATTGATTGACATGAAGGCTACATATGAGGAATTTGAATCAAGAGCCGCTTACGGTGCTTTCAGGATTTATTTTGAAACAATGGCCGGCGCTGAGGATTATACAGGTGCAGTGGCTGTAGCTATACAGGAAGATTATATAGGATAATAAAAGAAAAAGGAGATTGTTATGGGACTTATCGGTTTTTTATTTGATCTTTTTGCAGGTGACAGCGATGACAACGAATCAAAAAAGAGTAATCACGGACATCATGGCGACAGAAGACCGTCTGAGGGAAGAGGACATCATGGTCCGTCAGCTTCAGGTTCTGTAAGGCACGGTGCGGTTGAAGCCGATTCTTATTCAAGAAAAGGCGAGATCAAGAACTCTTCGGAAACAACAGAAGGACCTAAAAAGATCGAAAAACGCAGAAGAGATTAATATCACGTTATTAAAAAGCTCTGTCCGGGCAACAACCCGGACAGAGCCTGATAAAAAAATATCTTAAATTTATTTTGGATTTCGATTGCAGATCAAATAAGATCTTCAAAATGAAATTGTTTTGTTCCGTCACAATAAGGAGCGACTGTATGGCCGTTTCCTATCATCTTATATTTATATGTTACTAAGCCTTCAAGTCCGACGGGACCTCTGGGAGGCATCTTACCGGTACTTATACCGACTTCAGCACCAAATCCGTATCTGAAACCGTCAGCAAATCTGGTAGAGCAGTTGCAGTATACATTTGCGGAATCTACCATGGTCTGGAAATAGTCACGGGCTTTTTCGTCTTGTGTAATGATACAGTCGGTATGATGAGAACCATAGGTATTGATATGTACTATGGCATCATCTATAGTATCAACTATCTTTAATGATATCTTTTTATCAAGATATTCATTTTTGTATCCATCATCATCCATTAAATTACAGCCGATAAGGTCAACTACAGGTTTATTGCCGTTCATTTCTACGCCTGCATTCTTTAATGCATCCGAAAGAAGAGGAAGGAAGCTGTCTGCAATTGCTTTATCGACAAGTACTGTTTCAACGGCATTGCATACGGCACTGTACTGTGTCTTTGCATCTACGATCAATGATACAGCCATGTCAAAATCTGCGTATTTATCAACGTAGATATGGCAAATGCCGTCAGCGTGACCCATAACGGGTATCTTTGTGTTATCCATACAATATCTTACGAATGCATTTGAACCTCTGGGGATCAGAAGATCTATGTATTTATCACAGGTAAGAAGCTCTTTTATCTCGGAACGGTCCTCAGCCTGTGCAAGGCATCCCTCAGGTAATCCTGCTGATACTGCGGCATTATAAATAATATCAAAAAGTACTTTGTTTGTTTTCTTTGTTTCACTTCCGCCTTTTAGTATACAGCAGTTACCGCTTTTCAAGCTTAGAGCGGAGATCTGTATAAGTGCATCAGGTCGGGCTTCAAATATAAAACCGATAACGCCTATGGGGCAGGTGGAACGGGTGAGAGTAAGACCTTCATCAAGGCTTCTCTTCATGTTAACCACGTTTAACGGATCGGGAAGTGTGATGAGAGAGCTGATACCTTCTATGGAGGATGCAAGCTTATCTTCACCGAATTTAAGACGTTTCATGACTGCGGGAGCAATACCGTTCTTTTCAGCTTCATCCATATCTTCATGATTGGCATTGAATATTGCAGCTGAATTTGCCTTAATAGCTTCGGCAATCATTTTTAAGGCATTGTTTCTTGTTTCAAGAGAAGTGGAAGCAAGCTTTGCACTGTCTCTTTTCAATAGAATGGCTTTTTCTGTAACGTTCATAGTAAGCCTCCGTTTAGCTTTAGTTTTCATGTATTATAAATGTTTTATTTAAATATTGCAATAAAAAAAATATTTTACTTGTTTTCTTAACAAAAATGTAATAATATAAAGGAGAATAGTATGCTCACCAGGGCTCAGAAAAAGAAAAAAGAAGAGTTTAACCGAAAATTGAAACTTATAGTTAAGATTTTCGTTTGTTTATTATGTGTCATTTTAGGACTCATATATCTTTATTCGTCGAGTGATGAAGACTTATCGGAAAGTCAGGGGGACATTTATGGATCAACAGAAGTCAAAAGTAAAACTGTTATGGTCACACCGGAATATGTTACCGGTATTGATGTTTATCCTGAAGCTGATCACGGCAGCGATAAAGAAGAAGCTGCCCGAGAAGAAACTAAAGGTATGGATGATGACGGACATGGAGGAAGGATCGATATCAATTCTGCAGGCTTGAAAGAGCTTACAAGCTTAAACGGTATCGGTGAAAAACGTGCCCTTGATATTATAGAGTACAGGGAAAACAACGGTCCTTTTGAAAGAATAGAGGACATAATGAAAGTAAAAGGAATTAAGCAAGGCATCTTTTCAAAAATAAAGGATAATATTTATTGCGGAGGAAATCATGGCAGCTAGAATTCTGGTAGTAGATGATGAAGAACTGATTGTTAAAGGTATTAAGTTTAATCTTTCACAGGATAAAATGGAGGTTGATTGTGCTTATGACGGTCAGCAGGCTATAGAGATGGCAAAGCAGAAGGAATACGACTGTGTTCTTTTGGACGTTATGCTTCCCGTATTCTCGGGATATGAGGTATGCCAGAGGATCAGAGAGTTTTCGAATATGCCTATAATCATGCTTACAGCAAAGTCAGAAGACAGTGATAAGATACTGGGTCTTGAGTACGGTGCAGATGATTATATTACCAAGCCTTTCAACATCATGGAAGTAAAAGCCAGGATCAAGGCTGTTATGAGAAGAAACGCTACAAAGGCCGTACCTGAAAAGAAGGATGAGAATATCTTTGTATTTAAGGATCTTAAGATGGATCACAGAAACAAGATAGTTGTGATAGCAGGTAAGAATATTAATCTTACATCCAAGGAATTTGATATACTCGAATTACTTGTTACACATCCCAATACCGTATACAGCCGTGAGATGCTGCTTAAGCTGATCTGGGGCGAGGATTTCCCCGGAGATGTAAGAACCGTTGATGTACATGTAAGACGTCTCAGAGAAAAAGTAGAGACCAACCCTAGTGAACCCAAGTATGTATATACAAAGTGGGGTGCAGGATACTATTTCCATGATTAAGAAATTTTACAACTTTTTTAAAAGAATGAGAGTCAGCACTTTTCTATCAGATGTGTTCTGCTTCGTGATAGCAAGTGCTGTCCTTATTCCTGCAAGCATTTCTATAAACAGGAACAGTCTTATTGACAACAGAAAGAAAGAAGTCACCAAAATCTGTGATGAGCTTTCCCGTAAAATAATTCTTAATGCTTATCTTGCCAATACCGGAGAAAATACGGGTCTTACTCGTGAGATGCGTACAACTGCGGATATATATGAAGGCAGGATGATCATTGTCGATTCTAATCTGAAATGTATTTCAGACACTTACGATCTTGAAACCGATAAAACCCTGATCTCCGCAAATGTGATAAATGCACTGCGTAATACCATAGGAGAATATCAGGACGATGACAACAAAAAGATCGAAATCTATTATCCGATATCCTCTCAAGCCGCTTCCGAAGAAGACGGACTGAACGGAGTGATCATTTTCTCATTTTCCGTGATCAAAGAATACGAAGTATCCGACAGATTGGGTAAAAGCCTGATCCTTATCATCATACCTGTTTTTGTTCTGGTAATGGTATTTGCTTCATGGCATTCAAGAAGAATATCCAAAGCCATGAAAAAGCTTACCAACTCCATCGATCATATGAAAGAAGGTTATATTGAAGACAGGATCGTTACAAACAGCTTTACCGAGTTGGAGGAAATGACTGAAGCGTACAATAACCTGCTGGCAAGGATCAGAAGTGTGGAAGAATCCAGACAGGAGTTCGTATCCAACGTATCCCATGAGCTTAAGACTCCGCTTACTTCCATTAAAATACTTGCAGATTCACTTGTTATGCAGCCGGATGCGCCTCCTGAAGTATACAGAGAGTTCCTGGGCGACATAAACGCCGAGATAGACAGGGAAAACAGGATAATTACCGACCTTCTGGAGCTGGTAAAGCTTGACAGAAAGAACGGAGAGATGCATGTGGCCACAGTTTCTATCAATGAACTGCTTGAAATATTGATGAAACGTATAAAACCCATTGCGCAGGCCAGCAATGTAGATCTGATATATGAGAGCTATCGTAAGGTTGATGCCGAAGTTGATGAAGTAAAACTTATGCTTGCCATTTCCAACCTGATCGAAAATGCGGTAAAGTATAACAAAGAAGGCGGCTGGGTAAAAGTTATACTTGATTCGGACCATAAGTATTTCTCGATAATGGTATCGGATAACGGTATAGGCATACCCGAGGAAAGCCAGAAGCTGATATTTGACAGATTCTACAGAGTGGATAAGATGAGAGCCAGAAAGACCGGCGGTACCGGACTTGGCTTAAGTATAACAAAGAGTATCGTCCTTATGCATAACGGACTGCTCAAGGTTGAAAGTCAAGAGGGAGAAGGTACAACATTTACCGTTAAGATCCCTCTGATATTTGTTGAAAACAGGGAAGAAGCTTAATTAATATATATAAGGTGCATATCATGAACAGGATTTCATTTTCAGAACTTATAGGACCCATTTTTGCAGTATTATTAATGCTGTTTGTTTTTGTATGCATGTCTTGTTCAGCAATGAGTGATTTTTCGGAAGCAGGCGATCCCGAGCCTGAAAACGGTGAAATCAAGATTTACTGCACAAATGCATCGAGAGATGCGCTTCATTGGGAAAACCATAAGCTTGAAAGTTTTTATATTAATGATATTGTAGATGAAATATGTGAATATCTGCTTGATAAGCCTAAGGAAAAATCTTATATAAAGGCTATACCGGACGGTGTAGAGATACTTTCCTGTGATATTGGTACTGACGGTCAGCTTGTGATCGATTTTTCGGCCGGATACCTGGATATGGACAATATTACAGAGGCTTTATGCCGTGCTGCGGTTGTAAAGACTTTCTGCCAGATAAACAGTATAAAATATGTGGAATTTAATGTGGACGGATTGCCGTTGACCATAAAGGATATACCGGCAGGTCTGATGAGTGCTGATGATTTCGTTGATAATTCAACAGGAAAAACCGGATTTGACCAGAATGTTAAAGTAACCGTATATCTGACCGATGAAGAAGGCAAAATGCTTAAGGAATCAATTCTGAAGGTTTATATAGACGGTACAAAACCGATGGAAGAGATTGTACTTGAGGAGCTTATAGCCGGTCCTCTTGATTCGCAGCCACAGTTGAGAAATACGATCAATTCAAAGACCAAAATAAGAAGTGTGCGTTCTTATGATGGTATATGTTATGTCGATTTCAGCGAAGAATTTATGTCAAAACCGCTGTATGTTAAGGATGAAGTTGCTATATACAGCGTAGTAAATACATTATGTGAGCTCCCGGGAGTCACAAAGGTAAAGATCACTGTAGCAGGAACAGAGAGAAAATACCTGGGTAATGTTGCGTTAAATGAATACTTATCCTATAAACCGGAGCTCATAACAATTGAAAAGGCAGGTGAATCTACTGGGGATAATTAAAGATCTTTTCCCCAGACCGCTTGTTCTTATCATGATATCTTTGATCCTGGGTATAATGACCGGGGATCTTTCCAATACCGTAATAAAGCTGTTATTAATCGTCTTGGGAATACTATATGTCCTTTTGATAACAGCGGCAATATATAAAGCGGAAAACGATAAGAAAAAGAACAGGCGAAAGCTAATACTGGGGTTTATATTATTTTCTTACCTGATAGGTCTTATACAGATCAAAGATTATAAGACCGACTCTGTATCCGGCTATACTCCGGATTCTTCAAAAAAGGAAACTGCTATTACAGGTGAAGTTTCCGATATTCTGATATCAGCTGATAAATACCTGATAACGATCACAAATCCAAAAGTTAAATTAAAAAATGTTGAGATCACCTATGATGAAGGGGATATGAATATATTAGTATATGCAGACACTATCCCGGACTATTCAATAGGTGATAAGATCAATGCTATCGGTACATTGTATCCTTTTACTGTGGCAACCAATTACGGACAGTTCGATCAGAAAAAATATTATAATACCAAGGGATATATCTGTAAGCTTTATGCAGATGAGATAGTAGCGTTAGAAAAAAACGAAACAATAAGAGGAACGATACGAAGTGCGCTTTTTGATGCCTCTTTGCTTTTTAAAGACGCTCTGTCAAAAGTGTTTTATGAAGAGAACAAAGGAACACTTACCGCTATGCTGACGGGGGATAAGGCTGAACTTGACGAGGATACAAAAGAAATATTCCAAAGGATCGGTATAGCGCATATACTAAGTATTTCGGGTTTGCACATAACACTGCTTGGTATGGGATTGTTTAATATATTGATGCTTTTATTAAAAAAGATAAGACTCTGTTCTTTACTTACGATCATAATTATCTACTTATACGGCGTATTTACCGGTTTTTCAGTATCAACTCAGCGTGCAGTCATCATGATATTTTGTATGCTTTTGGCCCGGATGCTTCTTAGGGCATATGACGGACAAAGTGCTGCGGCTCTGGCAGCATGTATAATTCTTGTTAAAAACCCCACTGAATTATATGATACAGGTTTTTTATTGTCATTTACAGCAGTATTCGGAATATTTGCAGGAAACAGGATAAGAAAGAATCTACAGATAGAAAATCCTGTATTAATATACTGTATACCAGGCTTTTTTGCTCAGCTGGCTACCTTCCCGGTGATACTCAGGACTTATTATTCTTTTTCACCTTATACATTTTTAGCGAATATGATACTCTTACCGTTTATGTCAGTCATTGTTATGTCAGGACTGGTGGCCGGGATATTTGGATGCATTTATCTGCTAAGCGGTACCGGAATATTTTTAAACATAGGTATAATTGCGGGAGGACCGGCAAATTATCTGCTAAAGGCCTACGGAGCAGTTTCGGAATGGCTGCTTAGCCTGCCGGGAGCAGATATAATTACTGGATGTCCCGGGGTAGTGCAATGCTTTGCATATTATCTGATGTTTTTTTGCTGTGTCTATATATCAGGGAAAGCAGGCAGATTTATTAAAAAGGATCACAAAGCATATACAGACGATAGAAAAATCGGATTATCAGGGGCTTTTACAAAACATTATAAAGAGTTGCTAACAGCCGGTACAGGCGCGGTTATTATTGTTATGTTTGTGGTTTTAACTTTTAAAACCGGCAGAAACAAACTTTATACAGCATTTCTCGACGTTGGTCAGGGGCTTTGTGTTTATACTGAAACAGAGGACATGGTAATACTTGCAGACGGTGGGAGCAGTAATGTTAAAAACGTCGGAAAATACAGGATCGAACCATTTCTGCTATACAGAGGGATATCCGAGATTGATATATGTTTTATAACACATACGGATACGGATCATACAAGCGGCATTAAAGAGTTGCTTAAAGATGGCAGGATCAAGATAAAGAATATGGTACTCGGCATAAATAATTCTGAAAATGAACCTTTGATAATTCTGGCAAGAGAAAAGGGAGTAAATGTTATATATGCAAAAACCGGGGATGTATTTGAAGGAGATATATCAGCAGATGCAATATCAAATAATATAATCTTTGATGATAAAAAAGAAGAAAAATATGATAAAAACATGAAAATGAAAATACTTTCCCCGGATCTCGGTTTTATATATGAGGATAAGAACCAGGCATCGTTGGTAATATTGTTGGATTATGAAGATATGCGTATGCTTTTGCCGGGAGATTCGGATCTTTTTGCCGAGAGTGAATATATACGTTATATTGATGAGAAAAATGTTGACGTAATGCAAAGTCCTCATCACGGATCAAAGTATTCCGGTTCGGAACTGTTGCTTGAAAAGACAAGACCGACTGTAACTGTAATATCATGCAGTAAAACAAATGTATACGGTCATCCGGCTAAAGAAACGCTGGAAAGACTGGAGAATATAGGAAGCAAATATTATATTACGGCACATAGCGGGATGATAGGCATAAAATATGACGGAAACGGTAAATATATAGTCATTCCTTATTTGAAAGATATCGACAAAATTGTTAATTGACATGGACTTTTTGATTGTTTATACTATATATTGGTTTTATATGAGCTAAAAAGTCTATGTTTTGAGACTGCCTGGTTTTATACAGGTTAATTTGGGAGGAAGAAGAATGTTTGTCGGTATTTATAACTATACTGTTATCATTACATATTTAAGTCTTGTTTCAGCCGGCTTGGGTATGTTTTTCGCATCCAGGGGAAGCTTTAAAGCAGCTTTGTTCTGTTTGCTTCTTTCGGGACTCTGTGACATGATAGACGGTCCTGTGGCAAGAACAAGAAAGAGAACAGAGACTGAGCAGAAGTTCGGTATACAGATCGATTCATTATGTGACTGTATCAGTTTCGGTATCCAGCCTGCTGTACTCGTATATTTTATAACAGCCTTTTACGGAGCGGGTTCTGATGTATTGAACATAATAGCTCTTATAGTCGGTATTGCTTTTGCATTATGTGCCGTTATAAGACTTGCTTATTTTAATGTGACCGAAGAGGAACGCCAGGATAAAGAAAAAGGAAAGAAACGTACGGGCTATCAGGGACTTCCCGTTACCAATTCTTCACTGATCATCCCCGGACTTTACAATGCAAGATTCTTTACCGATGGAAAGGTATTTGCTTCGATCATGGTTGCGGGACTTGCTATCGTTGCATTCCTTTATGTTTTTAACTTTAAGATGTTTAAGCTTCACGGAAAGAAGCTGATACCTGTCGGTATATTCGGTGTAGCAATACTTATGGGATGTTTCTTTACACCGTAAAATAACAAAAACGAAGATGTGAAGCATTATAATGTTACCGGGAAAACGCAGAAGGCGTTTTCGAGGTGACATTAACATAGAATGAGGGACAGATGAATTACAGGAACAGAGCCGGAAAAGAATATAAGGTAAGCACTTCGCAGGACAGATTTTTACGTTTTCTATATACAAACAGAATCGGTAAACATCTGTTAAAGTTCATGATCTCGGATAAGCTTACCCGTCTTATCGAATGGTATATGAATACCCGTATTTCAACGTTAAAGATCGATCCGTTTATAAAGAAAAACAAAATCAATATATCGGATTATGAGAAAAAGTTTTATGAAAGCTATAACGACTTTTTTACCAGAAAGATAAAGAAAAGCAAGCGCCCCATAAATATGGATCCGGAAGTGCTTATATCGCCTTCTGACGGAAAAGTTACCGTATATCACATATCGGATAGGCTGATCGTAAATATCAAAAACATCGACTATTCCATTAAGTCGCTGCTGCTCGACAGAGAACTTTCGGAAGAGCTTGAAGGCGGCTGGCTGTATGTTATAAGACTTACAGTGGATAATTATCACAGATACTGTTATCCGGACAGCGGATATCAGTATGAAAATTACTATATACCCGGTTTCTTCCATACTGTAAATCCTGTAGCTCTTGAAAATACAAGTGTGTTTGCACAGAACTGCAGAGCATATACTATACTCGATACCGATCATTTCGGCAGGATCATCCAGATGGAAGTCGGAGCTATGGGTGTCGGCAGAATAGTAAATTATAAAGAGTCAGAGTTCATAGAAAGAGGCGAAGAAAAAGGTTATTTTGAGTTCGGCGGTTCAACGGTATGTCTATTTGTACCAAAGGGAAGTGCTGTACCTGATGCCGATATGATAAAAAACACAGCCGAAGGTTACGAGACTCTTGTTAAAATGGGTGAACATATTGGCAGAAAAGATTCTTCGCTACGCTCAGAATGACATTTGTATGATGTAATGAAAAGCATATAATGTCAAGACCTGAAATAATTGTGTCATCCTGAGGGCGCCGCCTGAAGGATCTTATGGAGTAAATAATGCAGAAGCAAAAGATAGATGCGGATATAGAAAACGGCAAATATGAGCGTATCTACCTTATCTGCGGGGATGAGCCTTATCTTGTAAAGCATTACAAAAACAAGCTTAAGAAAGCTATCATTCCCGAGGATGAGAGTATGAATTACGCTTTTTTTGACAGTATCCCCGAAAATATCACATCTATTACGGGCTTTGCGGATACTATGCCTTTTTTTGCTGACAGAAGGCTTGTCATGCTTGACAAAGCTTCTGCGTTTAAGAAGGATACAGGACTTGCTGATTACATCCCTCAGATACCTGAGACCACGACCATCATTATAGTCGAGGAAGAAGTAGATAAGCGTACCAAGCTGTATAAAGCCATACAGAAATACGGATGCATTACTGAGCTTAAAAAGCTAGGCATGGCTGATGTAAAAATGTTTATAGCTTCCAGGTTTAAAAGAGCCGGAAAAGGTATAACCGAAAGGGACTGTGAATACCTGATATCAAGTGTTGGTGATGACTTATATACTTTATGCAATGAAGTTGATAAATGTATAGCATATGCCGGAGAAAATACAGGTATAGACAGAAAGATCATAAACGAAGTCTGCTCAATGCAGGTTGAAAACAAGATATTTGACATGGTCGATGCAATACTGTCCCGCAACGGGGATGTGGTATACAAGCTTTACGGTGATCTGCTGACACTAAGAGAAAATGCCTTTGGAATAATGGCTGTTATACGTAAGAATTATAACAGATTACTCATGATAAGCGAGCTTTTGGAAGACGGATGTTCCATATCAGAGATAGCTTCGAGGACAAAAACAGCCGACTGGCTTGTAAAGAAGCAGATAAGCAAAGTCAAGGGCTTTAATTCCAAACGTCTGAAAGATTCAATAGAATGCATAGTGGATACGGAGTATTCCATAAAAGCAGGAAATATCGCCGAACAGCTCGGACTTGAAATTATGCTTGCAAAACTAATGACGTTATAGTATACTATGTAAGGTTTTTGCAATATGACATGGAGACGTATCGAAGCGGTCATAACGGCTCTGACTCGAAAGCAGGTAGCCCGCAGGGGCTCGTGGGTTCGAATCCCACCGTCTCCGCTATATACCCTTAATCCCCAAGAATATGGGCTTTAAGGGTATTTTTCGTTGACTAAAGGTTTTTATAGAGATATAATGTTTATCAAGCATATAAAATCCGGTAATATAACATAAAAAGATGCTGAGCATCGATTTGTTTATGCAGAATATAGAGGTGACAAACTATAAATAGTCAAGAGGTTTTTGAAAAAATCATTTATCTGTAAAAAAAGGTAAACTTAATAAGCCATCTTAATACATTGCATTTCAGATGGATGATTTCAGACTAAAGAAGTTGGGTTTTAGTGAAGCTTTTGGATGTTATAGTCGATATCTTGCCTCTCCAAAGCATAGATAACTCTAATTAGCTTCTTTGCTACGTGAGTAATGGCAACACGATGAGGTTTGCCTTCTCCGCGTTTCTTGGCATAA
>JAIKXA010000156.1 GCA_024684355.1 Lachnospiraceae bacterium
CGTCATCTTCAGAATAATAAATATATTTTCCCCAATTAGTAGGTAAATAAAGCTTATAAAGATCTGTAAATACAAGTGCTTTAGAAGGATCAGGAACCTCGGGTGAGGGAAAATTATTTATACCGGTAACATTCGGCTCAGGAGTATCAGTAATAACGATATCGGGCTTTTCTGTAGGCGATACAGAAGGGATTTCTGTTGGTGCAGTTACCGGTTCTGTTATTACTACCGGTTCATCCGTTATATTCGACGGTTCTTCGGTGATAACAGGCGTAGTAACAATACGTTCAATATTGTCATCAGTCTGAACAGTATTATCCGAACATCCTGTAAAGCAAATACATAGAACGGTAATTATAAAAACACATATATATCTATAAAAATTTGTAGAATGATATTTCATTTTATCACCAGCTTCTTTCTTATCCTGCGTAACAGAGCGTAAAAGGGGACGGTTTCACCTATTCTTTCGCTCTCCCACAATTATTACAGAATTTACCGGAGGATTTTGCACCGCATACACATATCCACTCGCCGGGAGCTAATTCTACCTTGTCCTCAGGACGTTTAGAACCGCAGTTGGAGCAGTAATTGCCGTGGTTGTCATTAAATCCGCATACAGTACATACCCAGCGATCTTTATAATAGACCGGTTCTACCTTGGGCTTATACATCATACCCGGACCATCCAGCATATGGTCGAAATTAACATGGTCCCACCCGGAATTGTTTTGTGAGTAAATATACATCTTCTGTAATTCTTTTATTCTTTTCTCGGATTCGGGAAGTAAGACGAAATTTACTATCTGAGTTTCAGAAGTGATCTCTAAACCTTCCAAAAGCTCATCCATGATCGGCCCGAGCTTTTTGCTGACAGCCATCCCTCTTACTTTAGGTTGGCCTTCAGGCCAACATTCATTTAAACCACTGCTAACAATTACACATATATTTGATTTAATGAATGACTTTAGGTCTTCTTCAGATCCATACTTGCTTTGGTTATAATCATGTATTTTCATAATGCCGTTAGTACGGGCTTCCACTTCTTCTTCAACACCTTCCAATACCGGTTCTATGAATCTTACCGGCTTAGGTGTGCCAAACTTAAACTCAAACATTTTATTCTCCTTCATGTGACAATGGGGACGGTTCTATTTGTCATGTTAAGAGTATTTTATACTTTAGCTTTCTCATATTAATTTACCTTTTCTTTCTGTATATTTGGAATTCTACATCGGTTCTGATTCAAATTTCCGTTCCAACTTTGATTTCAGCTTCTTCTTCCATTCCTCTAAAGTATATTCTTTATTAAAATCCATATCTATAAAAAGTTCATCATTTTCAACATTATATTCGTGTGGAGCCTGTGCATTAATGCACAGATATCCAAGAACTGAACAATTAATCTTGGCAGCAGCCAAGCGGACTTCTTCATAAAGCTTATATGTATGATCTGCAAGTTTATCCATGCTAAGATAACTGTTATGTTCATTCCATCTTACAAGTAAATGAAACTTGCCACTGTTGAAAAATAGCTCGATATATGATTGAAATCCGTTATCGGTATATGTTTCTACAAATGGACTGTAGTCAAGGATATATGTATTAAAAACATCCCGTGCAGCCAGAGAATATTGAATAAAAAGATATTTACCAATTATGTTTTCAGGAGAAACACTATTCCTGTAGATTATGAATTTATCACCGACAAAACCCTCATAACCTGTTTCAGGACTATAGCCATATGCAAAATCGTATGCAGGATATCTTTCAAGGGGATTAATCTCTTCTATTTTTTCCAAAGTTTCTGCAATGGCACACCAATCATTATCAAAATTATTATCGTTAATTATAAAATACCATTCTCCCTTATCTGAGCTAAAAATGTTATCAAATTCTTTAATTGAATTGTAGAGTGAATCCATTTCTACAGAAGCTATTTCTTTTTGTTCTTTAACCAGATTTTGTAATTCCGATCGAAGCTGCCTCCTGTTAATTTCTTTCTCTAACTCAACATTTATGTAGTAGTTGTAACCTTTTACATATACAAATGCATAATCATGAATAAGTCTGATGTCTTTGCTTACGGATACAAGAACATCAACCAGTTCATCAAGTTCAGTATCTGAAATAAACGGGCTTATATAAAAATCTATAATATGAAATACAACATTGGGATTTTCCTTAAGCAATTCATTATTATCCAGCTTTTCATTTATCAAGTCCCAGTATTCCATGGACTCCGGCTCACCTTCGGTAATAGTCTCTTCTTCTGTTTTTTTACATGCAGTAAATACGAGCAACATCGTCAAACATAAGACTATGAATAATAAACATTTTTTAAGCTTCATATAATCGGTCACCTGTATTAATTATGCTCATCCTGATGCATCATATAATGTGCTTCTTTTATATGCCCTGCTTTTAATTCTTCCCGTATGCGTGAGCTGCTGACAATATCTCCGGCATATTCAACCATAGGAATGATCACAACTTCAAAATCGTATTTATTGCCCAGCTCGATTAAAGTGTCCGTATTCCCCGCTGCACCCTTTCCGAAACGGAAGTTGTCACCGACCACCAATACCTTGGCTCCAAGTTTACCCTTTAATACGTCACATACGAACTCTTCCGGACTTTTGTTTTTAGTCTCGTCATCAAAAGGATAATCTATCAAAATATCGATACCGTATTCCTTAAGCAGTCTCCTCTTTTCTTCTTTGGTATTAAGACGTGCTTCCGAAGTGTTAAAATAATCGATATCAAAAGTAAAAACCGTACTCTTTAAATTGTTTTCTTTGCTTAATTTTAAGACGCTGTCCAGTATCTTTCTGTGCCCGATATGGATACCGTCAAACTTACCTATCGTTACACAGGTATTATTATATTTAAAATATTTTCCTTGTATGATATCCATGCGGACCTCCGGTTAATTAAAATCAATAACATTTTACCATATTATTTATCAGATTGCATTATAATTCTTATAAATGCCAAATATAAAAAGCGGTAGGAAAACCGGTAATAAAATCTATAATAACCCAATAAAAAAAGTCCAAGGCTTTCACCTTGGACTAAACACTTTTGGGAGGTTAGATATTTCATAATATTAATCAATAAAATCATACAATTAATCAGATCTTCGCCTTCTTCTTTATATTTCTCCTGGTAAGCACTATACTCTGCAGCAGGATGAAGAAACAAAGCATGCCGCCGGTGGTGATATTCTGCCACCAGGGATCGTTTAAACCGCTGGATACTACTATCTTCTTTATGGTAGTCAGAGTCATGACTCCGAAGAATGTACCGGCCACATTACCCACACCGCCTGTAAGAAGTGTACCGCCTATGATGGATGCCGCTATCGCATTCATTTCCATGCCTGCAGCGTTGGTAGCATTTCCGGCGCCTGTATGCATCATGAAAACAAATCCCGAAATACCGCTAAGCAATCCGCTTATCACGTAGCTTAAAAAACGTGTCCTCTTGACATTGATACCAAGCATGAGTGCGCTTTGCTGGTTACCGCCCATAGCATAAAAGCAGCGTCCCAGACGAACATATTTAAGAACTATAAATACAGCTACGACACATATAAAAGCAATCACTACACCGAGTTCCATTCTTGCGGGAACCAGGTTTCCGTTCTTAGCCGTATAACCGAGCCAGGGTATCTCTATCTTGATATCACGCAGGGCTGAAAAACCTTCGTGTGATACCTTCTGCGGGTTAACGGAAAGGATCGTTGTCATACCTCTGGCAAAGAACATACCGGCCAAAGTAACGATAAAAGGCTGTATCTCCAGATAACTGATAAGGAATCCGTGTACTACGCCAAAAGTAAGACCGATACCGAGTGCGAGCAATATAGATACAAATATATTGCCGCCGTTACTAAGGTACAGTACGCAGCTCATTACTACCAATGAAGTTACGGCACCTACGCTTATATCGATACCACCGCCTATCATGACTATGGTGAGTCCGCATGAAACAATAATAAGACTTGCGTTGTCATTAAGCATATCAAATAACTGCTGTACATGTAAAAAACCGCCGCCTAAGAAACCGATGGCTGACATATACATACAGATAAAGATACTGATAGTGATGGTCATCAGGAGCTGGGTATCGGAAAAGGGTTCTCTCTTTGTGTTTATCTTTTTCATATTTACTCAGCTCCTTTCACGCATGCGTTTCCCTTGCCGGCGCGGAACTTTGACATCAATTTGCCAAACTTTGCCTTCACAACAGGAGATCCGATGACCACCAGGAGAATTATAACGATAGCCTTATAGGCTTTTACATCTGTCGATGAAACCTTCATAGCATATAAAGTAATGGTAAGTGTCTGGATAACGTAAGCACCGATGATGCTTCCGCCTACCTTAAACTTTCCGCCGCCGAGATTGTTACCGCCTATAGCAACTGCCAGGATCGTATCCATCTCGATATCGAGCAGGAGTGTTTCGTGGTTGATCAGTCCCAGACGGCTTACGCCGATACTTCCTGCTACTGCCACACATAATCCGAGTATTATAAACGAAAGCAGCTTGATAAAAGTAGCATTGATACCGTTAAGGCGTGCCGCACTTCCGTTGATACCTACGGACTGGGTCAAAAGCTCAAGTGAAGTAAAATGGAATACAAGCTTAAATATGATGCCGACCGCGATAACTATCAAAACAGGTGTCGGTATCGGTATGCCCGGTATAAATCCACCTATAGCGTTAACTATCGAACTGCTGAATGTAGGTGTGGCACCGCCGTTTATCCAGTAAGCGATGGAACGGCCGCATGTATAAAGGATAAGCGTTGCGATCATGGGCTGTATCTTAAATACGGCTACCAAAGTACCGTTAAACGCTCCGAAAAGCATTGCCACTATACACGCGAAAAGAAAAGCCAGTATGACTTTTCCGCCGGATATGGTATCTCCGGACTTTAATATCTTAACAAAACCACTTCCGGCTATTGCGGCAGCAGCACCTACGCTTATATCCTGCCCGCCGCAGGCAGCAGTAACCAGAGTCATGCCCATGGCAAGGATGGCAAGTTCGCTGGCACCGTTTATGATACTGATCAGGTTACCGGAAAGTACATTGTTTCCTTCGTTATTCTGTGTGATCTCAATACTGAAAAAGGATGGGTCTCTTATAAGATTAAATACAACCAGTATTATGATGGCTATGATCGGTATTGTAAGCTGTCCGAGACCGTTGCTAAATATATTTTTAAAACTTTTTTTCATATTTATGCTTTGCCTCCCGCTATAGATTTCATAGCCTGTAACTGATCGGGGCTTTTAACCTTGATCTCTCCGGCTATGGTTTTCATAACCTGTGCCTGATTGAGGTCCTGCCCCTTAAGCTCTCCCACTATGTGTCTGTCACGCATAACGATCAGACGGCTGCAGGTACGTAACATCTCTTCAACCTCTGAAGAAATGAATGTGATACTTACGCCTTCTTCCGCAAGCTTTAAAACAAGTTTCTGTATTTCAAGCTTTGTACCGACATCGATACCGCGTGTGGGCTCATCAAGTATCAGATAATCGGGATGTGTCAGAAGCCACCTTGCAAGTATTACTTTTTGCTGGTTGCCGCCGCTAAGTGAACCTACGGGGGTTTCACGGCTTGCGGTTTTGATCTGCAATACCTTGATATATTCATCGGCAAAAGCTTCAGATTCGCTCCTGCTTATAGGCTTGAAAAAGCCGTTCATGACCTGGAGTGCGAGTATGATATTTTCTCTTACGGAAAGCTCGGCAATAATACCGTCACGTTTTCTGTCTTCTGCAAGATAGCCTATGCCGTGTCTCATGGCATCTATGGGGCGTGTGATCTTTGCGGGCTGACCCTTTATGGTCACGATACCGCCTGTTACCTTATCCGCACCGAATACGGCTCTTACGCTCTCGCTTCGGCCTGAACCGAGCAGGCCGGTAAAGCCGTTAACTTCACCTTTATGTATCTTGAAATTAAAAGGAAGTGTCTGAGTGCTGGAAAGTGCCGAGGCTTCGTAAAATACTTCGCCCGGCTCTTCTTCCGTGTCACTGTTTTCCTTTAAGGAACTCAGCTCATCAAGATCTTTTCCGATCATCTTAGAAACAAGCTGTACCTGAGGCAGCTCTTCAGTTAAGTATTCACCTACAAGCTCACCGTTTCTGAGTACTGTTATACGGTCACTTACCTGATATACCTGCTCCAGGAAATGCGTAACAAATATGATGCCTACACCCTGAGCTTTAAGATCTCGCATAAGCTTAAAAAGCATATTTACTTCTTTGTCATCCAAAGAAGATGTGGGCTCGTCGAGTATCAGCACCTTACATTTCATGTCCACCGCACGTGCTATGGCTACCATCTGTTGGATAGCCAGAGAACAGCGTCCCAGCTGCTGTGTACTTCTGGCCGGGATCTGCAGCCTGGAGAGTATCTCGTCCGCTCTTCTCTCGTATTCCTTGCGGCGTATCCATGCACTGTCTTCTCGACCGATATACATGTTTTCAGCCACAGTCAGATTAGGGCACAGAGTGATCTCCTGGTACACAGTACTGATACCGCTGTTCTGGGCATCCTGGGGGGAATGAATACTAACTTTACTGCCTTCTATAGTTACTTCACCGTCGTCCATCTGATAAACGCCGGTAAGGATCTTTATCAAAGTTGATTTTCCGGCGCCGTTTTCACCCATAAGGGCGTGTATCTCACCTTTTCTTAAAGTGAAATCCACATTGTTTAAAGCAAGCACTCCGGGGAATTCCTTTTTTATATGACGCATGGTTAGCAGTTCTTTGCCGTCCATACCGTTTCCTCCTAACTAAAGATAGGCGCAGCAGGTACTGTTATTATCAGCCCAGCTGCGCCATCCGTTAAAAACTAATATTAATCACCTAAACCATAGTTGTCGATGTCACTCTGGGTAAGAGACTTAGCATCAAATCCCTTTTCTGCATTGTAGATAACCTTGTCGGTAACAGTTCTCTTTCCCTGGATTATATCGCTGATGATCTGAGCCTGGAAAGGACTGCACTGTCCGTCATAGTTCCACTTTCCTGCAAGGAGTTCTCTGAGAGCCCATCTGTTGCAGTCAAAGCCCATAACTATAACCTTACCGTCAACGCCGTGAGTGATACCGTTTTCATCGAGTGCTGCTACAGCACCCTTTGCCATACCGTCATTCTCTGCATAGATAACATTGAAATCAGCCTTGCTGTTGATAACTGATTCAACGATCTTTTTAGCTTCTGCTTCATCCCATGTAGCGGTCTGCTGAACAACCTTGTTCATCTTGCCTGATGCAAACTGCTCATCAAGAGCACCTGTACGTCCAATCTGAGCGTCGGAACCCATAGCACCCTGAATATGGATAACATTGTATACTGAAAGATTCTGGCTTAATAACCAGTTAACTGCTGTCTCGCCTTCCTTAGCCATATCCGAAGCAACTGCTGCTTCGTAAAGGCTGGAATCAACATTAAGCATACGGTCGAAAAGGAATACCTTAACGCCTGCTTCTTTAGCCTTCTTTAATACATCATCCCAACCTGTTGTCTCTGCTGCAGAGATAAGAAGGTAATCAACACCCTCTGTGATAAAGCCCTGTGCAGCCTGAAGCTGATCATCATTCTTCTGGCTGTAAGCTGTCTTTAATTCGTATCCGTTAGCCTTTGAGAAAACTGCCTCCATGTCCTTTACGTTAGCTTCACGATAACCGGACTCTGAAGGGGGATTGTTAACAACTCCGACCTTGATAACACCGGTTGAAGTGTTAGCAGAATTTGTAGAACCTGTAGAACCTGAAGAACTGTTCGAGCTCTTGCCCGAGTCACTTGAACATGCCGCACATACGATCATGCTCATAACGAGTGTTGCAACGAGTAATAAAGTTTTAACCCTTTTCATTTATGATTTTCCTCCTTCTTTTTAGCCTTGCGGCTTTATGTGTAAACTCTAACACAATAATAAATGGAGGTAAATCAATATAGATTTTGACTTGGTTGAATATTATTTCGTAATATTTACGTAATATTCAAAAAGGTTAAAAATGATTTTATTCAGGTTGATTTTGATACTGATTTCTGAAATCGGTAGGTGTGATGCCTACATTTTTTTTGAAAATATAACTGAAATAATGTGAATCATTATAACCGACTTCGCTCGCTATCTGTGAAGTTTTTTCATCCGTAGTCCTAAGCAGTTCCTTTGCTTTGTTTAAGCGCAGGTAAACAAGATATTCCGTAAATGTCTGCCCGCTCTGCTGTGCAAATACGGTTGAAAATCTTGAGTTGCTCATACCTACTTCCTTAGCTACATCCTGAAGCATAAGGTTCGGATTTGAAAAATTATCAAGCATAAAAAGCTTTGCGTCGCTTATGATCGGGGACTCCTTTTTGTCACCGTCCACATCACCCATTTCCCTGACACCTAAGATTATGGAATGGGTATCCTTACGCTCTACTATAAGGTGTCTTATGTGGCGTGCAGACTTAAAGCTGTTAAAGATACTTTCGGGACGGTCGACTATATCGCCTATACCTACTCTGATCTCATGACATTCGAGTCGTTCGAGCTCCTGCACCAGAGAGCTTGCAAAGGCATAGGCACGTTCTTCTGTTTCGGCCATATTGCTGCCGAGTACGAGCAGTCTTCCACCGGTCCTGCTTGATGTGGCAAATACTATGCCGCCGCTGTTGGCAGCTAAGTTATAAGCAGCTTCCAAACCGGTCTGTACAGGTGAAAAAGCCACATCCGCCACAGCATAAAAAGGAGCCGTAATATTGCAGCCCATAGAGCTTAACTGTTTAAGTACATTTCTCGAATCATCCTCTGTCGATTCTTCATTAAAGAAAACGCTTATAAGCTTTTCCTTTAAAAACTTATCGTCCGACTGCATACGGGCTCTCAAGCTTGCGGCATGTTCTAAGGTTTTTCTCTCTTCTAAAAGCTGTGCACTAACCTTATCAAGTACTTCTTTAAGCTTTTCTGCAGTAACCGGTTTTAAAAGATATTCCCGTACTCCAAGCTGTATGCACTGACGGGCATATTCAAACTCATCGTAACCGCTGAGCACAATTATGCCTATCCAGGGCATCTGGGAACGCAATGTCCTGCACAGCTCCAAGCCGTCCATAAAAGGCATTCTGATGTCTGTTATGACTATATCAGGGTTGGTATCTCTGATGATCGGCAGAGCCATCTCTCCGTCGGGAGCCTCGCCTACAAGAGTATAAGGCGTTTCATCCCACGGAAAGGATTCTCTTATCCCCTCTCTTATAACTATTTCGTCATCAGCCAGAAACACTTTCATTTTCAAAAATCTCCTCTCTCTTTCTGCAGGGCACAGTGAAGCTTACATCAGTGCCTGCAGGGCTGCTTTTTATGGTAAGACCTTCAGTCTGGTTGTAATAAAGCCTGATCCTCAAGTTGACATTTACAAGACCGAAACCGCCGCTTGCACCTCCTACCGTGGGCTGTTCCTTCTTCATGCGGTCATTAAGGGCCTCCAGCTGTTCTGGAGTCATACCGAAGCCTGTGTCGCTTACCACAAACGTAAGCATACCGTTTTCTTCTTTGGCAGATACACTTATATGTCCGCCGCCTCTTTTTATCTTTATACCATGGTATATGGCATTTTCAACCAGCGGCTGTATAAGAAGCTTTAATATATAGTAATCACCTATCGAGTCGGGTATATCGATACTGTAGCTCATGATATCGCGATATCTGGTCTGCTGGATCTTAAGATAACCTTCGATATGCTTCTTTTCCTGACTTATGGGGATCCAGTCCGCACCGGCGGAAAGGCTTATACGGAAGAAATCACTCAGAGCGCTAGCTAGCTGTATAACTTCATCCTTATCGCCTGCTTCTGCTTTCCATACAATGGCATCAAGTGTATTATACAGAAAATGAGGGTTGATCTGAGCCTGCATGGTACGAAGCTCGGCTTTTCTCAGCTTCTTTGCATCAAGGACACTCTTTTCCATCATTGAATTAAGGTTCTTGGCCATGGTATTAACCTGTGTGGTAAGGTTCCTGAGTTCGGTAACATCCGTATCCGCAAGTCTGGCATCGAGTGTTCCCTGGGAAAGCTTTTCTGCAGCCTCTTCCAGTCTTTCGATGGGCTTTCTGACAAAAGCGGCTGTAGATCTCACGGCTCTGTTTCTTACTATCAGGCATACCAGTACTATTATGATCTCGACTATGGCCGTAAGTATGATAATAACTCTTAGGCTTACGCTCATGCTGCCGGCTGAAGCTATCTCCTGCGCGATATATTCGTTGAGCATGCTGTCAACTAACGAAGATACACGGTTGATCTCTACATATATAGTTTCGTTGGTGATAACAGGTACCTGTGAAGCTATGTTTTCCTTTAGACGGTCAACGTAGTTTTCCATGGTCTGCATGGTACGCCCCGCAACTATAAGTGAAAGCCTGTTGTCAGAAGCGGTCTCATCGGTTATCGTATTAATGACATCGTTAACTTCATGAATTTTAAGGTATATATTGCTGTTTTCGAAAGTATTACGCCCGCTGATGATATCCCATGCGGCACCCGGTATCTCGTTGACCACCGGTGACTTAAGACCGGCTATGGTTTCCATTCTTTTGATGGAACTGTGATATTTACCGGCATATATAAGCATGAGTACCAGACTAAGTACTATGGGAATCACGAGCATAAAAACGAGTCTGTGACTGAGATCGTTTATCTGTCCGAGTATGCTTTTTTCCTTTATAACCCTGTTGGTCTCCATATCTGTATCCTCAATAACCTCTGGGTGCTATCTGTGAAGTGTCCTGTTCGTCACTGAATACCTGTTCTTCTGGGTGTATAACGCTTAGTACAGGTTCGCCGGCTTTAAGTTTGGCTGCGGTATCCATAAGCAGCTTTCCGAGCTTGGGAGTACACTCCACGATACAGTTTATCTTGCCTGCTTTAAGCACATCTATAGCTTCCTGACCGCCGTCTATGGAAATGATGATCATATCCTTTCCGGGGACAAAACCTGCATTCTCAATTTCGGGTATGGCACCCAAAGTCATCTCGTCATTATGTGAAAAAATAACATCTATTGTGTCGCCGTAGGTCTCAAGCAGGTGTCTCATATTTTCGGCACCGCGGCTCTTTAAAAAGTCACCGTCTATGCTTTCGATAACAGTCATACGCGGATCGCCTGCTATGGCATCCATAAAACCTGCCTGTCTCTGCCTCATGGGAGTGGAATTGACCGTACCTGTTATCTCGGCGATATTTACGTGGTCCAAACCGAGACTGTCAACCTTTCTTATAAGGTACTCTCCTGCCATATAGCCTTCGCGGTAAAAATCGGCACCTATGAGACATGAAGTAAGATCGGTTTTATCGGTGCTGATATCCCTGTCTACCAGGATTACGGGAATGCCTGCATCTTTAGCTTCTTCGAGCACATTGTCCCAGCCGTCTTCGACTATGGGTGAGAAAGCGATAACATCCACCTTGTACGCTATAAATTTTCTGATGGCAGCTATCTGGTTTTCCTGCTTCTGGTTTGCATTTTCAAACATGAGGTTGATACCGGACTGTTCGGCAGCGGTCTCGATATCAAGAGTGTTTCCTATCCTCCATGCGCTCTCGGAACCGATCTGGCTAAAGCCGAGCAGCAGACCCGGTTCATCTGACTCTGTGTTTTCCTTTCCGCAGGACGTAAGAAACGCAACTGTAAAAGCTATAAAAATGATCAGTGAAAATCTCTTCATAAAATCACGTATAATCCAATTGTCAGTTGATGATTGGATTAATTCCTTTCTCCCAGCTACCACTGGGTTTTTCTTTCCATCTCTGATATATTTTGAAAAGGCACTGTGGATCTGTACCTATATAATTACAGCTTTGACTGGT
>JAIKXA010000157.1 GCA_024684355.1 Lachnospiraceae bacterium
ATTTGTAAC
Source organism: Lachnospiraceae bacterium (assembly GCA_024684355.1). Classification (GTDB taxonomy): domain Bacteria; phylum Bacillota; class Clostridia; order Lachnospirales; family Lachnospiraceae; genus RUG11977. The sequence continues at coordinate 10 of JAIKXA010000157.1, forward strand.
TCCGAAATTTTTAATAAATGGACCAGAGGGGAGTCGAACCCCTGTCCGAAAGCCTATTCACTCCGGTTTCTCCCATCGCAGTCTGTGATCTGTCATTCCCTCTACGTCACGCCCACAGACAGGCTTGACATTTCAGTAGCTTCATGTTTCTACTTCCGGCTCAAAGCTTTGCAGAAAGAGTTCCCCACCTGGATGACGCCGGTTACGGGAGTAAACCCCCGTGGGACCTCACGGCTTCTCCTCCTGCGCAGTGGGCTACGCAGGTCCGACGTGCTGCACGTTAGGCAGCTATAGCGTAATTTTCATTAGCGTTTATATTTAGTTATCCGTTTATTTAGGTGAGTACAGACTCTCACCGATGGCTTCCAAAGCTTCAAAACCCCCGTCGAAACCAGTACTGGCCCGTTGGTATATATAGGATCGGTCATGATCGTTTCACCGGTCAGCCGTAATTCCTCTCTTTGAAACTCTTTTCTTCTTCACGTTTTCTGTCTTTTTCCGCTATCGTCTCACGCTTGTCATAAAGCTTTTTACCTTTGGCAAGCCCAATAAGCACCTTGACAAGGCCATGGTCCAGATATACTTCAAGCGGCACTATCGTATAACCTTTAACCTTTACTCCCACATCAAGCTTTCTTATTTCTGCACGGTGAAGGAGAAGTTTTCTTGTCCTTAACGGATCCTTATTAAAAATATTCCCCTTTTCATACGGACTGACATGCATTCCGAATATATAAACCTCATTATTCTCTATCTTGATATAGGATTCCTTGATACTGCATTTGCCCATTCGCATGGACTTTACTTCTGTACCGTGAAGGGAAATGCCGGCTTCATATTTTTCTTCTATAAAAAAATCAAAGTATGCCTTTTTGTTGTTTGCTATAAGCTTTCTTGGCTTTTCCTTGGCCAACCTTTTCCCCTCCTTTCCTAATATCCTTTGCCGTAACGCTCCTTTAATTGGCATCTCACACTAATGATGTAAGGAAGTATCTCTGTCATTATGAGTGCAGCGAAGAATCTTCTATCTCTTCATCAATGATCGTAAATATAATGCTCCGTACTAATTTATCGGCTTCTTCAAGCTTAACCTTAACCCTCTGTCCGAGTTTATAGCATTTGCTCTGATTCTTGCCGATAAGCTGGTAATGCTCCTCGTCAAAGTAATAGTAATCATCCTTAAACTCATCGATCTTTACCATGCCTTCAACGGTATTGGGCAGCTCAATATATATGCCCATGGTCGAAATACCGGATATAACACCGTCAAATGTCTCTCCGATATGAGGAGCCATAAATTCAATCTTTTTAAGCTTCTGTACTTCACGCTCTGCTTCATCCGCCCTGCGTTCGCACTTGCTCGACATAAATGCTACATCACTTAAGATCTTGTTGTAATGATTGATGCGCCTTTCATTAAGCTTACCGCGCAGGTTCTCCTTGATGATACGATGTATCTGCAGATCGGGATAACGTCTGATGGGTGAAGTAAAGTGGCAGTAATACTTGGACGCCAGACCAAAATGCCCGTCACATGAAGTAGTATATTTTGCCTGCTTCATCGATCTTAATGTCAATCGGCTGATAAGAGACTCTTCGTCGGTGCCTTCGATCTTCTCAAGAAGCTTCTGCAGTTCCTTGGGATGGATATCTTCATTACCCATTTTTATGGTATATCCGAAATTATTGATAAAAATGCCGAGTTTAGTGATCTTTTCCGGATCGGGAGTATCATGAGTACGATATACAAACGGTAACTCCTGCCAGAAATAATCCTCTGCCACAGTCTCATTGGCCGCAAGCATAAAATCCTCTATGATCTTTGTAGCCCTGTTTCTGTCATAAGGCTTGATCTCGGTAGGCCTGCCCTTTTCATCCACCAATATCTCGCATTCGGGGATATCAAAGTCGATCGAACCTCTTTTATGTCTTCTAAGCCTGAGTATCTCGCTAAGCTCCAGACAAAGATCAAACATCTCTGCAAAATCCCTGTATTCATCAAGCGTCTGCAATATCTCATCCGGTAATTCTTCTTTAAACTTAAGCTCCGAGATCTTAGTGTTTTTATCGGCAAGTTTTGAAAAAAGTTCATCCTTACTGCCATCATAGTTTTCAATGGCATCATTTACTCTCTGGACATTCGTATAAGTCATACGTCTGTCAACATTTATCAGCGTCTCCGCGATCCTGTGTCCTTTAATCTCACCCTTTGGACTTATATCCATTATGCAGCTCATGGCAAGCCTGTCCGTCCCCTGGTTAAGTGAACAGATGCCATTGGACAATTCATGAGGGAGCATAGGGATAACGCTGTCTATAAGGTAATTACTCGTTCCGCGCTTTAATGCCTCTTTATCAAGCGGAGAGTTTTCACGTACATATTCCGATACATCGGCTATATGCACACCGAGTGTATACATGCCGTCTTTTTTGGATATGGTTATGGCATCGTCTAAGTCTTTTGCCGACTCGCTGTCTATAGTGATGGTCTTTTCATCCCTTAGATCAAGCCTGCCGATCTTATCTTCTTCAGCCACCTCGGAAGGGATGGTCTTAAGCTCATTAACCACACCGTCAGGGAACTCCAACGGTATCCCGAATGCTCTTATCACCGACACGATATCCGACCCGGGATCGTCAATATGTCCTATGATCTCCGTCACGTGGCCTTCGGGATTTTTATCCGGTCCTCCGAAATCCGTCATCTCTACCACAACCTTATGACCTGTGACCGCTCCCTTGGTAAATCCGTGGGGAATAAAAATATCGGAACCGAACTTTCTGTTATCCGGTATAACAAATCCGTAAGTCTTGGTACGCTGGAATGTTCCGGTGATCCTATCGTTTGCTCTTTCAAGTATGCTGACAACCTCACCCTCACGGCTTCTTCCTCTTGAAGGCTCATCAACTATACTTATAAGTACCTTGTCTTTATCATGGGCACTGCCCGTTTTATCCGGCGGGATAAAGATATCCTCTTCTTCTCCCTCGATCCTTACGAAACCGAAACCTTTAGCTGTCCCCATAAAATATCCGGCCATCATTTCGGCACCTGCTGCCTTTATACGGCTTTTACCGTCATAGATCACCTTTCCCTCCGAGATTAGCTTATCTATGACTTCCTTGAATTCTTCCTTTTCGGTTCTCGGAACCTGCAAAAGACTTGCCAGTTCCTTCAGTTTCATCGGAGTGTACTCATCACTCTGAATAAAAGCATATATCCGTTCTTTCTTCTCCTCTAATTCCTGTATATCCATAATCTCACCCCAATTAATATAATAAAATTATACTATGAAAATCCTGATTAATCAAGCAAAATCAAAGGGGCTTTGACATTTCAAGCTCAATCACACGCACTGTACGGCCTTTAACCGTCATATTATGTGTGCTTATGCACTCAGACTCCTTAAAACCGACCGATCTGTAGCAATTATATGCCGCCGTATTGCATTCACATACTCCAAGAGTAACGGTCTTTGCTTTGAGTATCTCAAAAGCATATTTTAATCCCAGTTCCAGCATTCTCTTGCCATAGCCCATGCCGCGCTTTGAAGCGTCGACAACTATCCATCCGAAGCGGATGACTCTTTTGTCACCGTTAAGATATCTCATGATAAAATGTCCTACTTCACCGCTTTCATCATAAGCAGTCATGGGATAAAAATTGTCAGGCTCACTGCAGTCACCGTTTTGTTCAGTATACTTCCGGTCTATTATCTTACCGTCTATAGGGAAGCTTCCGAATCTTTCTCCTCCCCACATATCAAAAATCTCTTCATCCATAAGCCATGAAGCAATTTTTTCACTGTCGCAGCTCTTATAAGGCCTTAGCCTTAGCATAGGAGAATCTCCGGCTTCCTGACCGGCAAATACTGTTGTCTTTATAGAAGCTATATCTATTTCGCCTTTTTTGTAGTACATATGGTTGAAATATTTAACGATAAGCTCCATGTCCTCCTCCAGTACGGCATGGCCGACCTTATGGAAATTAACAACCAGATGATCCGAAAGACCGTTTTCTTTGTATACTTCATCCGCTCTTTTATAGCATTCCCACATTGCAGGAGCATTTACCCAGTCTTCTCCCGTGCAGGCCGCTACGATAAAGTAATACCTGTCTGGTGACATAGCCAGCAAAGCCAGGTTTTCCTGATCAATAGGGATTTGGGAAGGAGTTTTAAACTCAAGGAATCTGTCGTTAAACCACCCGCGTTCCGCATCGGACTGCAGGCAGTCTAACGGCTCGTTCTTGCCGTACGTATATTCAGCGGGAGCTCCCACTTTTCTCAGATCATATGTTTTCCCGCAGGAAACAAAATTATACAATGCCAGTCCTCCGGCTCCGGAACATGCCGGTATGGTCATCCTGAATCTGTCATCGAACGCTCCGCATACCGCGGTTGCCTTTCCGTATCTTGAGACACCTGTTACCATGGATGCTTCCGGATCAAGACCAAATTCCTTTCCGAGACCGTTATATACTGCGTCAAGAACCTTTGAAACACCCCATGCCCATGCCATAAGGGCACCTGTCTGCGTTTCAGGCTCCGCCCCGTAAGGATACAGATCGTAGAACGCACCTTTATGGTTTATATCATCGGATGCTATTTTACCTATTTCCATAAAAAACAAAGCATATCCTTTAGCCAAAGCATAGTCGAGAGGCTGTATCGGATGCATGCAGATGATAAACGGCGATCCATTTGTATAGCCCGATCTGCTCTCTTCTCCGGGTATATATGCATGAACGATAAATTCTGTCTTTCTGTCTTCTTTTTCAACAATTATTTTAACGAGTTCCCCACCTATCACCTCAAAAGGATTGCGGAATCCCTCTCTTTTTTCCTTTGCCTTGGGATCCTCTCCCAAAAGCTCGTATGACACTTTTTCTCCGCTTCTCCATACACCGTACATATTTTCTTCATAAAAACGACGGATCTCCTGTTTATTGATCAACATATAAATCACGTATAATCCAATTGTCAGTTGATGATTGGATTAATTCCTTTCTCCCAGCTACCACTGGGTTTTTCTTTCCATCTCTGATATATTTTGAAAAGGCACTGTGGATCTGTACCTATATAATTACAGCTTTGACTGGT
>JAIKXA010000176.1 GCA_024684355.1 Lachnospiraceae bacterium
TCGGATCCGTTAAAGGTTGCAAAATGCCTGTGGGACGGGTTTAATAAAAGTGAACTCGGAGAGTTTAAAAACTGGGATATCCCTGAGAAAAATGAGGGCAGAAGCCCGCATGAGCTGTATCAGAATGTACTTGGAGCCACCATATCTCCGGCACCCCATGCAACTTACGAGTATACCACCATCATAGCTGATGAAAATGAGGACTATGTATGCTTTGCAGGTATGTGGTGGGTACCGGAGAATAAGCTGGCCTATCTGGAACCATTATGTACCGTACCCGAACACCAGCATAAAGGACTTGCGGCAGCAGTTCTTTCGAGATATGACAGTATTTTCAGACCTCTCGGAGCCGAGATCATGACCGGAGGCGGGAGCGAGTTCTATAAGAATATCGGATATCAGGGTGTACATGTTGTGGAGCATTATAGCAAATGACCGGAGATGGTCAGAAAGGAGGAAGCCGGTGAAGTACAAATCTTTAGCTATCCTGTTGCTCTGTGTATTTCTGCTTGGAGTTATGGATTTCGGCGATGTAAAAGTAAATGCTGCAACGACGGTAACTGACAGCAGAGAGGGCAGTGACGGTGCATTTACGTATTCTTTATGGAAAGATTACGGAGATACCCGGATGACCTTAAACGGTAACGGAAAGTTTGAATGCTCATGGCAGAATATCGGAAATGCCCTGTTTCGTGAAGGTATAAAATTTGACTGCACAAAGAACTATAAGCAGTTAGGGGATATGACCGTAAAATACGGTGTGGATTACAGACCGGATGGTAACTCATATATGTGCGTATACGGATGGTCGCGAAATCCGCTAATAGAGTATTATATTGTAGACAGCTGGGGAACCTGGCGTCCACCCGGAGCAGAATCAAAAGGAAGGATAGAAGTGGATGGAGGTACATACGATATCTACGAGACTACACGTGTAGACCAGCCTTCGATCGATGGAAATACTACCTTCAAACAATACTGGAGTGTCAGGACGGAAAAGCGTACATCCGGAACTATATCCGTTACGGAACATTTTAAAGCATGGGATAAACTCGGGATGAATCTGGGAAATCTCTATGAGGTCTCTTTGACCATAGAAGGTTATCAGAGCAACGGCAGCGCAGAAGTATATACTAATGTAATAACTATAGATGACAGCAAAGCAGGAGATGATAAAGAGGATCCGGGTAAGGATGGCAAAAATCCGGAAAATACCGGTATATCTTTTGGTAATAACGGCATTTTCGAATGCGAATCAATGAGTTTGAGCGGCAGGTATGCCAGCAGTACCTATTCGCCGTTTAACGGTGTGGCTTTGTATGCTAATGAGGATCAGGCGGTAACTACCGTTAACTTTTCACAGGGGAAGTATGATTTTACTCTGAGGGGAGCGTCTGACGGAGAAAATAAAGCAAAAGTCGATCTGGTCATTGGAAACAGGACTGCAGGAACATTTTCATTTTCGGGAACATCAGCATCAGATTCTACCGTTATTGATGTTTCCGTAAATACCGGAGATCAGGACATAAAATTGGTCCTTACAACGGATGACGGGACCTGGGATGTTTTTATAGACCGCCTTACGATCACTGAAGCAAAAGTATCATCGAAGCCTTCTTCTCCTGTATCTGCAAAAAAGAATGATAAGCCCTATATCACTGTCAAAGAAAAAATCTGTGAGATCGGGGATAAGTTTTATGTCAGGCTTAAGGGTACGAAAGCAGTAAAATATACCATAGCTGATGAAACTGTAGCCAAAGTCAGTGCCAAAGGTAAAGTAAAGATAAAACGGGCAGGAAAAACAAAACTGACCATACTTGGGGAAAACGGTAAAAAATATACATGTAAGATAAAGGCTTATGATCATGTAAAGAACGGTATCTCCTTAACTACTGAAGGTAAAGACAGTAAAACTACAGCAAAGATCAAGGCAGAGGATGTTCCTACCGTAGATTTCAAAGTAAGCCCTGCGACTCTGATAAACTTTACGCATATCCTTAATACAAAAGGTGTGCCTGAAGGTTTGATAAGTCTTAAAAATTCAAAAGTATCTAAAAAACTTAAATATAGGGATGCTGACTGCCGGCTTCAGGCAGGGGTGATAAAGCCGCTTACCTTGATGGTAGAAGATGCTTATGCTGCAGGGAAATACACGTTCACCATTGAAGCAGGAGGCGGCTATAGGGAATACAGCACCCAGGACAGATATTGGCAGAGACGTCAGAACATGTATCCCGGGTATGGTGATGATCCATACCATAACGGCGGAGTTATATGCGTACCTGCAGTAAGCAGTGAACACCGTACAGGATTTGCCATAGATTTTGAAGCCACGGAAGCCGGATTTAACTGGCTGGAGGAAAACTGTTATAAGTATGGGTTTATTCACAGGTATACAGGAGATAAAACCGAAAAGACAGGTGTAATGGATGAAGACTGCCATTATACATATGTGGGGAAAGCCGTGGCTGCCACATGTTATCTTGAAGGTCTGTGCCTGGAAGAATATTACGAAAAATATGTATGGAGTGACGAAAAAGAGTGATTTGAGATGAAGATATATATTGATTATGATGACTGTCTTTGTGAGACAGCCAGAGCTTTTACCGGGATTGCGGAAAGATTATTCGGAAAGAAAGTACCTTACGAAGAGGTACAGTTCTTTAATCTTCAGGATTCATTTAAGTTTACGGACGATGAGTATAAGCAGCTCATGATAGAAGGACATCTTCCCGAGGTATTGCTTTCGTTTGAAGAGACACCTGGGGCTTCGAAAGTTATCAATGAATGGATTGATAAGGGGTATGAAGTTGATATCATAACCGGCAGACCGTACAGTTCATATGAGATTTCAAGGATATGGCTTGATAAACACGGACTGGACCGGGTCAGGCTGCTCTGCCTTAATAAATATGGCAGAGATGGGCTTTTTAAGACAAGTGATTTTAATCTTGAACTGGAAGATTAT
>JAIKXA010000002.1 GCA_024684355.1 Lachnospiraceae bacterium
GACATCGCATAGTCTATGTAGGAGGTCTCCATGGTATCTTTAAGATCCACGTTTTTGACCTGGTCGTAATTGATTTCGTCCATTTTTTGTCTCCGTATGTATTTATGGTTTTCCACCTCATCAGTCTGCTTCGCAGACAGCTTCCCCTCAAGGGGAAGCCTTAGTATTGGTATCCTTTAGCCTTCCCCTCGAGGGGAAGGTGGCACGGAGTGCCGGATGAGGTGTTATGTAATATCAAGATTTGTTACGAACTTAGCGTTTGCCTCGATGAACTCACGTCTGGGCTCTACGTTGTCGCCCATAAGAGTATTGAAGGTGATGTTGAGTTCGGCAATGTTGTCCTCGTCCATGTCTACCTTCTTGAGTACTCTTGTTGAAGGATCCATAGTGGTCTCCCAGAGCTGGTCTGCATCCATCTCACCAAGACCTTTGTATCGCTGAACCTTGTTATTACTGTCACGGCCTATCTGGACCATGATATTGTTCAGCTGCTCATCACTGTATGCATACCATACGTTCTTGTTTTTCTCGATCTTATACAACGGCGGCTGAGCAAGGTAAACATGTCCCTGTTTTATAAGCTCGGGCATAAACCTGTAAAGGAATGTGAGCATCAGGGTACTGATATGCGCACCGTCAACGTCGGCATCGGTCATGATGATGATCTTGTTATATCTGAGCTTACTGAGATCGAAGTCCTCGGATATACCGGTTCCGAACGCAGTGATCATAGCTCTTATCTCTTCGTTACCGAGTATCTTATCCTGTCTAGCCTTTTCTACGTTAAGTATCTTACCTCTTAAAGGAAGTATGGCCTGTGTAGCTCTGTCTCTGGCAGTTTTTGCGGAACCTCCCGCGGAATCTCCCTCGACTATGAATATCTCGCAGTTTTCGGGATTTTTATCCGAACAGTCTGCAAGCTTTCCGGGCAGGCTCATGCCCTCTAATGCGGTCTTTCTTCTGGTAAGTTCTCTTGCTTTTCTTGCCGCATCCCTTGCACGCTGTGCAAGTGCGGCTTTTTCAACAATTATCTTAGCTACTGCGGGGTTCTGCTCCAAAAAGTAAGTAAGCTTTTCACTTACTACCGCATCAACCGCTCCACGAGCTTCGGAATTACCGAGCTTCTGTTTGGTCTGACCTTCGAACTGCGGATCGGCAAGCTTTATACTGATGATGGCTGCCAGACCTTCTCTTAAATCTTCACCGGAAAGATTTTCCTCGTTATCTTTAAGTAACTTCATGCTTCTTGCATAGTCATTAAAGGTCTTGGTCAGAGCATTTTTAAATCCTGTATAATGTGTTCCGCCTTCGGGTGTGGTAATGTTGTTTACGAAACTGTAGCAGTTCTCATTATATGCATCGTTATGCTGCATCGCCACTTCTACATAAACATCGCCCTTCTGGCCTTCACAGTAAATGATCTCAGGGTAAAGTACATTCTGGTTTTTATTCAGATATTGTACATATTCCTTGATACCGCCCTCATAATGGAAGGTTTTTTCCTGCTCGAGACCTTCTCTTGTATCTGCCAAAGTGATCTTAAGACCTTTGGTAAGGAAAGCCATTTCACGAAGCCTCTGTTTTAATGTTCCGTAATCAAAGACGGTCTCTTCAAATATAGTCTTGTCGGGAAGAAAGGTTACTGTAGAACCGTGTCTGTCGCTTTCACCTATTTCCTTAAGTCTCTCCAAAGGCTTACCGTATTCATATCTCTGGAAATACTTCTTTCCGTTCTTTTCTACAACTACTTCAAGCCACTCGGAAAGAGCATTAACTACAGAAGCTCCTACACCGTGAAGACCGCCTGATACCTTGTATCCTCCACCGCCGAATTTTCCGCCTGCATGAAGTATGGTAAATACAACTTCTACGGAAGAAATACCTTTTTTCTTATTTATCTCTACAGGGATACCACGTCCGTCATCAACAACAGTGATGGAATTATCAGGATTGATGGTAACCACTATTTCTTTGCAGACACCTGCCAATGCTTCATCAACCGCATTATCTACTATCTCGTATACAAGATGATGAAGACCGCGCACGGAAGTACTGCCGATATACATACCGGGTCTCTTTCTAACAGCCTCTAAGCCTTCAAGGATCTGTATCTGATCGGCACCGTAGTTTTGGATTTCTTTATTTATCTCTTGATTTTCCGTCTGTGCACCGATATCGGTATTCATTTTCTCATTTAACTCATCACTCATTCTTTTATCCCCGTATAAGTATTTATATAATGTGTCAGTATTACTCTTCTGTTATGATACCTGCATTTACTCTGTAAACTTTATCATATTTGATCCTGTTTTTTATAAACTCTTCAAGTCCGGTACAGGTTACGATAGTCTGTACGCCGCTTATGTTTTCCAAAAGCTTATTCTGTCTGTTTCTGTCCAGTTCTGAAAGAACATCATCCAGAAGCAGTACAGGATTTTTACCGGTTTTTTTCTTAACAAGTTCTATTTCAGCAAGCTTCAATGTAAGCGCTGCCGTTCTCTGCTGTCCCTGGGACCCGTATTTTCTGGCATCCTGGCCATTCACCATAAATATCATATCATCACGATGAGGTCCTACGTTTGTCATCTTTAAGATGATATCCTTTTCCCTTAAAGATAAAAGTTCACTTCTGAAGCTTTCTTTATCTGTACTAGGTAAGTATTGTATTTCCAGGGTTTCTTTGTTATCTGTCAATAAACCGTGTATTTTTGAAGCAATACCGCTTATCTCTTTAATAAACAGACTTCTTTTTTCTATAAGATATTCTCCGAAATTAATAAGCTGCTCATCCCAGACATTCAACGTGCCTTTCAGTTCGGCATTAAAAGAAATCTGTTTCAGCAAATTGTTTCTCTGGTCAAGTGCCCTGTTATAACCCGAAAAATTATGCATATACAGCTTATCAAGCTGGCATAATTCCATGTCTATGAATCTTCTTCTTTCAGCCGGACCTTCTTTTATAATTCCAAGATCATCCGGAGAGAAAGATATGATATTCATTATCCCGTAAAGCTCCGAAGCTTTTCTTATGGGTATACCGTCTATAGCCACACCTTTCTGTTTTGTGCTTTTAAGGTGCATATCTATTCTTCTTTTGATATCCCCATCTTCTACCATCATCCTTATATGGGACTCGGACTCATTAAACTTTATCATGTCCTTATCCTTGCTGCCTTTTTGGGATTTGGTGGTTGATGCAGTATAAAGAGCTTCAAGAACATTGGTCTTTCCCTGTGCATTATCCCCGTATAGGATGGTAACGTCAGGGCTGAAGCTGATATTCAGTTTTTCATAATTTCGGAAATTGCTTAATTCCAAAGATCTGATTATCATTTAACTGTGGCCTGTTTTGATATAACTTCTATTTCTGTATTATTTACAGTAAAGGTATCTCCGTTGTACAGCTTTCTGCCTCTTCTTTCTTCTTTTTCTCCGTTAACCTTTACTTTTCCCGCCTCTATGATCAGCTTGGCATCTACTCCGGTATCAGCTTCTCCCGAAAGCTTTAAAGCCTGACCAAGCTTAATAAATTCATCTCTTATCGTAATACTTTTTTTCATGATCAAACCTTCTATTTTTTAGTCAGGATTAAAGTTTAACGGAAGGATCAGGTACATGTATGTTTCAGCCTTATCCTTAATGATACAAGGTGATTTGATGTTCATAAGATAAATATCTATCTCTTCGTCATCGATAACCTTCAATGCATCAAGCAGGAACTTCGGATTGAAAGCAATAAGGATATCATTTCCATCCTTTTCAATACTAACCTTATCCTCATAGTTTCCGGCCTGTGTCTTTATCTTAACATCAACCTCATCCTGCATAAAGTTGAAGATCAGAGGCTTTCTGTCGCTTTCCTTTATAAGAAGTGATGCTCTTTCTATACATTCACTGAGTTTTCTCTTATTGATATGTATCCTGGTCTCAAAATCGCCCGAGAGCATGTTGTCAACCAAGTAATACTCGCCTTCAATAAGCCTTGAAAGAACGATAGTACCTTCCATTTCAAAAAGAACATGATTTGAACTGAAATAGATCTTTATTTTATCGTTAACATCACCTGTTACTATCTTTACAAGTTCATTTAATGTTTTTCCGGGGATTATAACCTTGCGGTCTCCGTATTCTTCGTCAAGCTCAACGTTTCTGAGTGATATTCTGTGACCGTCAAGAGCTACCAGACGCATCTTCTTTCCTTTGATCTCAAGGAGCTCACCGGTCATTATCTTCATAGCTTCTGTCTCGCTGCCGATGGAGAATACTGTCTGTCTGATCATATTTCTTAATGAATACTGTGAGATAACAGCAAACTTATCCTTTTCTATCTGAGGAAGATCCGGATAATCGGAAGCATTTCTTATCGGAATATCGTAATTGATGTTTTCACACTTGATATTGATGTTCTTATCATCAGAGGTCAGGACCACTTCATTATCCGGAAGATTTCTTATGATATCAGAGAAGGTCTTAGCACTTACTACAACATCACCTTCTTCGACGATATCACCCTTAACAACTGTTTCAATACCTAAGGACATATCATTACCTATAAGGATGATCTTTCCTTCACGGACCTTCATCTTTATACAGTCAAGTATCTCCATAGTAGTCTTGGATGGAACAGCTTTAAGGACTATATTAACTCCGGTAATAAGATTGTTTTGTTCACAAATGATTTTCATTTATCGTACCTCCAAAAAACACCAATAATATTATAATTAAAGTATTCAGTAGTAGTAGAGGGTTGCATAAGGTGGTTAAGTACTCTTAAGCCCCTGTTTTTCTTGAGTTTGAGATTTGACAGATTGTTAGGAAAAATTGATAAACTGTCTTATGATCTTAGATATTTATATATTAATATGATGATTTGATTCTAATATATAAATTCAGTTAAAACCTAACATTTTGTCAACCTGTAATAAACGTTGATAATGTGGATAGATCACATATCAGGATTTATCTTATTGATAAGAACTTTTATGGTTTCGTCAAGTCTTGGATCGGTCTGGCGGAGATTGTTGATCTTATCGACATTGTGTATTACTGTTGAATGATCTCTCTCGAAAGCTTCGCCTATACGGGATGTAATGAAATCCGTATATTCACTGGTAAGATACATGGCTATCTGTCTGGGTACCGCTATGGATTTGTCCTTCTTTTTTGAAAGAATATCGGATGCGGTAATATGGAAATGCTCCGCAACCACATCAATGATGAAACCGGGAGTAATGGTCTTCATCTGGGTACCGACGATATCTCTTAAAGCATATTGGGCAAGATCCTTTGTAATGGGCATCCTCTGAATCTTGGCAAGAGCTATGACTTTTGTAAGAGCTCCTTCCAAAGTTCTGATATTTGAATTGATATTTTCGGCCATATATGAGATGACTTCATCATCAATATCAATATTTGTACCTTCATTCTGTTTTAAGTCTATCTTTTTCTGAAGGATAGCAACCTTTGTCTCATAATCCGGTGAAGTAAGATCAACTATGATACCCCAGCCGAATCTGGACTTCCATCTCTCATCTAAAGTGGTAAAATCCTTAGGTGGTTTATCGGAGGTTATAACTATTTGTTTTTTGGCTTCATAAAGGGCATTAAACGTGTAGAAAAACTCCTCCTGAGTTCTATCCTTTCCTATTATAAATTGTATATCATCTATTAACAGCACATCTGTGTTTCGATATTTTTCTCTGAAAGCTGCGGGAGACATATTACCGGTTCTGATGGAATCTATCAGTTCATTGGTAAATGTGTCGCTTGTAACATACATTACTTTCTTATCAGGATCGTTTTCCAATATAAAATGGCCTATGGACTGCATAAGATGGGTTTTTCCGAGTCCCGAGTCTCCGTAGATATACAAAGGATTATAGATATCACCGGGAGCTTCGGCAGCTTTAAGCGCAGTAGCATGAGCCAGCTGATTGTTTTTACTGACTACAAAGTTATCAAATGTATAGTCGGGATTAAGAGGAAGACCCTGATTATGAGAAACTTTTTGAGATACCTCCTGATGAGATGCGGATGAGGTCTCGTTTTCATTATCAAATTTGATTTCGTACTCTGTATCCGTGATTTCCTGAATGGCTGTCTGAATAAACATGCCGTATTTGGTACGGATATGAGTAAAATTGGAATTGATATTACTGTCGTCGGAAGTAATGTATACTACATTATCCTCAACTTTTTTGACGTAAAGCTTACTTATCCAGGTAATAAAGGAAACTTTAGATATTCCGTATTCAGTTTTTATAAATTCCAATATGTCTTCCCATTTTTCCTGAACAATGTTTTTCACGACAATAAACAGCCTATTAAGGCATCCTTTCAAAGCATTTGACGTATTATAAGCAAAAATACCACCAATAAATATTATACATTAAAATTTGTTTTTTTTCAATAAAAAAAACAAAAAATTACTTGACTATTGCAGAATAAAATAATATAATGATAGGGCTGTATTTTCGGATAATTGTAAGTTGATATAAAGGAGGTGTGTTTGGAATGAAGATGACTTTCCAGCCCAAAAAGAGACAGAGAGCCGTTGAGCACGGTTTCAGAAAGAGAATGAGCACTAAGAACGGCAGAAAGGTTCTGGCTGCAAGAAGAGCAAAAGGAAGACATAAACTTTCAGCTTAGGTCGCATTTATATGTGACCTTTTTTATAATGAATATTTGAATGAATATTTTACATTTAAAAAAGAATATTGAATTTCAAAACGTTTATAAAAACGGAAAAAGCTTTGCCAACAGATATTTTGTTATGTATATTTTGAAAAATGATTTATCCGAAAACAGATTAGGTATATCTGTTAGCAAAAAAGTTGGAAACAGTGTCGTTAGACACAGGATTACCCGTCTGGTTAGAGAAGTATTTAGACTTAAAGGCCAGCTGTTCAATAGTGGTTTGGACATAGTGGTAACGGCGAGAACAGGAGCTGTCGGTATAAAGTACGCCGAAGCAGAAAAAGCGGTATTACATTTGGGAAAACTGCATAATGCAGTTTTAATACAGTAAAATATGAAATATATTTTTATAGGACTGATCAAATTTTACAGAAAATTTTTATCTCCGCTTAAAAAAAGGTCTACATGTATTTATATTCCTACATGCAGTCAATATGCCCTGACGGCATTTGAAAGATACGGAGCCATAAAAGGTTTGAGGCTCACAGTAAAAAGAATACTTAGATGCCATCCTTTATCAAAAGGAGGCTATGATCCTGTTCCCTAAATAAATTGTCACATATTTGGTGACAGAATGTGAGGACAACAAGTTGCAAATGGTATTTTTAACTCAGGTAGAAGGAATACTCGGTCCTATCGCCTGGGTACTCGGAAAGATACTTAATGCCATATATAATTTTGTTTCACTGTTTGGTATAGAGAATATCGCATTATGTATCGTTATTTTTACATTTGTTGTAAAAATGCTGATGCTTCCGCTGACCATAAAGCAGCAGAAGTTTACAAAGCTCCAGTCAAAGATGAGTCCGGAGCTTACACAGATCCAGAAAAAGTATAAAGGCAAGAACGATGAAGAGTCCCTTCGTCGTCAGCGTGCCGAAACACAGGAAGTATATGCTAAATACGGTGCAAGCCCCATGGGCGGATGTCTGCCGCTGCTTATATCACTTCCTATCATGTTCGCTCTTTACAGAGTTATCTATGCTATACCCGCTTATGTTACCGATATCGGTGAATTATACGGAGCAGTAGCAGATACCATTAAGGGTACGGCTACTTCCGGAGCTTCTATATTTGAAGGTTATAAGGATACACTGGTAGGATTCATGAAAGCAAATAATCTTACTCTTACACAGTTATCCGGATGTAGTTCCAAGGTGATAGATATTTCCAATAATATAGAAGTTTCGAGAGAAAACCTTATCGATATCTTCTCTAAGATGAATAAGGATAACTGGAATGTTTTCCTTAGCAGCAAAGAGTTTATTATCGAAGAGGTTAATGAAGCTAAAGAAACTATTACAACAACAGTTGAAAATATCTTCTTCTCAAAGAATTTAGCAGGTCAGCAAGTACTGATCAACGGTGCTACCCTTACCATAAGCGAAGTACGTGATAAGATCATTTCCGTTAACAGCTTATTTGGTTTAAGCATTCTTGACAGACCTGAACTTAAGAGCATTTCAGTAGTTATCCCTGCTTTGGCTGTTATTACACAGTATATCCAGGGTAAGCTTCAGACAGCTATCAATTCCAATAAGAAGCCAAGCGACGATCCCGCACAGCAGACTACCAAGATGATGTCAACCATCATGCCCATCATGTCAGGTGTATTCTGTCTCATGCTTCCTATCGGTGTAGGCGTATACTGGATCGCATCAGCTGTATTTACTATCATTCAGACTATCTTTATCAACAAGTATCTTGAAAAGGTAAATGTTGATGATATGCTTGAAAAGAACAAAGAAAAGAACGTAAAGCGTCAGGAAAAGCTTGGCGTAACTTACAACAACAAGATGGCAGAGGTAGCTAAGACCAAGGGTTCAAGCTATGTTAACAATGCCAATGATACATATGATAATACCGGTTATAAGAAGAATTCAAAACAGAAGTCAAAGAAAGCCGGATCGGATTATCAGAGAAGCAACGTTTCATACAGTTCAAAGAGTATTGCCGCTAATGCAAATCTTTTAGCAAGAAGCAACGCACCTAAGAAAGAAGATACTTCTGCGAGCAGTACTGCTTTAAGTAATATCGAAGAAAACGATACACAGAAGAAAGAAGAATAATAATGGAAGAGAGTAGAGAATTTACAGGGAAGAACGTAGAAGAAGCGTTATCTTCTGCTCTTTCCGAATTAAATGTTACAATAGACCAGATAGAATATGAAGTTGTTGAAAAAGAAAGCAACGGATTCTTAGGTTTGTTCAACAATAAGCCTGCAAAAATACTTGTAAAGCTTAAAACTAAGGATATCTGCAAAGTGGCAACCGGTTTTATCAATGAAGTTCTTTCAGCCATGGGCGTTAAAGCAGATGTAAAAGCATCATTGACAGATGCAAATGATGAGATCGACATAGATCTTGAAGGTGATGAGATGGGTGTACTCATCGGAAAACGCGGAGCTACACTTGATTCACTTCAGTATCTTACAAGCCTTGTAGTAAATAAGGAAAGCGAAAAATACATCAAGGTTAAGATGGATACCGAGAACTATCGTGCAAGACGTAAGGAAACATTGGAAAACCTGGCTCACAATATTGCAAGCAAGGTTAAAAAGACAAGACATAATGTTTCTTTAGAGCCCATGAATCCTTATGAAAGAAGGATCATCCACTCCTGTCTTCAGGGAGATGCTTACGTAGAGACACACAGTGAGGGTGAAGAGCCTTTCAGAAAAGTAATCGTTTCCTTAAAGAAGGGTGTTTACATTCCGGATAAGAAGTTCCGCGGAAGAAAACAGTTTGGTACAAATAATAAAAAGAAGATCAGCAGCAGCCGTGAATTCCATAAAAAATACGGTGCAGATACAAAGGATTACAGTACCGATTATAAGAAAGATTATGCAGAATACTTAGAGTCAAAGGCTGCAGCAAAAGCAGCTGCTGAAAGAGGAGAAAATGTATAA
>JAIKXA010000017.1 GCA_024684355.1 Lachnospiraceae bacterium
AAGGAGAAAAAAGCATGAAGAGAAAATGGTGTCGTGCACTGGGTATCATCTTAAGCGTCTGCATGCTGTCTGGTGACCTTGGAACGATCGCAGTCAGTGCAGCCGGTGATCCCGCAGCAGTGAGCGCCGAAGCAGCTGAAGCCGATTCGGGTGAAGAAACTGATGCAACTGAAGAAGGAACTGAAGCTGCCGAAGACGGAGCAGGGCAAAAGGAAGGTGAGCCTGCCGAAGAAACACCCGCCGAAGGTGGAGAAGCTGTATCCGAAAATGATGCAGAGACCGAAGAAGGCTCAGAAGAAGAGAGTGCTTCCGAAAACGAAGCTGAAAAGGAAGAAGCTTCCGAAGGCGAAAGTGCTTCCGAAAACGAAGCAGAAGAAGGCGAGAGTGCTTCTGAAAATAAAGCCGAAGAAGGTGAAAGTGCTTCCGAAAATGAGACTGAAGAAGGCGTATCCGATGAGGAAACTGTTTCCGAAAACGAAACAGAGGAAACCGAAGAAAAGCCTGATGACGGGGATAACAAGGAGTGGAAGGTAGTTACCAGTGATGAGTATACCTATGATTCTACCAGTATAAAAGCCGGAAGCTACGAAGCGACCGCAAATGTAACCATTAAGTCGAGTTCTTTTTCATATCCTGAGCTTTTAGTTATCTTCACTGACAAAAAGGATGCAGATTTCTTCTCAGATTCCGAATATGTCAGCCGTTCACAGTTGAACGATAGTGATTATGTGTATACTGATTATCGGTACTGTAGTGACAGCACATATGATTATGAAACAGGATATCATTATTTTTACTATTCAATACCGCTTAAAAACGATGATGATAGCAGCAGTATTCTTCATCCCAGCACCACATATGCTTACCGTATAGCAAGATATGAGGGATACGACAGCTCTAAAGGTGGTACGATATACGGCTTCATGTCAGCACCCAAAACTTTTACTACAAAAGAAGCAGTAACCGAATCAAAGATAACCATTGATAAAGTAGAAATATATCAAAAAGGTTATTTCAAAGCCGATTTTAAAGTTACGATCAACAATCCTCAGAATGAAACTTTAGGTCAGATAGATATAGTTGAAAAAAACAACGATGATGAGTCTGCCAAGGTTTTATCTTCAATATCTTATAATGATTACGGAAACTGCTATGAAGGAACGATATATAAAAGCTGGGGAGATGTTGCTCTCAGGTTAAAAGTATATACCGGTGATTGTGTTGTAAGCTATAAAAAGATAGACATAGCAGAAGAGTTTGAAGATAGCAGTCAGCTTAAACCTACCGTCTCTGTGAATGCAGCCGGAATGATATTTAATGCATCTGCGACCGTAACTCCGTATTATAAAGCAGATTATTTCTATCTTTATCTGTATTACAGAAAAAAAGGTTCGATCAGTTATCAATCTCAATCAGACTCCGGATCAAACGGCAGATATAACGTAAGTCCGCCATCTTATGACCTGGCTGAAAATACAGAATACGAATACTATGTTCAGTTACAATATTATGATGGCAACGGGACAAAATGCATCGCAAACATAGGCAACAGTGCGGCTCCTGAAACTTTCACGACCGGAACTATCAAGCATTATACCGAAGAAGATTTTGCGGATAAAGGTTTATACGCATATCTGAAAAACAACTATACAGATGTGACCGATGTAGAGCTTAACAGTTTGAAGTATCTGAGTGTTAGTGATATATATGATAAAACTCCGGTAAAAAGCTTAGCGGATATCCCCGAAAAAATACCAAACATTACTTCTATCAGTATGGATGGACATGACATTTCAGATATAACACCTCTTTTGGATTTGAAATATCTGAAATATGTGTCTCTTAGCTATAACGATATATCATCACTGCCGGATCTTTCCAAAGTCAGCTGGGAATCTCTGTCTTTACAGTATAATTTTTTGACCACCGAAGCTATAGCTGCTGCAAATCTCCCTCAACAGCTCGTAGAAAGCTCCAGAGATTGGTATCTGCGTAAGATAGAGTTGACGACTTTGGATACCTATTATGCAGATGCAAACGATAAGTACCCGATAATCATTAAATATCTGGGCGATAAATCAAATCGTAACTATAAGGTCACGATATCTGTAAACGGTATATCAAAAGATTATACTCAGTTTGTGGGATATGGTAAATTGCTTGTTGTAGATACTGCCAAAGATGATTTTAATCTCACACTTGGAACTGATTATACCGCTAAGTTCACGGTAAATGATGGCATAAGTGATGTTTTTGTGGCGGAAAGACCGTTAAAGATAGTAAAAATGCCTGAACAATTCCAGGATATATATGCTCTCAGCGGAAGTACAGACGTTTCATTCGATATGTATTTTAATCTCGAGTATAATAATGTGACCAACTTCAAAGCATCCGTTCTCAAAGACGGAAAGACATATATGAACAGCACTTACATGTCTACAAGTATGTCTGACAGATGCTACGATCTGTACAAAGGGCTTTTTGATTCAACTTATGTCCGCGAAAAATTAAGTTACAAGTCAAGATGGATCTATTTTAATCTTGCGGCTTGTCGCGTAATCACTGCAGGCGACTACGATGTAGTGATATATCCCGCAGAGGGTGAAGCTTTAAAGTGGGAAAAGAAGCTTCATGTTACAACCGATCCTGTCGTAACATATGCGTATGCACCTGCAAGCGGATATGACAATAACAAAAAGTATATTTATTTCAATGTTCGTGGATACAATCTGAATGAAACAACTTATCCTGTTATAGTCGGTAAAAACGGCAAGGAATATACCAAATTTGATAGTTACAAGGACGACGAATCAAATTATTATATCTACAAGCTGGAAAAAGTTGACTGGTCAGATATAAACAATGCTCAGACCAGCGATCAGTATGTTATCAACTTCAAAGGGTCCAAGCTTGTGGATCAAAGAAGCGATACAAACAAAAATCTAACCGCAGGAAGCCTGCGAGACAGTACTTATGTTAATCTTTATCCTATTTCATCATTCTATAACTGGAAAGCAGGAGTATTTGAGTTCACATTTAACAGCACGGTACCTGCTGAATCTACGATCATTGTTGATTTCTACAGTGACAGCAGTTACAAAAACCTCGTGGGCAGCGGAAGTGCTAAGATGGATGCCAAAAATCATGTGGCCATCGCACCGACTTCAGATTCTGGCGCGGTATACAAACCTGTTAAAAGTGACTATTATGAACAGTATGTCAAGATAAGCTGTGGCAGTCATTATGATAAGACCAGTTTTGATGTGAGCTGGTATAATCTTCGTGATGACGACTCATCATCTGAAGAAGATACCAAATATGTCAATATCAGTACTACAAAGACATTTCTCGCAGCGCCTGCAAGCAGTATAGGCATTTCTGTCAGTGCATCCAAAGACAGTCATGCCACGAATAAATTGAGTGCACGTTTAAATGGCACAAGCGAGAATACAGAGCTTAAGTACACTGCCGGAGATAAGAGCGATACTTTCTATATAGATAAATGGACTTTTAGTGCTCCTCTTCAAGTGGGAGATTATGAATTGGTGATCTATGAGACAGTCGATGGTGTAGAAACCGCTCTTGCAAATAAAACTATTTATGTACGTGACTCCAGCAAGTTTTATATAACAAGCTCTTATGGGTATTTTGACAGCAATGATGATACAAAAGCTAACTGTGCTATCTATATACCGTTAGCGGATATACCGGATATTTCCGGCAACGAAAAAAGCAAGCTCGAGAAACTTGTAAAGGACCTTGGGCTTAAAGTTGAGTTGTTTGATTGTGATCTAAATGCAGTCAACGCAACAATAACACCATCATATGCTAGCAGCACTAATGGATACATATCATTTGCGATCAGCGGACTTGATAAGAACGCCTTCAGTTATTATGTGCGGTTTACATCTAACGGAAAGACTCCTTTGGATATTTATTCTGTTGAAGGCAAAGAATACTACGCCGACACCACTCACGGAAATGCATTCAACAGATCTTCAAACTATTATCTGGAAGACGGTTCGGAATATAACGCCTACTACTACTTGAATGTTTATGGAAGCGATGCGGCTAGCTTTTACCCTATATCCCTTAACTTCTACGAATTAGCATACCGCGAAACGTTAGTTCAGACATTAAAGGTTACAGCTGCAGATGTGAAGAATAACACTTATTATTTTACAAAATCGGATATTGCTAAATTAGATGCACAAAAAGTCTATATTTGTACTATTGTGGCTAATAATAAAAAAGTGAGTAAATATACCGGATACTTTGCAGCTAAAGAAGTTGAAGAAAAACCTGTTCCCGTTACCGGAGTAAGCATCAGCCAGGGCAAGACCTACAGTCTGGCTGTGGGCTCCACCGTACAGCTCACTGCTGTTATAGCACCTTCCAACGCTAACCAATACACCGGACTCAGCTGGAG
>JAIKXA010000085.1 GCA_024684355.1 Lachnospiraceae bacterium
CAGGAAAAGATAGTTGATACCTGGCGCTGCGAATACGGTGAGTATAATAATCTTTACAAGATCAAGGACTATCCTACATTTATCTCACCTGAGATGATCTATAACGAATACCTTCCCAGAGGTATCAATAACTTTAAGATCGAGGGACGTACAGCCAATCTGTTCTCGCTTATCGAAACCTACAGTTATTTCATGCTGAAGCCCGAGTGTGTCGGTGAAGCAAGATTCCTGCTTCTTACAAATCTTCAGGCTTCAGGCATCATATCGGTCAACAGACCGAAACCTTCCTTCTGGAAGCCCTGATATTAATATATTTTAAGAATGGAGTTGATGTTAAATGCCGATTAAAGTACAAAATGACCTGCCTGCAAAAAAAATCATGGAAGAAGAAAATATATTCATGATGGACGAGAACAGGGCCATGTCACAGGACATCCGTCCGCTTGAAATAGGTATATTGAACCTTATGCCGTTAAAAGAGGCTACAGAGGTACAGATGCTCCGCTCGCTTTCAAACACCCCGCTGCAGGTAAACATAACATTCCTTACCACATCAACATATGTTGGAAAAAACACTGCAAAGAGCCATCTGGATCAGTTTTATCTGACATTTGAGGATGTAAAAGACAAAAAGCTCGACGGACTTATCATCACAGGAGCACCTGTTGAGATGATGGAATTTGAAGAGGTGGCATACTGGAAAGAGCTCTGCGATATCATGGAATGGTCCAAGACCCATGTAACCTCAACACTTCATATTTGCTGGGGTGCACAGGCAGCGCTTTACTATCATTACGGTATCAATAAAAAAATACTCCCTCAAAAGATGTTCGGAGTATTTCCTCATAATGTACATCACAGAAAAGAGCCGTTTGTACGCGGATTTGACGATATATTCTATATCCCGCACAGCCGCCATACGACCATAGACCCCAAGGAGGTATGGGCTGATGAAAGGCTTACCGTACTGGCTGATTCACCTGAAGCAGGTATATGCATGGTACTGGCAAAAGAGGGCCGTCAGGTATTTGTATTCGGACATCCCGAGTATGACAGAATGACACTGGATCAGGAGTATAAGAGGGATCTTGATAAAGGTATGGATATCCAGATACCCAAGAACTATTATCCGAACGACGATCCTACTCAGAAACCTCTTCTTACATGGCGTGCACATGCCAACACCATGTACACCAACTGGCTTAACTACTACGTATACCAGACCACACCGTATGACATGGATTCTATTGGAACATAGTGATTTTTAATCTTCAGTTTCATAACTTTTGATAGCAAATTGTATAGCCTGTATCACAAACTCATTTGAACTGACATTTGAGGCTTGAGCCATACGGGCTATTTTTTCTGAAAGACATTTAGGTATTCTAAAGGTTCTGTTTATATATTCTGTCTTATTTATTTTAAATTTCATATACATTCCCCTAAACTTAAAATTCTATAAATTTACAAATCAATATTATAATAACCCTAAACATTGAAAATATCTACACTTTTTTAAAGCACGCAAGAATTTAAGCAATAAAACACATCTGTTTAAATATCTGCCATAGTTACACCTTAAAAGAGAAATGTAAAACAGGTTGCATAAATATACCCCTTATGATAATATAAATATCAGTATTTATTATACATATCTAAATGACATAAAGTTTTATATGTAAACAAGGGGCGGAGTATGAATAAGATATATTGGCATTTACCCGGGTTCTGTTACTTTTATAAAACCAATACAAGGTTAATTAAATTAATGCGTCAATACCCGGAAAAGTTCCATGAGGGATATGAGATCGGCAGTGTATACGGTACATTCCCAGGAGCCATCTGGAACGGGGGAAGAGCCGTGTTTGGGATCATTTCAAAAAGCAATATCAAGCAAGTGCTCGATAATTACAATAATCTCGGTGTCCCTGTACGTTTTACATGGACAAATTCTCTTATAGAGGAAAACCACCTTAACGATACCTATTGTAACCTGATTATGGAGCTTGCAAATAACGGTAAAAACCAGGTGCTTGTTAACCGCGAAGTTTTAGGTAATTATTTAAGAGAAAAATACGGTTCAGTATCAGATATAGCTAAAAACAGCGAAGCAAACACAGATGAAACCGGAAACAAGCAGTATTACAGCAACGGATATGCAGGATACATGGAAGAATTTGGCTCAGCTAAATCCGGTTTTGCATTTATATCATCGACTACCAAGCGTCTGACCGATCTGGAAGACGTAAAAAAAGAGCTTGAAGGCGATTATGCATTGGTAGTTCTTGATTATGATCTGAATTGTGATGAGACTACATTAAAAGTTCTTGAGCCCTATGCTGACAGGGTGGAAATACTTGTAGATGAGATATGTTACCCGCATTGCCCTAAACGTAAGGAACATTACGCAGATGAGTCCTTGATGCAGCTTACATTTGATAAAGATACCAGATACGAATGCACAAATAAAATGACCAAGCCTTCATTTGCAGAATCAATGAAACGCCCTCATTTCATCGGAAATGACAAGCTTCCGTCTTATATAGAGCGCGGATACCGCAACTTTAAGATAGTAGGACGCGGGCTCCCGCAGGAAATGGTACTTGAATCTTATCTGTATTATCTGGTAAACGAAAAAGACAGGAATTTCATTAAACATGAGTTGTTAAAATAACATAAAAAGCACTATCAAAAACCTGCTGATAACTAATAATTGGCAGGTTTTTTACTTGATAAAGAGGCATATAGAAGGTATAATATACTTGTATTGGCAAGCAATTGATATCTAAACAATAGAACAGTATCGTTTTTAAAAGTGATACTGCCCATATGTGTTTTAATATAAATGTGTATAAAATCGATACTTATTAAATAAAATATCAGAGGTAAGGACTAATATGAAAGCTAAAAAAGAAATGTTCAGCAGCAAGCCTGCTTATAAAAAAACACAAGCAACTACATCCTCTAACGAAGCACCTTCAAGTGAAGGCGTTAGGATCAACAAATATATGGCCGAATCAGGCATGTGCTCACGTCGTGAAGCTGATAAGCTTGTAGCTGACGGTAAAGTACAGATAGACGGAGTAACTGCTGTAATGGGCAGCAAAGTGTTACCCGGCCAAAAGGTTACCGTTAAAGGCCAGAGTATAACAAAAAATGAAGATCTGATTCTTATAGCATTCAATAAGCCGGTCGGTATCGTAAGTACCACAGATAAAAGAGAAAAAGACAATATCATCGACTATATCAATTATGGGAAGAGAATATTCCCGATAGGGCGTCTTGATAAGGATTCGGAAGGCCTGATACTGCTTACAAACGACGGAGATATAGTAAATAAGATACTCAGAGCCGGTAATTATCACGAAAAAGAGTATGTTGTAACAGTCAACAAAGATATAACTCCGGAATTTCTAAAAGCTATGTCGACCGGAGTACCGATACTTGATACTGTAACGAGACCTTGTAAAATAGAACAGATAGACAAAAAAGTATTTAAAATCATCCTTACACAGGGCTTAAACCGTCAGATAAGACGTATGTGCGAAGCCCTTGGCTATAGAGTTAGAGCCCTGACACGTATCAGGATCATGAACATAAAGCTTAAACACTTAAAACCGGGTAATTACAGGAATCTTACTCCAAAAGAGCTTGAAGACCTGAAAGACTTGATCGCAGACTCGAGTAACGCTCCGATACGGGATTCATCGATATAATGAAGATTCTTCGCTGCGCTAAGAATGACATATATAAGCCTTCCCCTCAAGGGGAAGGTGTCGCCATTAGGCGACGGATGAGGTGTATACATGGACAATATAGCACGTATAAAAGAACTGATTGAAATACTGAACAAAGCATCCGATGCTTACTATAATGACCGTGATGAGATCATGAGTAATTATGAGTGGGACGAGATGTATGATGAACTTACCCGTTTGGAGGCTGAAACAGGCTATATAGACCCGGACAGCCCGACGAATAAGACAGGTGCTGAGGAAACCACTCCTGCAGCCAACCGTGAAACTCATGAATATCCGGCACTTTCACTTGCTAAGTCGAAAGATGTCAACGTGATCCGCAAGTGGGCCGGCGACAGAGCTTTATGGCTTTCATGGAAGATGGACGGCCTAACATTGGTACTCACATATGATAATGGTTCACTTACCAAGATTATGACCCGCGGAAACGGTACTACCGGTTCAAATATCACATATTTTGCTGATTATATAAAGGGATTTCCCAAAACCATCAGTGACAAGGGGCACCTTGTGGTGCGCGGTGAAGCTGTTATTTCCTATACAGACTTTAATACCATTAACAGCATGATAGATAACCCCGATGAACAGTATGCTAACCCACGTAACCTTGTATCAGGTACACTGGGGCTTGATATTTCAAGAGCAAAAGAAGTCGAAGAGCGCTGCGTAACCTTCAATGCGTTTACCCTGGTACATATGGACGAAGACATTTTATCCTGGGGCAGCCGTATGGATTACCTTAAAAACATGGGCTTTAACGTGGTAGATAAAGAGGCTACGGACTCAGAACACCTGCAGGAAACCATAGACAAATGGACCGCTATAGTACGCAGCGGCAAGATGGATATCCCTGTAGACGGTCTGGTAGTTACATTCGATGATACAGAATATGCATCTACCGGCTCTGTGACCGGACATCATGCCACCAACGCAGGTATGGCATTCAAATGGCAGGACACCGAAGCTGAGACAACACTTGACCATATCGAGTGGAGCTGCGCAGCATTTGCCATTTCACCCGTAGCTGTATTTGACCCCGTATCCCTGGAAGGTACAACAGTAACCCGTGCCAGCTTATGCAATATCAGTGAGATGAAAAGGCTCGGCATAGGTGCAGACAGAGCCACCGCACTTACTGTAATAAAAAGCAACATGATCATCCCTAAATGCGTTAAGGCTGATGCTCATGGCACAAGCTTTATCATCCCGGACAAATGTCCCGTATGCGGTGCTCCTACTGAGATCGTCACCAGCGAAAAAACGAAGACCGAGACTCTGCATTGTACCAATCCCGACTGTACGGCCAAGCATATCCAGAAATACACCCGTTTTGTCAGTAAAACAGGTATGGATATCGATGGTCTATCAATCAGGACGCTCATGCGTTTTATAAATGAAGGTTACATAACCGACTTTGCAGATATTTATGGTATATCAGCATACAAAGAAAAGATCATAGAGCTCGACGGTTTCGGAGAAAAGTCATTCGCCAACCTTATAGCTTCAGTAGATAAAAGCAGGCACAAGAGCCCGGAGAATTTCATATATGCGCTTTGTATCCCCATGATTGGTCTCGATGCCGCCAAAAAGCTCATAGCACATTATGGCACAGCCGGTTTCTTTATAAAAGTTCTGTCATACGAAATCAACGATAAAACCCGCATTGCAGAACTTGTATCTAAGACTCTAAATATAGTTATACAGCCTGAAGATGAAGCTTTTGCAGCCATCAACACCGATACAGGCTTCGAAGAAGTGGACGGTATAGGGCAGGAGCGTTCCGCAGCTATCGTTAAATGGATATCGGAACAGAAGAATTCTGCATTACTGCAGAAACTCCTTGGTATCATAGAGCTGGAAAAGAAAGAAAAAGCCGGAGAAAAGACAGGCAGCTGTGCCGGACTCACATTTGTAATAACAGGTGATGTACATTCATTTAAAAACCGCGACGAGTTTAAAGCATATGTTGAAGCCCAGGGCGGTCATGTGGCAGGCAGTGTATCGGGTAAGACAAACTACCTGGTAAATAATGACATCAACTCCACAAGTTCGAAGAACACAAAGGCCAAATCCCTAGGCGTAGAGATAATCACCGAAGATATATTCATCGAAAAGTTCGGAATATGACTTCCTAACAGGTAATAAAAGTCGAATAACAGGTAGGTTTTCTCTACCAAAAAGCTATTGACATTAACAGGTCTATATCGGATAATTATATATGTTGAAATCGCGCATTTAATGTGCTTTTAAACAATATGGTTATTCATGATCGATATAAAATAATGAATAACAAAACAGGAGTTTTTATGGAAAACAAAACAATTTACTGGCATATTCCGGGACTTTGTTATTTCGGCATGATCAATCACATAATGCTTGATGCCATGCAGAAATTCCCAAGCAAATTCCGGGATAATTACAAAATAGCATCATGCTACGGCAGCTTCCCCGGAGCCATCTGGAACGGCGGCAGAAACATGATAGCCGGATTCAGCAGCAAGCCCGAGGTTGAGCAGGTTATAAAGTCCTATAACCAGCGCGGTATACCTGCACGTTTTACCTGGACTAACGTGCTGCTTGAAGAAAAGCATGTGTACGACACGTACTGCAACATGATCATGAAAGCCGGCGACAACGGTATGAACCAGGTACTTGTTAACCGTCCCTGCCTTGAGGACTACATCAGAAAAGAGTATCCGAGATACAAGCTTATCTCATCAACCACCAAGCGTATCCTGAATACCGATGATATCTTAAGAGAGCTGGATAAAGGATATTTCCTGGTAGTACTTGATTACGATCTTAACCATAATGAGAAAGTGATCGAAAAGATACTTCCTTATGCAGATAAGATCGAGATACTTGTTAACGAAACCTGTATGCCGGGATGTCCTAAGCGTTCTGAACATTATGTTGAGATAGCTCGTCATCAGCTTGAATTTGATCCGACCATCAAGTTCCCTTGCGCAGATACTTCACCCGACAAGAGAACATTTGCAAAGACCATGACACGTCCCACATTCATGACAAATGATGATGTCAAGCGTTACAGCGAGATGGGATTCAAGAACTTTAAGATAGTAGGCCGCGGCAATACGAAGCAGTTCCTCATCGATTCGTATATCTACTATCTGGTAAAAGAAGACAGCCAGGACTTCATACGCAATCTGATAATGGGAACACTGTTTAAGATCACAGGAAAGCCGCTAAGCGAGACAGATTCTGAGACTATCCGCAGGTAATTGTTCGGAATCGGGAAATTAATGTATAAGATAATGAAGGAAAAATATAGCCTTCCCCTTATAGGGACAGATCGCACCCACAAAGTGGTGCGACTTATCGAGCCACGCAGTGGCTTGATGCCTTCGCGGCGAGCGATGCCCGTCTGGCGAAGACAAGGTGTCAGCAAAGCTGACGGATGAGGTGTAGCATTAAAATACAGGAGGAAAACATGATACAAGATTTATTTAAAAGTAAAAAAGAGCTCTTTGCAGACGGCGTACAGACCGTACTCAGAGCTCAGGAAAACAGAAACCGCAGAGTTGTCTTACTTAAAGGCAATATGGTGCAGAATTCAAGAAGTGCATCACGCGGACTATCTGCAAGGGTAAACAATAACGGTACATTCGGTTTCGCATCTGTTGCCGAATATTCCGCTGAAGCAGCTGATAAGGTTATCAAAGCTGCTACAGAGAATGCTATGTTCTTGGGAAAGCATTCAGGCAGAAGCGTACAGCTTCCCGCTTCACTCGGCACCGGTGATATCGGACTTCACGGTGAGATAGTGGATGCTGAGCAGAAACTTATGATCGATGCATGTAAGACCATTGATGACTATGTAGTTAAAAACTGTCCCGGACTTACCAGCCGTACAGTAGTATATACCGAGGATTCACAGGATAAGATCATCTATACATCCGATGCTCATGACGGACACGTTATCATTCCCAGATGCTACATCTACGTTATGATGAGTGCCGAGACAAAAGATGGCGTACCGGTTGAGCTGTTTACCGCACTCGGCGGCTACGGCAGCTTCTTTGATAACTTCGGAAACTTAAACAAGTATTATCCGGAGATCGATGACCTTTATAAGAGGCTTATGGATAAAAAGGAAGGCGTATATGCTGATGCAGGTTATAAGACAGTTATCCTTGGCGGAAAGATGTCCGGTATGCTTGCTCATGAAGCTGTAGGTCATACCGTTGAGGCAGACCTTGTAAAAGCCGGAAGCATTGCTGGTCCTTCACTTAATACCCGCGTAGGTTCCGAAATAGTAAACCTCGTTGACTTTGCAAATGTTTATGAAGGCGATCAGGCAGCTCTTCCTGTATACCTTGATGATGAAGGTACTGTCGGAAGTGATGCAGTACTTATTAAGGACGGTATACTTGTCGGCTACATGAACGACAGAGAAACAGCAGAAGAATTCAACATGCAGGCTAACGGAAATGCACGTGGCTGGACATATGCTGATGAGCCCATCATCCGTATGAGAAATACCAGCGTTCTTCCCGGCAATAATACATTTGAAGAAATGATCGCTTCAATTGATGACGGTTATTATCTTATTGAATCCGGCAACGGCCAGGCAGACCTTACAGGCGAGTTCATGTTCGGTGTTAACTGCGGTTACGAGATCAAGAACGGAAAGCTCGGCAGAGCACTTCTTGATACCACGGTATCAGGTGTTGCATTTGATATGCTGAAAACCGTAGACATGATATCCGATAAGGTTGAATGGTGTTCAAGCGGATTCTGCGGCAAGAAGCAGCCTATGGCAGTATCAATGGGCGGTCCCATGCTCAGATGTAAGATTATGATCGGTGGAAGGTAATAGATTCTTCGCTACGCTCAGAATGACATCTGTTAGTCACTCTGCCGTTTGGATTAACTTCATTTTGTCATCCTGAGGAGCCAAAGGCGATGAAGGATCTTTAGATAAATAAAGGAGAACACAACATGTCAAATATAAGAGAAACAGCCGACCTCTTTGATAAGATCATCAAGGATACAGGCATTGAAAAATTTAAATATACAATTGTTAACTCAGAAAAAAGAGAACTGAACCTTGAGAACGGAGATTTCAAGCTTTTCCGTACAGTTTTCAGTAACTCGGGTTCCATAAAGGTATTTAAGGATAACAAGATCGGTTCAGCATCAGGAAACGATATCTCAG
>JAIKXA010000152.1 GCA_024684355.1 Lachnospiraceae bacterium
ATTGGTATTTCTTACCTGCGGCAATGACCTGATGACATTGTATCTAAGTGAGGAAGTGGAATCGGCTCAATCCGCAGATATGGTACTAAAGTACGGGCATGATTATATGCTTGTAATGCTCATAGGCTTGATACCGTTCGCTATAGAAGAGGTATATGCAAGCACCCTTAGGGAATGCGGCGAAACCAAGATCCCCATGTTAGCGGGGCTGGTAGCGGTAGGTGTGAATCTGTGCCTTAATTATTTTTTGATATTCGGTAAATTCGGATTCACCGAGTTAGGCGTAACAGGTGCAGCCATAGCCACGGTCATCTCCAGATTTGTCCAGGAGGGTATAGTCGTAGTCTGGACACATATGAATACCGTAAAGATGAAATTTGCCAAGGGTCTGTATAAGAGCCTCACTATACCGAGAGAGCTCGCATGGAAGATCACGGTAAAGGGTATGCCTCTTATGTTTAACGAGCTGTTATGGTCGGCAGGCATGGCACTTCTTAACCAGTGCTATTCAAAGAGGGGGCTTGACGCTGTAGCGGGTCTTAATATCGCATCTACCTTCAATAATCTGTTCAATGTTGTATTTATCGCCATGGGCAGTGCTATAGCTATCATGGTAGGGCAACTGTTAGGTGCGGGAGAACTGGAAGAAGCCAGGGATACCGATACCAAGCTTATCACATTCTCCGTAGTATCGAGTGTGCTGATGGGAGCGATATTGTTCTCACTGTCGGCAGTATTTCCTTCGTTTTACAATGCGGAGCAGAGTGTTAAGGACTTAGCGTGCGGATTTATGAGGATCAGTGCGGTATGTATGCCTCTTTACGCATTTATGCATGCATCGTACTTTACTCTGCGTACAGGTGGAAAGACTTTAGTTACGTTTTTGTTTGACAGCGTGTTCCTTTGGGGTGTCAGCACTCCGACAGCATTTATCATCAGCCGCTATACAGCTATGCCTGTGCTTACGATGTTCTTCTGCGTTCAGATGATCGACCTTATAAAGTGTATCATCGGTTTTATCCTGGTAAAGAAGGGCATATGGCTTCAGAATCTGGTAAAGCAGTCAACAGAAATAACTAAGGTGTGACAGGAGACCCGGCCCCTTGTCACATGATGTGCCAACTTGCGACATAATTTGTAACATATATCGAAAAAATATTTTTTAAAAATGTTGTTGACAAATGAAATCGAAATGATTATAATCCATCTTAATTCGTCAAACAACTTTGATGTATAATAAAACGAAAGGTCCACTACTATGATGAATCAGTCAAGTTTTGCAATCATTATAGGCATCATTATTAGCTTTATTATTCCCTCGGATTAATAAGGTCGGTTTGTGATGCATGTGGATTGATGAATATCAATGAACAAAAGAGCGGAGCAGACAGACCTGCCCCGCTTTTTTTATAAAAACTAAATAAGGAGAAAAAACATGGCAACAGAAACTTCATTAAAAGACGTAGCTTCACGTGTACGCGAAATGAGAGAGCTTTCCGGGATATCGATACATGAGATGTCAGAGAGTACTCATATGTCAGTGGAAGACTACATGGCGCTTGAAGACGGAAAAGTTGACTTTTCATTCTCGTTTATCAGTACATGTGCTGATAAATTCGGGGTGGATATCGCAGATATCCTTCAGGGTTCATCACCCAAGCTGTCTTCATTTTCATTGGTAAGAAGAGGCAAAGGTGTGCCTATCGCTCGTAACGAGAACGAAAATGCTATCTATGCCAACATGGCTCCCAACTTCAAAAACAAAGCAGGTGAACCTTTCTTCTGTAAGCTTCCCTACAATCCGGAGATAGTTGATAAGCCCATGCAGCTTCATTACCACAACGGACATGAGGTAACTATCATTACAAAAGGTATCATGAAGCATCAGTTTGGAAACCGTATAGAGCTTCTTTACCCCGGAGACGTTATCTATTTCGACAGCCGTACACCTCACGGTGAGATGGCTGTAAACGGTCAGGACTGTGAGTTCTTTACCGTTATCATGGAAAGCGAAGAGAATCAGGTTACCGATGATATAAAGCATCAGGATAACTCCCTGGCACCCGAGAATATCATAATGGATGAGCCCGAGACAGGTGTTGTAAGCGAGAAATTCATTAAGACCAAGATAGACGGAAACGGTCTTTTAAAAGAAATAAAATTCAAGCACGAGAATCATTTCAACTTCGGCTATGACTGCGTAGATGCAATAGCTGAAAAGGATCCCGACAAACTGGCTATGATCTATGTTGATGAGAACAAGAACGACAGGCGTTTCACATTCGGTGAGATGAGTAAGCTTACATCTCAGGCAGCTAACTATTTCAGATCTCTCGGCATCCAGAAGGGTGACAGGGTAATGCTCGTACTTAAGCGTCACTACCAGTTCTGGATCTCTATAGTGGCACTTCATAAACTCGGTGCTATCGCTATACCTGCTACAAGCCAGCTGGTACAGCATGACTTTGAATACAGATTTAACGCAGCAGGAGTAGAAGCTATCGTATGTACTCCTGAGGATAATGTACCTTACAATGTAGAGCTTGCATTACCTAATAGCCCTACAGTACAGACAAAGATAGTAGTTAATACAACAGCGGATAACTGGGATTTCGACAAGAAGGATGGCTGGCATTACTTCGATGAGGAAGTGGCCAAGTTCCCCGATACATTTGCGAGACCTCAGGGCAGTGCAGGCTCAAGCGGCGACGATCTGATGCTCATGTTCTTTACATCAGGTACAACAGGATATCCCAAGATCGCTACACACAGCCACAAGTATGCACTCGGTCACTTCATCACAGCAAAATACTGGCATGATGTTCATCCCGACGGAATACATCTTACAGTATCCGATACAGGCTGGGGCAAGGCTCTATGGGGCAAACTGTACGGAGCTTGGCTCAATGAATCCGCAGTATTTGTATACGACTTTAACCGATTCAATGCTGCAGACCTGCTTCCTATGTTTGCTAAATACAATATCACTACCTTCTGTGCACCGCCTACAATATTCAGATTCCTTATAAGAGAGGATCTTTCAAAGTATGACCTTAGTTCGATCAAGTATGCAACAGTAGCCGGTGAAGCTCTTAATGAGGAAGTATATAATAAGTTCCTTGAGGCAACGGGCATAGAGCTTAAGGAAGGCTTCGGACAGACAGAGACCACACTCACCGTTGCTAACCTTAAGGGAATGAAGGTTAAGCCCGGTTCCATGGGTAAGCCTTCACCTATGTATGATGTTGATATTGTACTTCCCGACGGCACAAGCGCAAGTGTCGGTGAAGTAGGCGAAATAGTGGTAAAGACCGATAAGAAGGTTCCTTGCGGAC
>JAIKXA010000182.1 GCA_024684355.1 Lachnospiraceae bacterium
AAAATAAAAAATCCGAAAACCCTTGATATACAAAGATTTTCGGATTTCTTTTCTAATGCCGGCGACCGGGGTCGAACCGGTACGAGAGGTGAGTCTCACGGGATTTTAAGTCCCGGGCGTCTGCCAATTCCGCCACGCCGGCATACGTCATAAGGTGTCAGCGAAGCTGACGGAACCTTGTGACACGGCTCCTTTCTGCGAAGCAGAATGGAGTGTCTTTAATTTGTCATACCCCACGAAGGAGCGTTTGACATGGCTCCGTTCCGCATAGCGGAATGGAGTATTCTCTACAGTTTACACTGTAAAATGGGACCTACAGGGCTCGAACCTGTGACCCTCTGCTTGTAAGGCAGATGCTCTCCCAGCTGAGCTAAGATCCCAGAAATAATTCTCAAAGTATAAGATCCTTCGTCGCTAAAAGCTCCTCAGGATGACAAATAACATCTCATAAACAAAAACGGAATCAAAATGATTCCGAACGACCCAGATCGGACTCGAACCGACGACCTCCGCCGTGACAGGGCGGCGCTCTAACCAACTGAGCCACTAGGCCTTAAAACAACAAGTGGACCTTCGGGGACTCGAACCCAGGACCGACCGGTTATGAGCCGGTTGCTCTAACCAACTGAGCTAAAGGTCCATAAATGACTCCGACGGGAATCGAACCCGTGTTACCGCCGTGAAAGGGCGATGTCTTAACCGCTTGACCACGGAGCCTTATGGTGTATCAGCTTTCGTGCCGACAACAAGAGAATTATATAACAAGTTTTAAGGCTTGTCAACAACTTTTTTAAGCTTTTTTCACCTCATCGAATGTTAGCTTTATAGCAAATCTTCCATCCATACATTCTGCTTCGGCCTGACCACCCATTCTCTCGACAAGTTCTTTGGTTATAGCCAGTCCTAGACCGCTGCCTTTTGTATTTCTGGCCGCATCCGCCTTATAAAAACGATCGAATATTCTGGACGTATCCACAGTGATATCAGGGTTTAATAGATCATCGCTGCATATAAACTTTACCTTACCGTCTTCTCTCTTTAAGTGTACACTTAAGTTCTTGCCATGCATAAGTGCATTTTTAACAATATTCTGTATTGTCCTTCTATAAGCCTCACGATTACCCATGATGTATACAGGCTCTTCCGGTAAACATATCTCGGGTTCCGCACCTTTTGCAGTTATATCATCATAGAATGAAACCAGGGTATCGGCAGTTATAGGCACAATATCAAGTTCATTAATGTCAATCTTGTAATTTACATCCTGCAGTTTTGCATACGTGAAAAGCTCGTTAAGCATATCATTAAGACTTACTATCCTGTTTTTTATTATAGCGATATACTGCTGCTTTTTTTCACGTGTCAGGTCCTCTTCTGCCAGCAGCTGGAAATAACCGTCCAAAGATGTAAGCGGAGTCCTTATGTCGTGTGACAGATTTGTGATGGTTTCTCTGAGTGCAGCATCCTGCTTCATAAGATCAACCTTGATACGGGTAAAGTTATCGTTGAGTTTTCTGATCTCTTCTGCAAGCTGTAACAGTTCTTTTTCCTTTAAGTCCACAGTCACTTTCAGTTCGGTTTTATTTTCGTTAAGGAACGCAGTCTGGCGACAGAGTCCTTCGACCTGTCGCCTGTAAATAATGTGGTATGTAAATGATATTATGAGTGCAATACCAAGTATTACAGAGATAACTATCCACATATCTGCTCCTTTTTATCTTACATCGCGTTTTTTGGTTATCACTATAGCTAAAACAGTGCCCGCTATCAAGTATACCAATGTAAGTATTAACACTGTCTGAGGGTGGTAAGCTGCGTCATCATAACCTTGCTTAATGTTTTGCAGTAAAAGGTATTTATCTATATTAAATCCATTAAGTATATGGAAGAAATGCTTTAACAGATATACCGCACCGTCAGCCATATACTCTAAGATACCAAATGCTAATATTGCGGCAGAAACTATTCCGAGTGCTCTGTTTCCGGTAAGTTCATGCAACATTACCAGTAATGCGGTAAACGCCATATGGATCAGAACACAAACGATAATGAAACCCCAGAACTTTCCAGCATCTCCCTCGGGAAGTGGTCTGAAAAATATGCTCTTTCCCGTAATCGCACTTTCAATAAGTACACTTAATAAGTGATAAATGGCAAACTCTGCGACATATATCACGAACACCACAAATCCGACTATCATTTTGGAAATCGGCATATATCTTCTGTCTATCGCACATCCCGCTGCATTTTTTACAAAGCCTTCTCTTGTTTCGCATGTACAGAATATAACGATCGTCAGTCCAATGAAAAACAGAATAAGTCCATCAAACAGTGCCTCAAACAAATCGGGTAAGCCGGTAAATACATGTCTTTGCTCATAATCGTTCGTCAGATACATAAAGGATTCACCCGGCTGAAGAGTCACACTTACCACTACTCCGTCATCCTCAGTAATGCTTACTTCCATTGGAGCATCAGTTCCATTATATGTAACATTATCGGCAAAATCTGCCTCTTTTACATCTTCAGGATCAATGTTTCTATTGATATACCCGCCTCTCACTCGTTCGTGGTCAGGATCCTGATATTTGGCTGTTCCCGTTTCCTGATCCCATCCTATTTCCTCGTCAGTGGAGTAAGTCACATTGTTAGAAACCAGTAATGACATCAACAATGAAAAAGCAAGTAACAGAGGAAATGCAAGAAGCACTTTACTTCTGAATAACCGGAAAAGATCCGTTTTTAATATTCTTATCATATCACTCACTATCCTTTCCTACAAGTCTTAAATAATAATTTTCTATAGATTCAAGCTTTCTTACTATCTCAAAAGTAGTTACACCTTCTGCAGCGAGTGAAAGCGTGATGTCTCCTGTTCTGTCAAACTGCTCGTATATATTGATTTTTCCGTCATCAAGGACCTTCATCTTGCTAAAGCCCAAACGTTCAAGTACTCCCATGGCCTTTGCAGCATTATCCGTTACCAGCTCTATCCTTGATTCACATTTATTCCTGAGCTCCTCTGCGGGGCTTTCTTCTATCAGCTCACCGTTGTTGATTATACCGTACTTGGTAGCTATTTTGGATAATTCATCTAAGATATGGCTCGAGATAATAAACGTAGTGCCGTTTTCCCTGTTAAGCCTTCCTATGATATCCCTTATCTCTATGATACCCTGAGGATCAAGACCGTTTATGGGCTCATCCAGTACTACCAGATCCGGGTTTCCGGCCAGTGCCAGCCCTATGCCGAGCCTCTGCTTCATACCGAGTGAAAAATGCTTTGCCTTTTTCTTGCCGGCATCCTCTAAACCTATAAGTTTGAGCAGCCTTTTCGGCTCTTCCGGATCATTGATGCCCATAAGCTTTAGCTTTATCTTCAGGTTCATTTCCGCACTGTATTCCCTGAAAAGGCCGGGTGATTCTATAAGCAGGCCTCTGCGCTGTGCTACATTTCCGAGAGCATCATCTCTTCTGCCGAAGATATAATAATTCCCCTTGGTTTTCTGTGCGAGACCGCATACAATCTTCATAAACGTGGTCTTTCCTGCCCCGTTTCTGCCCACCAGACCGTATATGTCTCCCTGATTTACATGTATCGAAACATTGTTTAATGCTGCTTTCTTACCATACATCTTGGTAAGGTTTTCAGTTTCAAGTATATAATCCATATCGTTTCTCCTGACTGATCATTTTCGTCTTTCTTTAAGCGGCGTCCTTTTTCTTTGAGATAAATAACGAAGCTCCCGCAAATACCGCGATATATATCAGATTCTTTACCCAGAATGTCCAGACCGGATCGGCTGCAGCAATCTCACCGCTTGCAGTTTCATAGTCATTAAAGTACATAAACTGTGATATAAGCAGGAATCTGGGAATCTCAAGATCAGGGAACACATATGCAGAAAATGCCATGATCAGCTCTTCCACTACACCGAATCCGATAAGTATAACCATTACATAAGAAAACGCCGAACTTCTGGTAAGTTCATACAGCATGATGAGCATTGCGATCACTGCGATACCTGCTAAGATCATAAGTATGTAATGCAATATCTCGTGATTTATCATTTCTCTTATCTTTGAATTCCATTCATCACGGGATATCCAGTTCTGTTGTAAAGAGGCAGGAACTAAATCCGCTGATTCCGGAAACGGATAGTCTGGTATGTATACAACTTTCCCCACCTCATTCGACATTATGCCAAACATAAGAACAAAATTGGCCACTGCGTAGAACACCATCGTAAACGCTCCAAGTATAAGCTTTGATAATGTAAGCATATGCCTTCCGTTTACATTTCCTACCAGGTTTTTGGAGTATCCGTGTTTATCAAATGCTGACATATGTGCTATCACAACTATACCGGCGGAAACAATTGCAAAATACAATATGTTATAAGCCTCATTCAATATCATTGTAATACTCCCTGTATCTTCCGGGTCTGTTTTTGAAGTGATCATAACTATGATCATTATAGCTATCACCGAAAAAGGATATGCATAGAAGAATGGGTCTTTTAAAAGCCTTCTAAAATCCATCTTTAATAT
>JAIKXA010000031.1 GCA_024684355.1 Lachnospiraceae bacterium
GAATAGGCTTTCGGACAGGGGTTCGACTCCCCTCTGGTCCACTTGAAAAGACATGTAACAGGCAAAGCCGATTATATGTCTTTTTTTGTGATTTTTTTGTGTATTAACCCATATAAAAGTTGACATGTTGCGGTAATTCACATAAAATGATATATAGGGATACGATTTAAAGAGGTTGGAAATGTTAAGAAAAAATAACATTAAAAAAAGAATAAGCATTGTTATTATGCTTGTTTTTTGCATACTGACTGTGTCGGGATGCTCGGATGAAGAAACAGAGACTCCGAAGCAGTTTACAAAAGAAGGAAAATACAGTCTGGCCAGGATCAATATAAGGGATTACGGGTCTGTTTCATTCAGACTGTATTCGGATGAGGAACCTGAGCTTGTAGTAGCATTTCTTGATGCATGCAGGTCCGGTTATTATGACGGAAAGCCGGTTTATAACATAATAGAGGATTACATCCTTATGGCCGGGAGCGAGACAAAGGATGCGGATAAAAAATTTAACCGTGAACATAAGGGACATCTTTATCCGTTTAAAGGTGCTTTGTGTTTTAGCCCTTCAGATGACGATATGTGCAATGCTTCGGGGTTTGAGATCGTTTGCATCGATAAACAGAGCCTGGCCGATATGGAGACACTTATTGAACATAAAGGCTATACTTTTTCGGATTATATTAAGTTCGGATATGAAACAGAGATTACCCGTGAGGAAATGGACTTATTTATGGAATACGGAGGCGCTCCGTGGCTGACAGGACATATTGCGGTATTCGGGCAGGCATATGAAGGTCTTGACATTCTTGATAAGGTTATAAGTTCTTATGCGGAGGATCAGGAGGCTTTGATCATTATTGACTCAGTAGAAACAAACTGAAAAGGAGATCTGGCATGTGGGAAGGATTAAAAATCGGAGGTTTCCAGTTTGATGATTCTATGGACTATGCTTTGGCAAAAAAAGAGTCCGATATAATTGAATATGTTTCTGAGAGAATGAATATAAGCGATCCCCAGGTTGCACTGCTTGTTTATTATAAGCTGCTTGACCGGCAGGATATGAATACTGTCGTGGGTCTGACTTTTTTAAAGCAGCTGAGGGATTATTGTATTCAGAGCGGCGTGGCGGAAGATTCACAGATCAGAATGATCCCTATAAAAGGTGAAAACAGCAGGAAAGGTAAGCTTTCATCGTATGGTGATGAGGATGCTTTGGAGACCGATGCGGCCATATCGCAAGGTGAAGAGAGCATGAATGAAGGCTTCAGCACATTGGAGAACAAGATAAACGAAGAGTTTTCCAATGAGGAAAAACAGTTGAAACGCGATATAAAAAGCCATATTGACCGCGAGAATAAACTGAGATCGGTCGCCGATCATTATAAGAACAAGGTTAAAAAGTGTTACTACGTTATTTCCGCGCTGTTTATCATAATACTGATCCTGTTTGTTCTGGCAGTAAAGAGCGGGAATACTTCTTTCAGTGATACGGAGAAAGACATACAGGATAAATATGCGGCATGGGCTGAAGAGCTTTCTGAAAGAGAGCAGGCCATAAAGGAAAAAGAAAGTCAATTGGGAGGCGAAACAGATGGACGTGATCAAGGTTCTGATAGCTGATGATGAAAGCAGGATGAGAAAGCTGGTCAAAGACTTTTTGAATAAAAACGGGATACAGGTATTGGAGGCTGCTGATGGTGAGCAGGCTTGTGATATCTTTTATTCGGAAAAGGATATCGCACTTATCATTTTAGACGTGATGATGCCTAAGATGGATGGTTGGCAGGTATGCCGAGAGATCAGGAAAAACTCCAAGGTACCTATCATCATGCTTACTGCAAGGGGAGATGAAAAGGATGAACTGCTGGGTTTTGAACTGGGTGTAGACGAGTATATAACCAAACCTTTCAGCCCTAAGATCCTGGTAGCCCGTATAGATGCCATACTCAGACGTACGGGAAGCTTTGATACGGATACTGTTGAAATAGGCGGTATAAAGCTGGACAAACAAGCTCATGAGGTATATGTGGACGGAAAACTTATCGAGCTTAGTTTAAAAGAGTTTGAACTGCTTGAATATTTTATTCAGAACAAAGGTGTGGCATTATCACGTGACAAGATCTTAAACAATGTATGGAATTATGATTATTTCGGTGATGCCAGGACTATAGATACACATGTCAAGAAGCTCCGCAGTAAAATGGGAGAAAAAGGAGATCTTATTAAAACTGTTTGGGGCATGGGATACAAATTTGAGGCATAAATATGAGATATTCGTTAAAGGGCAAGATCTCTCTGGTT
This sequence comes from Lachnospiraceae bacterium, assembly GCA_024684355.1. Lineage (GTDB taxonomy): Bacteria > Bacillota > Clostridia > Lachnospirales > Lachnospiraceae > RUG11977. The sequence goes on from JAIKXA010000031.1 coordinate 2,302, forward strand.
TTTACCTTTTCACTGTTCCTTATGATATTTTTATGCTGGATGGCAAACAACTTTTTCCTCCAGGCATATTATGAAAAGACCAAGATAGATTCTCTGGAAGACGTTTATAATAAGATAAATAATATAGTCGGGGATAATAATCTGACGGAACAGTATGGTCAGGACGATATCGTATCGGAGATAGAAAAAACAGAAAGCGTATCTAATGTTAACGTATATATACTGTATAATAATGATGTGGCGCTGAGCTTTGTATATCCTCTGTCTTTCAGTCTTGCAGAAAAAGATCCGGCAAGCATTTTCAGAAATGACAGGCTTATGAGGATAGTTACGGCCCTTAGAAAATACATGTATGGAGCTGATCAGGGTGAACGTGCACCCGAGCTGCTGGAGACCAATGCCGAGAAATATGATGTATATAAAAATTTTGAGGAAAGATACGACTCGGAATATATTGATCTGGTAGGTTTTTTAAACAACGGAGATGTTATATTTATAAGGACGAGTTACTCGAACCTAAAAGAAAGTGCACTCATCTCAAATCAGTTTTTGCTTATCTCGGGCGGGATACTGCTCATACTGTGCTCTGTACTTACCTATCTGTTCAGCTGCGGTATTACGAAGCCCATACTTGAGCTTTCCGATATTTCAAAAGATATGAGTTCCTTAAAGTTTGAAAACAGATATACGGGAAAGCGTAAAGATGAGATAGGTGAACTGGGAAGAAATATAAATACACTTTCAGACAAACTGGAAAAAACCATAAGTGAACTGAAATCGGCCAATATAGAGCTGGAAAAAGATATTAAGCAGAAAAACGAAGCAGAGGAGATGAGGAGGGAATTCATCGCCAATGTTTCCCATGAGCTGAAAACTCCGATAGCCCTTATACAGGGATATGCCGAAGGTCTGTCGGACAATATAAACGACGACGAGGAAAGCAGACAGTTTTACTGTGATGTTATAGTGGATGAAGCCCGGAAGATGAACAATATGGTCAAAAAGCTTCTGACATTGAACGAACTGGAATTCGGCAACTCAAATCTGGAGCTTGAGAGATTTGATATTGTTTCCCTTGTCAAGACTGTAGCAGACTCTGTGGAATTGCTTGCAAAACAGAAAAACATCAATGTGGTATTCAACAATACGGAACCGGTATATGTCTGGGCAGATGAGTACCGTATAGAAGAAGTGATAACAAATTACTTAAGCAATGCGGTTAACCACTGTAAAGATCCGAATGTTATAGATATCAGCTTTAAAAAGCATGACAATAAGATCAGGGTTTCTGTATTTAATACCGGTGATGTGATCGGTGAAGCCGATCTTAATAACATCTGGGACAAGTTTTATAAGGTGGATAAAGCAAGAACACGCGAATATGGCGGAAGCGGTATCGGATTGTCCATAGTTAAGGCGATCATGGAGTCTCATAACGAAGAATACGGAGTGGTCAACCATTCTACAGGCGTAGAGTTCTGGTTTGAGCTGACAATAGACTAAATTTCTTGCAAAAATCCTGTATAAGTGATAAAATATTCTAATAAGTTAATTTTGACAGAAGGGAGTGGAAGAGCATGAAAAAAATGAAGATGCTGGTTGCTTTGTTTATAATTATGGGCTGCATGATCACCGGCTGTTCTTCCGGCCCGCATATTGAGCTGACCGAAGAGGAATCGGATGCAATAGCACAGTATTCTGCATACCTTTTACTCAAATACGATAAAAATAAAACTGCAGAGAGAAAGCTTCTTGATATTAAAGAGCTGGAAGATATATATAACGAAGAAAACGGAAAACAGGATGCGGAAACGGCAACACCCACTCCGGATATTCCGACTCCCACGCAGATTCAGGATGATCCGGAGCCTTCTGCAACACCTACCGAAGCGCCTACTGCAGAACCTTCGGTTACAAGTACGCCTGAAAACAAAGCAGACAGTCTGACAGAACTGTATGCAAAAGACGGTTTTACCGTGGAATACGGTTACTACAAGCTGGAAGAACAATATGTTGAAAATGAGTTTTCGGTTATTACTCCGAAACAGGAGGGGGATAAAGTTCTTTCTCTGAATTTCCTGATAAAGAATACAGGCAAGAACAACGCAAAGTTTGTATCCAAGGACAGTGCGGTGAAATATCTGCTTTACTGTGACAACGGTGATATATTAGGACCGCAGATATGTGCTCTTCCAAATGATATCCAGTTTTTAAACGATGATATAAAAGCCGGCGGGTCGTATGATGCGGTGCTTTTGTTCTTTGTAAACGATAATGAAAAGGCGTACAGCCTTAAGGCAGTTGACGAAAATACAGGGTTAGAGTACGATATCAAGATAAAATAAAGGGGGAAGCCAAATGGATACTAAGATTCTACTTGAGAGCGGAACCAATGAGCTTGAGATACTTGAATTTATTGTAGGGTCCCATCATTATGGGATCAATGTGGCTAAGGTAAGAGAGATACTGCCTTACAAAAAACCTACGCCGATCCCGAATTCACACCCCTGCATAGAAGGCATATATATGCCGCGTGATGTGATCATTACGGTCATAGATCTGAATAAAAGCCTTGCGGTACCTTATGATACCAACGAAGAAACCGATATGTTTATTGTGACCAATTTTAATAAGCTGAACGTGGCGTTCCATGTACAGTCGGTTTTAGGTATTCACAGAGTATCCTGGGCTGATATTTCAAAACCGGACGAGTCGATCAATAATTCGGGAAGAAGTATTGCTACAGGTTTCTTAAAGATAAACGGAAAGCTTATAGTTATCCTTGACTTTGAAAAGATAGTTACGGATATCAGCCCCGAAACCGGACTCAGAATGTCGGATATAGATGCACTTGGCATCAGACAGAGAAATAATGCCCCCATACTGGTGGCAGAGGATTCGCCGCTGCTTAACAAGCTTATACACGATTCACTGTCTAAAGCAGGATATACAGCCATTACTCTTACAAATAACGGCAAAGAAGCCTGGGATCTGTTGTGCAGATATAAAGCTGAGAATTGTGTGCATGAAAAAGTTAAATGTGTTATTACAGATATAGAAATGCCTCAGATGGATGGACATCATCTGACAAAGCTTATAAAAGAGGATCCTGAACTTAAGAGTCTGCCGGTCATCATTTTCTCTTCGCTTGTAAACGAGGAAATGAGACGAAAAGGAGAGCTTTTAGGTGCAGATGCACAGCTTTCAAAACCGGAAATCGGATCCATGGTACAGGTGCTTGATCATTATATTTCAAAAAATAACTAATTAGAAGTGGTGACTGATGGGAACATGTCTTAAGTGTCACAAAAAGATCCGGGACGGTCAAAAATATTGTGACAGCTGTAAACAGAAGAGAAAAAATAAAGCAGATGAGTCTTATTTGGACAGTCTGCTTAGTTCTGTTGGAGTAAAAAGTATCAGTTCTGTCAAATCAGCAACAGAAAAAGCCAACTCTGCCCGAAAAGATATGCGCAAAGAAGAAGTAAAAGCAAAGCCTGACAGTGATATGGATGAGATGCTGACGGACCTTCTTGCTGATATGGATACAGCCGATATGTCCGAACCGCAGGGCGATATCATCCCTGATGAGGACTTGGATAATATATTTGATGAAGCAGAAGCTTACGCATCACTTTTAAGCAAAGATAACGGTACAGACCTGCAATCGGAACAAATAGACGATGACAGACTCTTTGATACCGTTGAACCGGAAATACCTGAGGCACAAAATGTAAACACTCCGAGTATCTCTGCGACAAGTCCCGAAATGAACAGTGCCGATAATGCAGGGGAAGAACTGCTTGATGTCGAATGGAAGAGCGGAAATGATGATACAGAGGTACAGGCTGATGTAGATGCTCTGTTTGTGGATATAGACAGGGATATCAGCGAGAATATCGAAGAAGGGCTGCCGGATCACGATGAAGAGCTTAATCTGATAGACCGGAGTCTTCGCGGAGAAAATGAGGATCAGGTATCAACCCAGACTGTATTCTCGGATTTTAATCCGATAGATGAAGAAATATCCTCTCAGCCCAAAAAGAAGAAAAAGAAACCCGGCTTCTTTAAGAGGCTGTTCGGCAATATAAACGAAGACGTTACTCCCGAGATGCTTGAAGCTGACCGCAGGGAAAAGCAGGAGCAGGAAGAAAAGGCACAGCTCGATAAAGAAGAAAAGAAACGTCTGGCAGAGGAAAAGAAAGCTGAAGCCGAAGCTGAAAAGGCAAGGAAGAAAGCAGAAGCTGATGCCGAACGTAACAGAAAAATGGCATTGGCCATGGAGAAAAAGGCTTTAGCCAAGGAAAAGGAAAAGCAGAAACGAGAAACAGCCCTTGCTATTGCGGAATATGAAGTTGAACACGGCAGGATCAACAAAGCCGGCGCAACTATCCTGTTTGTGATCTTTGCAATTCTTACAGTTGTCATAATAATCGGAAGCAATATTTATTCATATAACCTGAGTATAGAAAATGCACAGGAAGACTTCAACGTAAAGAAGTACAATGAAGCTTATTATGAGGTTTACGGTCTTAAGATCAAGGATGAAGATATAGAGCTTTATGACAGGATCATGACGGTCATGTTCGTAAACCATCAGCTGAATTCATATGAATATTATATGAAGTCCAATAACAAGGAAAAGGCACTTGATTCCCTGCTTAAAGGATTGCAGCGTTACGAAAAATATCTGCAGCTTGCTCAGATGCTTGAGATCACGGAAGATCTTGATTATGTAAAAGCTGAGATACTTGACAAGCTTTCTACCGAGTTTAAGATGAGCGAAAAGGAAGCTTATGAACTTGCAGAGGTTGATGATTCAGTAGATTACAGTGAATATATATACGGTCTTCTCGGTAATTACGATGAACTTGAAATATTCAGCGAGAAATGACAAAGATTGGAAACAGATAAAATGTCAAAGATAGCAGTAATTGATTATGATGCCGGTAATACTATGAGCGTTATGAATGCTCTGAAATTTTTGGGATATGATGTGGAGCTTTCAAAGGATCCTGCAGTGCTTTATAAGGCGGATCATGTGGTATTTCCCGGAGTAGGTGCTTATGCGGATGCAATGGGCAAGCTCAATGAATACGGACTTATCGGACCCATAAAGGAAATAACCGGAAAAAAGACTCCGTTTTTGGGTGTTTGTCTCGGTATGCAGCTCTTATTCGAACACAGCAGTGAAAACATCGGAGAGACTGATAAGGATCGTATTGAGGGACTTGGACTTTTGCCCGGAAGCATTTTGGGATTTAAAGAGAATGCTTCGTTCGATCATACATTAAAGGTTCCGCATATGGGGTGGAATTCACTTGAACTGACCAATAAGGATTCCAAGCTTTTTAAGGGTATAGATAATGGGAGTTTTGTGTACTTTGTACATTCATTCTACCTTAATGCGGCAGACAGAAATGATATAGCGGCGGTTACAGAATACGGCATAACCTTTGACAGTGCTGTGGAGCATGAGAACATCTTTGGGTGTCAGTTCCATCCGGAAAAGAGCGGAGATATAGGAATGGAGATATTAAAGAATTTCTGCTCGATCTGATACCGGAATACACGATCATAAGGACTTAATAAAGAGAATAAGGATAGATTTATGTTTACGAAAAGGATAATTCCCTGCCTGGATGTAAAAGACGGAAGGGTTGTTAAGGGAACTAATTTTATAAACTTAAGAGATGCCGGCGATCCTGTTGAAGTCGGAGCGAATTACAGCAAAAACGGAGCGGACGAACTTGTATTTCTGGATATTACCGCATCGTCCGATAAAAGAAATACGGTAGTGGATATGGTGCGGAAGGTTGCCGAAAATGTATTTATACCGTTCACTGTCGGCGGAGGCATCCGTACGGTCGATGATTTTAAGACTATTTTACGAGCGGGAGCCGATAAAGTGGCGGTCAACTCCGCAGCTATAGACAATCCGCAGGTAATAAGTGATGCTGCATCCAAATTCGGAAGCCAGTGTGTGGTTTGTGCAATAGATGCCAAAAGACGTGCGGACGGAAACGGCTGGACCATATACAAACACGGCGGCAGGATTGATATGGGTATTGATGCGGTAGAATGGGCCAGACGGGCTTATGAGCTCGGGGCAGGTGAGATACTTCTTACAAGCATGGATTGTGACGGTACTAAAGAAGGATATGATTGTGAACTGACGCGGGCCGTATCCGATGTGGTTGAGATACCTGTTATTGCATCCGGCGGAGCCGGAGCATATGAGCATTTCCTTGACGCCTTTGAGATAGGACATGCAGATGCGGTACTGGCAGCATCATTATTTCATTATAAAGAGATGGAAATCTCGGATCTGAAAGATTATCTGAACAAACATAACATACCAGTAAGACTTTAAAAGAAATAAAGAAAAACCCGGTTTTTAAACCGGGTTTTTGCATAATTATTATTCTTCCATCTTTCTTAATGCAGCGGAGAGCATAAGCTTTATACGGTTAAGCTGGTTAACTTCGCTGGCACCGGGATCGTAATCGACTGCGACAATGTTTGATTCCGGATATTGACGTCTGAGCTCTTTGATAACTCCCTTACCGACTATATGATTGGGCAGACATGCGAAAGGCTGTGCACATACGATATTGGGTACGCCTGATTTTATAAGTTCTACCATTTCTCCGGTAAGGAACCATCCTTCACCGGTCTGGTTGCCGAGTGAACATATGGGAGAAGCAAGTTCGGCCAGATGTTCGATCCGCATAGGCGGCTCAAAACGCTTGCTCTTTTCAAACGCAAGCCTTGATTCTTTTCTGCAGAACTCAACGATATTGATGATCATTTTGTTGAACTTGACGTCACGTTTACTTTTACCCAGACACTCATATTTAAACTTCGCATCAAATGAGCAGTAAAGGATAAAGTTGATAAGCTCGGGACATACAGCCTCTGCACCTTCACGCTCTAACAGTTCAACAAGATTATTGTTGGCCATGGGAGCATACTTTACAAGGATCTCGCCGACTATGCCGACTCTGGGTTTTACCAGACCTTCGATCAAAGGAAGCTCATCGAATTCTTTAATGATATTTCTTACGTTTTTCTTGTATTCGGACCAGAACAGTGTATATCTGAAATCTTTTCTGGAAAGAGACTTGGTTACTATATCCAGCCACTTTTTATGAAGTGCATTGGCTGATCCGGGTTCTTTTTCATAAGGTCTTGTACGATAAAGAACCTTCTGGAAGATATCGCCGTAGCAAAGTCCGTGCATAACCTTAACTATAAGTGAAGGCGTAAATTTAAATCCGGGGTTTTTCTCTATGCCTGATGTGCTGATAGAAAGAACAGGTACCTGAGGCATTCCGGCTTTCGCGAGAGCTCGCCGGATCAAACCGATATAGTTTGTTGCACGGCATCCTCCGCCTGTCTGGGTATAAATAACACCTACACGGTTAACATCGTATTTTCCCGACTGAAGAGCCTGGATAACCTGACCTACCACTATAAGTGAAGGATAGCATGCGTCATTGTTTACGTATTTAAGTCCGACATCTACGGCACTTCTGTCATCGTTTTGCAATATTTCGAGTTTATAACCTTCCGATCTGATGGCAGCTTCCAATACTTCAAAATGTATGGGTGACATCTTGGGAGCCAGAAGAGTATAAGTCTTCTTCATTGCCTTTGTGAAGACTACACGCTCAACTGCTGCAGAATGTACATGAGGTATATAATTGTTCTTTTCTCGGTCTTTTACTGCAGAGAGGAGTGAACGGATCCTTATACGGGCAGCGCCTAAGTTGTTAACCTCGTCAATCTTAAGTACAGTGTAGATCTTGCCGGAGGCGTTAAGAATGTCGGATACACCGTCGGTAGTAACGGCATCAAGACCGCAGCCGAATGAGTTGAGCTGCACGAGCTCAAGATTCTTTTGGGTACGGACATATGAAGCTGCCGCATAAAGTCTTGAATGATACATCCACTGATCGACCACTATAAGAGGGCGGTCAACTTTTCCGAGATGCGAGATACTGTCCTCGGTAAGTACGGCCACACCGTAAGAGTTGATCATTTCGGGTATTCCGTGATTGATCTCGGGATCGATATGGTAAGGACGTCCGGCAAGAACAATTCCTTTTCGGCCGGTACGCTTTAAGTATTCAATGGTTTCTTCTCCCTTTCTTTCCACGTCACGTCTGGCAGAAGCAAGCTCGAGCCAAGCTGCACGGGCCGCTGCTATTACTTCATCATGTGTAAAGTTCTGGTAATAACGTGCACTTTCATCGCAAAACAGTTTTACAAGCCTGTCTGTAACAATTTCCTCGCTTTCAAGAGAAAGGAAGGGATCCATATATATGATGTTTTCGTCGCGAAGTTCCTCGACGTTGTTTTTGATATTTTCTCCGTAGGATGTAACAATAGGGCAGTTGTAATGGTTTCCTGCACCTTCGGCTTCAATTCTTTCGAAAGGAATACAGGGATAGAAAATAAACTTACAGCCTTCCTTGAGCAGCCACATGATATGTCCGTGGGCAAGTTTTGCGGGATAGCATTCCGACTCCGAAGGAATGGACTCAATACCCATTTCATATATTTTACGGCTTGAAAGAGGAGACAGCACTACTCTGTATTTAAGCTTTGTAAAGAAGGTATGCCAGAAGGGATAATTCTCATAAATATTCAATACTCTGGGGATACCTACAGTGCCTCGTACGGCTTCTGCCTCGGGAAGGGATGTGTAACCGAATACACGGTCAAGCTTGTAATCATAAAGATTAGGGATATTGTCCTTGTTCTTTTCTCCGCCGATACCGCGCTCACATCTGTTGCCGGAAATAAACCTTCTGCCGTCGCTGAATCTGTTTATGGTAAGCATGCAGGTATTTGTACAGCCTTTACATCTGCTCATAGAGGTTTCAAATGTAAGAGCTGATATCTGGTCAATGGTGAGCATGGTGGTGGGTGTCCCTGCTTCATAATCACGTCGTGCTATAAGTGCTGCACCGAATGCGCCCATGATACCAGCTATATCGGGACGGATGGCATTGCATCCCAAAATGGATTCCAAAGCACGGAGCACGGCATTATTATAGAAGGTACCGCCCTGGACTACTATGTGCTCGCCTAGATCTTTGGGATCGGTAACCTTGATAACCTTATATAAAGCGTTTTTGATAACTGAATAGGCCAGACCTGCGGAAATATCAGCTACTGTAGCCCCTTCCTTTTGCGCCTGCTTAACCTTCGAGTTCATAAATACAGTACAGCGGCTTCCAAGGTCGATGGGGTTTTCGGCAAAAAGTGCTATATCCGAAAAGTCGGCTATCTCATAATCAAGTGATTTCGCAAATGTCTCAATAAAGGATCCGCAGCCGGAAGAACATGCTTCATTAAGCTGGACAGAATTAACGGCTCCGTCCTTTATCCTTATGCATTTCATGTCCTGACCGCCTATATCGAGTATGCAGTCTACTTTCGGGTCGAAGAATGCTGCTGCCTGATAATGGGCAACGGTTTCGACTTCGCCCTGATCCAGCATGAGAGCAGCCTTAATAAGAGCTTCACCGTATCCGGTAGAGCATGAACGTACGATCTTTACTCCCTCGGGAAGCTTTCCGTATATTTCTTTTATGGATCTGATGGCGGTCTTAAGCGGGCTGCCGTTATTATTGGAATAGAATGAGTATAACAGTTCGCCCTTTTCACCTACGAGTGCAACTTTGGTAGTGGTTGAACCTGCATCGATACCGAGGTATGCATTGCCTTTATAATCTGCAAGCGATGCTTTTTTAACGGAATGAGATGCATGTCTTTCCTTAAAAGCCTCAAAGTCTTCCTTTGAAGAAAAAAGAGGGCTCATACGGCTGACTTCAAACTTGATATTTACATGATTCCTAAGTGTGGTAAGAAGGTCGCCTAAGCTAAAGAACTTGATATCTTTTTCGGGTAAAGGATGTCCGCCGGGAAGAAGACATGATGAAAGAGCAGCTCCGCTGGCAGCAAAAAGATGTGAGTCCTTAGGAGATATCGCTGTTTCATCGGTAAGATTTAAAGTGCGGATAAATGCGGCTTTTAATTCCGAAAGGAAGGTAAGAGGTCCTCCTAAAAATACGACCTTACCTCTGATCGGCTTTCCGCAAGCCAGACCGCTTATGGTCTGGTTAACTACTGCCTGGAATATAGAGGCAGCAAGATCCGGCTTTGTAGCCCCTTCATTGATGAGTGGCTGGATATCACTTTTTGCGAATACGCCGCAGCGTGCTGCGATAGGATAGATTGCTTTATATGTTTTTGCATATTCATTAAGACCCGAAGCATCTGTTTTTAAAAGAGAAGCCATCTGGTCTATGAACGATCCGGTACCTCCGGCACATATACCGTTCATTCTCTGTTCGATGGTGGAACCGAAATATATGATCTTTGCATCTTCGCCGCCGAGCTCGATCGCAACATCGGGTTTTACGGGCAGAAGCTCTATAGCGGTGGAAACAGCTATAACTTCCTGTGTAAAAGGAATACCCAGAAATTCGGCTATGGCCAGACCGCCGGAGCCGGTTATGGAACAGGCGGCTTCAATACCGGGGTATTCTTTTAAAGCTTCTTCCGTAAGGTCGGCCAAGGTTTCCTGTATATTGGCAAAATGTCTTTTATAATCACTGAAAAGTTTATTGTTGTTTTCGTCAAGGAGTACGACTTTAACTGTCGTAGATCCTATATCAATACCAAACTTGTACATTATATTACTTCCTTTATAAACTGTAATTGAGTAGCAAAAACCCAATATTGCAGGCTGTTTTACGAATATGGTTTTTAATTCGACATAATATCGTTTTAAAAACGTCATGAAATGCCCTGCAACTTATGTAGTATATCAAATAATGAAATTAATTACAAGAAGTGATTTGATTTTTATAAATAATTAATATTTTGGTCTGCTTTACTTTTTGGTGCTAAAATGCTACAATATATATTGGTTTTTTATGGGCATGAAATAGACACTTTTTATTTATGGGAGGGTTTACAATATGACATTTTTACTTTCGGACGGGATAAGATCAAAGAGTATTTTTATTGATAAAAACGAATACAGCGGAGTAAAGAAAGCTGCCGGCTGGCTTGCTGATGACATAGGCATGGTTTCGGGTTGCAGGACTATCGTTAACTGCATCGATCAAAACAACGAAGAGATGCCTGTCGAAGGCATAATTGCTGGAACTGTGGGTGTTTCATCCCTTATGGACAGCCTGTTGGAAAAGTATGGTATTGATACAGGATGCATCAAGGATAAAAGAGAGGTTTTCGGAGTCTTCATAAAAGAAGATTATGTACTTGTGGCAGGAAGCGATAAAAGGGGAACAATATACGGACTTCTTCATATTTCGGAAGCCATCGGAGTTTCTCCGCTCTGCTTTTTCGGAGATGTTGTCCCTAAGAAATATAAGAAGATATATCTCTGTGACAATGCTTCAAAGGCATTGGGGATAAATGACGGTTCGGATGTGCTTTTTGCCGATGTAACGGGCATATCGCGTGAACCTTCGGTCAGATACAGGGGATTTTTCATAAATGATGAATGGCCTGCTTTCGGCAACTGGTGTAACAAGCATTACGGCGGGTTCACCGTTAAGTGCTATGAAAAGGTATTTGAGTATCTGCTTAGATTAAATGGCAATTATATGTGGCCGGCAATGTGCAGTTCTGTGTTTAGCGAGGACGGTCCGGGACTTGCGTCAGCCGAACTGGCAGATGAACTGGGTGTGGTAATGGGTACTTCACATCACGAACCCTGCTGCAGGGCCGGAGAAGAGTTCAATAAGTTAAAGCCATCGCATCCCGAATATGGGACGGCATGGAATTTCCTTACTAACAGGGAAGGTATCATTAAATTTTGGGAGGACGGGTTAAAACGCAACGGCCGCCTTGAAAATGTGATAACCGTCGGTATGAGAGGCGAACAGGACTCAAAGCTTTTTAACGATGCGGGATTACAGGATAATATCAATGTATTAAAGAGTGTCATCACCTGCCAGAAAGAATTGATAGAAAAATATACTGACGGGAAGAGCCCGTTGATGCTCGCGGTTTACAAGGAAGTCGAGGAGTACTATAAGGGAAGCGACGAGGTAGAGGGTCTTAAAAGCTGGGACGGCCTTGACGGCGTGACACTTATGCTGTGCGATGATAACTTCGGAAACTTACGGCTTATGATGGATGACGACCAGAGAGATCATAAGGGCGGATACGGAATGTATTATCATTTCGATTATCACGGAGGTCCTGTATCTTATGAGTGGGTCAACAGTTCATATCTGCCCAAGATATGGGAGCAGATGACAACTGCTTACGATTTCGGTATCAGGGACATCTGGATCGTTAATGTGGGAGATCTTAAGAACCAGGAGCTGCCGTTAAGCTATTTTATGGATCTGGCTTATGATTTTGATAAATACGGGACAAATGCACCCGGCAATTATACGGCATATCTTGAAGAGTGGACAGCCAGGCAGTTTGCGGGGCTGAATGAAAATACGGTAAAGAGCATAGCCGGCATAGCTGACGGCTATACCAGACTCAACAATATAGTCAAGCCCGAGGTGATGTCCGAAGAAACCTTCAGTATAGAGCATTACAATGAAGCCGATAATATACTCGATATCTGTAATGAACTGGAAAAGAAGACTGAACTTGTCATGGAGCTTTTTCCGGGAAATCATAAAGATGCATTTTACAGTCTTATAGGTTTCCAGGCTTTGGCTTCGGTCAATCTTATAAAGATGCAGATATATGCCGCATATAATAAGAGATGCGCTTTTATGGGACGGGTGACCGCCAATAAGTATGCGGGACTTATCAAGGAGTGCATAGATAAGGATAAGAGCCTTACAGAAAGTTTCCATACCATGAAATTCGGAAAATGGTACGGTATGGGCTTGTCAAAGCATATCGGTTTTAAAAACTGGAATGAAGAAGGCTGCAGGATGCCGGTCATGGTTTATGTTGAGCCGGAAGCAAATAATGATGTTGTTATATCCGATAATGATTCAAAGGGTTACAGCGGCGGCGGAGCATGGACCAGACATCCCGTTAAGCTTACCGGCTTTGATTATAGGGGATGCGGCGGGTTTACGGTTTCATCTGCCGGAAAGAATCCGGTGACATATACCATAGAATGCCAGGACCCCGATATTGTATTTACCGGAAAAGATGATAAATATATACTTTCCGGAATGGCGGATCAGGAAAATGATGCCGTTATCCGGGTAACTGTTAAAAGTGGTGCAAAAACCGGAAAGCATGAGTTTACGGTAAAGACCAATGCCGGATCCGTTATGGTATTCTTTGAGTATTCGGGGGACGGTGTATGTCCGGATAATGAAAAAGTGCACAGTTTTACAGGTATTACAGCATCCGTGCCGGCAGAAAAGTATTACAGCCTTGACAAGGGTAAAGATGGCGAATTTAGAGAACTGGAAAGCTTCGGAAGGCTTCTGCCGGGACAAAAGGGTGCGGCATTAAAAGCCTATCCTCAGGATATATGGTTTGATGACGGCCCTATTGCCGAATACCGTGTTATCGCACCGAAGGCCGGCTATTACAGACTTAAGCTGTACACGGCACCTTCCAATCCGTCGGATCATAAAAACAGGATATCCTGTTATATCAGTGTAAACGATGCTCCAAAGATAAAGACGGATACCATTCCCGAAGGCTACGTTGGCGGTGAAAACTCCTGCAGGGCATGGTGTTTTGCAGTGATAGAAAACGTAAGGGTAACCGAAGCGGTTATAAAGCTGAATGAGGGTGAAAACAGTATAAAGATAAGCCCCATAGGCCCCGGTTTTGTACTTGAAAAACTGACATTTACCATGACGGACAAAGAAATACCGGTAAGCAGGCTCGGAGCCTGAAAAAGAAAAGACGCTTATGAAAAGAGAATGTTTAAAATATCAGTCCATGGTTGAAAGCTTTCTGGAAGGAAAACTGTCGGGATACGACAGACAAAGCTTTGTGGACCATGTAAAGGACTGTAAGACCTGTCATGAAGAGCTCGAGATATATCATGTAATATTCTCGGTGATAAATGAACTGAATGACGAATCCGGCAGGGAGACTTCAAATTATATGGAGACTCTGGAAAAGAAACTCGGTTCAAACGGCAATGACAAGGGAGATACGCGATATGATGCCGCATACGGTTTTTTGATAGCCGGCATCTCAGCGATCATAGCCGGAGTGGCTTTATTGATCTTCGGATAAAAACATAACGGAGTTTACAAATGGATAACGATATTTTATTGCTTGTGGATGGATCAAGCCTTCTTACCACACAGTATTACGGTAACCTTCCTCGGGAAATACTGTTTGCCAAAACAGAGGAAGACAAAAAGAAGTTTTATCATAAGATCATGCAGACCGGAAGCGGGATATATACCAATGCGGTATATGGTTTTATGCGCACACTGGTCAAGATAATAAAGGAACAGAAGCCCAAATATCTTGCGGTGGCATGGGATAAGAGCAGAAATACTTTCAGACGCAGGATATACAGCGATTATAAAGGCAACCGCGGGGAAACGCCTATTCCGTTAAAGGATCAGTTTATTCTGTGCGAAGAATTGCTTAAGTCCATGAACATAAAACAGTTCATGGATGATGAATACGAAGCTGACGATTTTTGCGGTACACTTGCCAAAAAATTTGAGAGTATCATTCCGGTAAAGATCCTTACAAAAGATAACGATTATCTTCAGCTCGTAACAGAAAATACCAATCTGTGGTTAATGCATTCTACTGTCCAGAAAACAGATGAGTTATACAAAAAATACGGGATCAGGCATGAGGCGGATGTTCCTGATCGGGCATTTAATCTTACTCCGGAACTGGTCAAAAAGGAATTCGGAGTGTGGCCGGATTCCATAAGCTCTCTTAAAGGCCTTCAGGGCGATACTTCGGATAATATCAAAGGCGTGCCGGGGGTCGGTCCTGCTACAGCTGTTTCGCTTATCGCATATTATGAGACGGTAGAAGCACTGTACGATGATATCAGAGATCTTGATGAGAAAGGACAAAAGGCAAAGGCGGCCGAATGGAAGGAGAAACTCGGGATCACCAGGTCGCCAATGGGACAGCTGCTTAAAAAAAGCGAAACTGAACTGGTAGGTGAAGAGGCTGCTTTTATCAGCAAAAAGCTTGCAACCATTAAATGCGATATACCGCTTGAAGATGTTGATCTTAATACCCTGGAGCTTCATATTGACACTGCAAAAACAAGACAGGAGTTTATGAAGCTGGAGTTTTCCTCTATCCATATAGAAGATGCGGGCGAAAGTGAGCCCGAACAGAAAAATGAGGAGAAGATCATTTCGGACTTTAACGAATTTACGGTTTTGATGGATGCGCTTACAAAGGAAAACGATACGGTTGGAGTGTCTTTGGCTGTGGATGATTCCGAGCGTTTCCACGGGTTCAGGCCCGAGAAGATCCTCGGAGTTGCATTTAGCATAAAAGATAAGGATTACTGCATCTTTGCAGAAGGTTTTATTACCGGAGCGGTGATAGCCGATCAGCTGAGACGTATGATAAAGGCAGGAGTTACACTTGCGGTTTCCGATATGAAAAAGTTTATGAAATATATCGGGATCTCGGAGTGCGGAAACTGCTTTGACGTATCAATAGCAGCATATCTGATAAATCCGCTTCTTGGCAGCTACGATTATACTGTTGCCGCTTCGATCGCAGAACTGAGCATCCCAAGATCATCTGCGGAAATACTTGGGAAAACAAAACTTAAAGAAGCCAAAGAAAATGATAAGGATGTTTTTGCGAGAGTTTTATTTACAGAAGCCGAGACACTTGCAAAGAGCAGCCCTGTGCTTAAAGAAAAGCTATCGGAAGATAAAATGTCTTCCTTATATAATGATATAGAGCTTCCGTTAACGGTAGTATTAAAGGAGATGGAGGAGAACGGTATATATATACTGTCGGATGAACTTGTAAGCTTCGGCAAAAAGCTTGATGCCGATATCAAGGTGCTTGAAGAACAGATATATGAAGGCTGCGGAGAGGTATTTAACATCAATTCGCCAAAGCAGCTCGGAGTTATCCTGTTTGAAAAGCTTAAGCTTCCGGGCGGCAAAAAGACAAAGACCGGCTATTCCACATCGGCTGATATCCTCGAAAAATTAAAGATTGAAGATCCTGTGGTGGAAAAGATACTTAATTACAGACAGTTAAGCAAATTAAAATCCACATATGCTGACGGACTTTCGGAGTACATAGATGAGGACGGAAGGATAAGGACAAGTTTTAACCAGACTGTCACAGCCACGGGAAGACTTTCAAGTACCGAGCCGAATCTCCAGAATATTCCTATAAGAGAGAAGCTGGGGAGGGAGCTGAGAAAGGTATTTGTATCGGAACCGGGGAAGGTGCTTATTGATGCGGACTATTCCCAGATAGAACTCAGGATACTTGCTTCGGTTTCGGGGGATGAAAAACTGATATCCGCTTACCGCAATTCGGCTGATATACACAGAAGTACTGCGGCAGCAGTTTTTAAAGTTCCCGAGAATGAAGTTACCGCAGAACTCAGAAGCAGGGCAAAAGCTGTCAATTTCGGGATCGTATACGGTATCAGCTCTTTCGGCCTCGGGACAGGATTGAATATTTCAAGGAAAGAAGCGGAAGAATATATAAAGAGTTATTTTGAAACATATCCCGGAGTAAAGAAATACCTGGACAATGCAGTATCTGAAGCCGGCGCTAACGGATACAGCACTACGATATTCGGAAGACGCAGGCCTATACCTGAGCTTTCGTCAAGCAATTTCATGCAGAGGTCATTTGGTGAAAGAATAGCCATGAATTCGCCTGTCCAGGGCTGTGCTGCAGATATTATCAAGATTGCCATGCTCAAAGTTTATAAAAGGCTTAAGGCTGAAATACCTTCTGCTAAGCTTCTTCTGCAGATACATGATGAACTTTTGGTGGAAGCTGAAGAAAAAGATGCCGAAGCCGTAAAACGTATAATGCAGGAAGAGATGCAGTCGGCAGCAGAATTACCGGTTATACTGGAAGTGGGAACGGCTGTCGGAAAGAGCTGGTTTGAAGCACATTAAACAGCGGAGAGATCAATATGAAGATAATAGGACTTACAGGCGGGATCGGAAACGGTAAATCATTTGTGGCGAAGGTTGCAGAAAAACATTTTCCGATACTCCATATAAATACGGATGAGATAGCCCGTATGCAGATGCAAAAAGGCGGAAAAAGCTTTATAAAGGTAGTTGAAGAGTTTTCTCATTTATCGGATAAGCTTCTTAACACGGATGGAGAGATAAACAGACAGGAGCTTTCCAGACTGGTAATGGCTGACCGTGGTCTCCTGGACAGGCTTGATGAGATAACACATCCGGCAGTAATAGAAGAGATAAATGATATAATCGAAAAAGAGAAAGCATCCGGCAGGTTTAAGGCAGTGCTGATCGAAACGGCACTTATATATGAAGCCGGGATTGACAGCATATGCGACGAAGTTTGGTATGTATACGCTCCGGAAGGAACCAGACGAAGAAGGCTAATGACGGAAAGAGGATATACCCAGGAAACTATTGATTCATTCTTTATGAATCAGAATCCTGTGGAATTTTTCTTAAGCCGTGCAGACAGAACGGTACCCAACGGATTCGATGTTACGGAAAAAGATATGCTGGAGATACTGTCAGGTTATCTGATGATCACGGAATAAAGATTGGAGAATATGGGTTATGGATGAGGCTAAATCCTTTGATAATATGGTTTTTGGTCTTGATATAGGTACCAGGAGCGTAGTGGGTACCGTAGGATACAGGAAGCCGACAGGTGAATTCATAATACTTGCTCAAAAGTCGGCATGTCATGAAACCAGGGCTATGCTGGACGGGCAGATACATGATATAGGTAAAGTGGCCGATACCGTATGCCATATCAAATACGAACTCGAAAAAGAGCTTAATATGGTGCTTGATAAGGTTTGTATAGCTGCTGCCGGACGAGTACTTAAGACCGTAAAGGTCAGGATGGATTATGACTTGGGCGATGACATGGCTGTAACCGAGGATATGGTATATGCCATGGAGCTTATGGGAATGGAACAGGCACATGCAAAATTACGTGCGGAAGAAAAAGACGGTACCGAATATTTTTGTGTGGGATATTCGATAGTTAAATACTATCTGGGAAATGTACAGCTGACAAATCTTGAAGGACACAGAGGATCTAAGATATCTGCCGATGTGCTGGCTACATTCCTTCCCAGAGATGTCATAGACGGTCTCTATTCGGTATGTGACAGGGCAGGACTGAAAGTGCTCAACCTTACTTTGGAACCCATAGCCGCAATAAATGTTGCAATACCTGAGAAGTTCCGTTTGCTTAATCTTGCATTGGTAGATATCGGAGCAGGAACTTCAGATATATGTATAACCAGAGAGGGCAGTATCACCGGATACGGAATGCTCCCCTGTGCGGGCGATTATCTTACGGAAAGTATCATGTATGAGCTCCTTACGGATTTTGCTACAGCAGAACAGGTAAAACTTGATTTTTCCGAAGGAAAAGATAACATCCCCTATATCGATGTTATGGGAACGAAACAGACGGTAGAAGCGTCTAAGATACATGAGGTATTATCAGAACCCTTTAAAAAGCTTTCAAAGCTTATTGCGGATAAGATACTTGAACTTAATGGCGGGGAAAGAGTCGGAGCCGTATTTATTGTCGGAGGCGGCGGTAAAAATCCGGAGTTTTCAAAGCTTTTATCCCAGGCGATAGGTCTTCCGGAGCAGCGTGTGGCTCTCAGGGGCGAAGAAGTATTTACACGTATCGTTACACCCGATAATGTACCTATCAATGATCCTATGCTGGTTACTCCAATAGGTATCTGTTTAAACTATTATGAGCAGAACAACAACTTCATAATAGTAAAGATGAACGGGGTCGATATAAAGCTTTACGATAACGGAAAGCTTAATGTTATGGATGCCGTGATAAGTGCCGGACTCGGGAATGCGGATATATTCCCTAAAAAAGGAAAAGACCTGACCTTTATGGTAAACGGTAAAGAAAGAGTTATTAAAGGCCGGAACGGGGAGTCTGCTTTTGTTATGGTAAACGGCGAAGAATGCGGAGTGATCACACCTGTAAAGTGCAATGATATAATCATTGTAAAGGAATCCACTGCCGGCGCCGACGGACATATTAAGGCCGGCGAACTCGAGGAATACAAAAAGGGCATATTCTTTATAGTTAACGGCAAGCAGGTCAGATTTGAAAGAAAAATAAGAGTTAACGGCAGGGAAGAAGAAAGGGATTATGAGATATCGGAAGGAGATAATGTTGAGATCCACGATTATTATAATGCCGGTGAACTGTTTAAGAAACTTGATATACCGTCAGGACATAAGGTGATCTTAAATAACCGTTCGCTTGATCCGGAGACTGCCGATCCTTATGAAAAGATCTATGAAAACTACATAATAGACATTGTAAACGAGACTGAAGATAGTATCTCGGGCATTATCATGAATAAGAACGAAGCCGGTGATACCCAAAAGCCGGACGGGGAAGCAAACCATGAATTAAAAGATCAGTATAATGAACTGGTTGAGAGAACAAGAATGCTTACCGAGGAGCTCTCAAAGATGAAAAAAGCCGGGGAAACTCCCATTTCGAAGGATGTACCCGTTATGGTCAATAATGTTCCGGTGCTCCTTCAGGGAAAGAGTTCTTATACCTTTGTGGACGTGCTTGATTTTTATCAGTTTAATACGTCGGCACTGCTTGGCTCAAGGATCGTATGCAAAAGAAACGGGACAGAAGCCGATTTCTTTACCCCTGTAGCAGATGGGGATATGTTGGAACTTTTCTGGGAATAATTTACGGAGGACCAAAAGAGTGGAATTTTGCAGTATAGCGAGCGGCAGCAGCGGCAACTGTATATTTGTCGGAACCGATGAAGCCAATATCCTGATCGATGCAGGGATCAGTGCCAAAAAGATCTGTGAAGGTCTAAAAGGTATAGATATCGATCCTTCGGATATAGACGGGATATTCGTTACTCATGAGCATATAGATCATATCCAGGGTATTTCAACTTTTGTAAAAAAATACCCGATGGAGATATTCGGTACAAAAAAAACATTAAAGGCTCTTTATTCAAAGTTTGACGGTGATTTCGGCGAAAGTGTGTTCACCGAGATCGTTCCGGATATTGACTTTTATTTTAAAGATGCTATAATACATCCGTTTGCTGTTTCACATGATGCAGTGGATCCGGTAGGATACCGTATCGAATCTGACGGCAAGAGATTTGCTGTAGCAACGGATATGGGTTTTTTTGACGACAGGATAGTTAATTGTCTTAAAGACCTTGATGCCATATGTTTAGAAGCCAATCATGATATTAACATGCTTATGGTAGGTAAATACCCGTATAACCTTAAACAAAGGGTATCGGGACCCAAAGGACATCTTTCAAATGATTCGGCTGCGGATCTGCTTTGCAGGATATTCAGTGAAAGACTTAAATATATATTGCTGATCCATTTAAGCAAGGACAATAATTATGCGGAACTCGCTTATGAAACGGTAAGGGCGGAATTGCTCACCAGATGCTGTAACAGTCCTGTGACACTTGATGTGGCCGGACGAAATACTGCTTCTGATATATACAGTATTATATAGAAAGAAATTTGTCGAAGAAAATATTACAATAAAATATTACAAAGTTTTTAAAGATGTAACATTCATGTCATAATTATGTAACATTTGTATTTTATAGTGTATATATAAAATGACATGAAGGGAGATGAAAGCAACAGAATTATCAATATAACAGGAGGACGTTAAGATGCAAAAGGTAGTTATTACCGTAGTAGGAAAGGACAAGGTTGGTATCATGGCTAAAGTCTGTACATACCTTGCAGATAACGGGATAAACATTCTTGACATTTCACAGACAATAGTATCGGGTTATTTCAATATGATGATGATCGCCGATATGGGAGAAAAGATCGCAGAGTTTGAAAAGGTTAAGTCCGAACTTGATGAAATGGGCAAGTCCATAGGAGTACAGATACGTCTTCAGAGAGAAGAAATATTTGACATGATGCACAGGATCTGATAGTGCGATATAAAAGTATTAAGGAGTGTTTCAGTTATGATTAATATATCTGAAGTTATAGAAACAAATGATATGATCCAGCATGAAAACCTCGATGTGCGTACTATCACGATGGGTATAAGCCTGTTTGACTGTATGGACAGCTCGCTGGAAGAGTGCAGTACAAAGATCTATGATAAAATATGCAAAAAAGCCGGTAAGCTTGTAGAGACAGGCGAACATATCTCACAAAGCTACGGTATTCCGGTAGTTAATAAACGTATCTCCGTAACACCTATTGCCACTGTTGGTTCTTCTGCGTGCAAAACAGAAGAAGATTATGTGAAGCTTGCGGAGACACTTGATAAGGCTGCTGAAAACGTCGGCGTCAACCTTATCGGCGGTTATTCGGCTATGCTTGCAAAGGGTAATACCGAAAAGGAAATGATATTCCTTAATTCCATTCCGGAGGCGTTAAAGCGCACTTCACGCGTATGCAGCTCTGTAAACGTGGGTTCTTCCAGAACAGGTATCAATATGGATGCTGTAAGACGTATGGGTGATATAGTGCTTGAAACAGCTTTAAAGTCACATGGTACGGAAAGCTTGGGAGCAGCAAAACTTGTTGTTTTCTGCAATGCTCCTGACGACAATCCTTTTATGGCCGGTGCTTTCCATGGTATCACAGAGGGAGAGTCTGTCATAAATGTAGGTGTAAGCGGCCCCGGTGTAGTTAAGAAGGCGCTTGAAGCTGCAAGAGGTGCTGATTTTGAAGTACTTTGCGAGACTATTAAGAGGACTGCATTTAAGATAACACGTGTAGGACAGCTTGTTGCCCGTGAAGCAGCATCCATGCTGAATGTACCTTTCGGTATCGTTGATCTTTCGCTGGCACCTACTCCGGCAATAGGGGACAGTGTGGCAGAGATATTACAGGAAATAGGTCTTGAATATCCCGGCGCTCCCGGTACCACGGCTGCGCTTGCATTACTTAACGACCAGGTTAAGAAAGGCGGAGTTATGGCCAGCTCATATGTTGGCGGTTTAAGCGGTGCTTTTATACCCGTAAGCGAAGATCAGGGTATGATAGATGCTGTGGAAGCAGGTGCGCTTACACTTGAAAAGCTGGAAGCCATGACCTGCGTATGTTCTGTAGGACTTGATATGATAGCTATACCCGGCGATACTCCTGCTGAGTCGGTAGCCGGTATTATAGCTGATGAGATGGCTATAGGTATGATCAATAATAAGACTACCGCTGTAAGGCTTATCCCCGCTATCGGTAAAACAGTGGGTGATTCTCTTAATTTCGGCGGTCTGTTCGGCTATGCACCGGTAATGCCCGTAAACAGATTCTCATGTGAGAAGTTTGTAAACCGCGGCGGCAGGATACCTGCACCTATTCACAGTTTTAAGAACTAAAACTATTCGCAGCTAAATCTGTGGAAAGCAAAGCGCAAGCCTGCTTGCAGATTTGCTTATACACAGATTAAGCTACGAAAGCTGGGCAAAACTAACGAGTAAACAAAAGCCGCTTTAGCGGCGGCTTACGGCGGAGCCGGAAGGTTTATGAGTGGTTTTGTACAGCGGCGAATAGTTTATAACAAATATATGAGGACTAAAAATGAGTGATTTTGACGATGATGATCTTGAGTTTGATGATGATCTCCCGGAACTTGAGCTCGCCGATCTGGACAGGATCGGAGCATCCGAAGCCGGAAGGTCTTATCACAAAAACGAGATCACAAAATATGAGCAGATGGATGATCCGGGTGATGTAAGTGACATCGATGCTCTTATAGAATACGAAGCTATGCGCGCTCTTGATATAGAGGGTGAAGAAGCAGGTTCAGGTGAGCTCCTTTTATATAACGGAGACGATGCCGAGTATTTTGATTATACCGATGATGATTTCGAGGAAGATATGAAAAAGACAAAGAAAAAAGGCGGTAAAAAAGCCTTAAAGATCATACTCGGTATTGTGATATTTATTTTGGCTGCCGCAGCGTTTCTGGCATTTACCAAACCCGGCAGAAAGATTGCATACCGTATTGCCGCTATCTGGGCACACGGACAGATGAACCAGGATATAGATGAAGATCCGATACTGGTTGATAATTCCGGTGAATCCGGCAATATCGGAACGGAAACAGATCCATCCACTACTACAAAGGATCCGACGGACATCCAGGATATTCCGGAAGATCTTGTGATAGATCCGGGTGAAGAAAATACAGTTATCGAAAAACTTCCCAGATCAGAGGATTATGTTAGAACATATCTGTTATTCGGTGTTGAAAGTATTTATGTTGATGCCGACGGAAATATAAAGTTTGATACAAGCAGCGTTGGAAATACGGATGCGATCATACTGCTTTCCGTAAACACAAAAGATAATTCCATCAAGCTTACATCGTTACTCAGGGATACTTATGTGGAGATACCCGGAGTTAAGGAAAGTGTTGACGGTATCCCGTACGGTAATAAGATCAACTCGGTATATGCAACCGGATACAGAACAGGAGAGACCACCGAAGAAAAGAAAAGAAACGGTGCGGAGCTTCTGATGAAAGTCATAGAGAACACCTATGATATAGATATTACAGGTTATGCATTTGTTAATTTCTCAAGCTTCGAAAAGATCATTGACAGACTTGGAGGCATAGACCTTCAGCTCGGTGAAAAAGAAGCTGCATATTTACGTACTACCAATTATATATCCAAGGAACAATACAGGACTGTTCAGGCGGGATGGAACCACATGAACGGCAATCAGGTACTTGGTTACTGCCGTGTAAGAAAGGAAGTTACTCTCGGAGGAGCAAGCAACGATTACGGAAGAACACAGAGACACAGACGTGTTATCAATGCCGTTGTCCAGCAGTATAAGAGTTTGAGCCTCACAAGCATGTATTCCGTCCTTAAAGACTGTCTGGGATATATAAATACCAATCTTACGGTAGATCAGTTATCAGAGTTATTGGAAAACGTTGTTGAGAATAAAACCTTTACGATCAACCAGATGAGACTTCCTTCCGAAGAATTGTTTAAGGACAGTGGGAAAAAAGGAAAATATAACGGATATTCCAATATCACATATGCAATTGTGCTTGACGGTTATTTAGAGCAGAATATCAAAAAACTTCATCAGTTCGTATTTTTAGATGAAGAGGATCCTGCCTGACCCCGTGTTTTAAGGAGCTTTAAATGGAAGACAATAAAGAAGAGCTGGTATCTGCGGAAAAAGAAAACGATACCCCGGATGATACTGTGGTGGTTTCAGAAGAAATAAAAGATATTCCAGAACAAAATGAGCTTGAGTCGGAAAGTGATTTCGCCGATGAACTACTCGAGATGGAACATGAAGAAGCCGACAATGCTATTATTGAGGGTCTGGGAGACTCTATAAACAGACAGGTGGAGCTGGAGATGGATCCACTGGTACCCGATGGTCCGTCAGATGCACCGGACGGTCCGGGAAACGGTGAGCCTGAGCTAGAAGAAAAGAAAGAGAAAAAAGGAGTTTTAGGTTTTCTTGCTAAGATCCCCAAATGGATATACATCATGGCCGGGATAGCGTTATTCATAGTATTGCTTGTAGTATTTTTGAATATCAGCGGACTTGGAGTAAAGCTTATCAGCTGGTTTATTGACAGCAACGTAAATCATGAGACGATAGATGCAAATGTGGCTCCGGAACCTACGCTTCCGGAAGAGGATCTGAATAAGTTTAAGGATATGCTTACACCTATCCCCACACAGATCACCACACCCACTCCCGAACCTACACAGGCCCCGCTGATGTTTGATAAAAAGATAATGAATATCCTATTGCTCGGTGTTGAGAATATAGATCCGGTAACAGGAAAGAGTCTTACGGGAAAAACATCCAGCAGAGGCAGGACGGACCTGATTGTTTTGCTAACGATCAACAGTGAAGATAAGACAGTTAAACTTACTTCTTTTATGCGTGATTGTTATGTAACTATTCCGGGTAAGGAGAACAACAGAATAAATGCTGCTTATGCAAAGGGCGGCGTTGCTCTGTTATATGATACATTGGAGGCAAACTTCGGTATTGTTCCGGATCATTATATACTGGTTAATTTTGAAGATTTCCGTACAGTTGTTGATTCAATTGGAGGAATAGATATTAAGCTTTCGAAGAAAGAAGCCGATTATCTTAATAAGACCAATTATATATCACAGGAAGCAAACAGGAATGTAGTTGAAGGTCTTAACCATATGAATGGTGACCAGGCTTTGGGTTACAGCAGGATAAGGTATGTTGCCACAAAGGGAAAAGAGAAAAACGACTTTGGACGTACCAACAGACATCGTGAAGTAATACAGGCGATCATTGCACAGTTAAAGAAACTTAACTATATAGATCTTCTTAAAGTAGGTCTTGAATGTCTGCCGCTTGTTACAACTGATGCTGATGCCGAAGCAATAGAGAAATACACAAATATGGTCATGGCAATAGGTGTTACCGATATTGATATTCAGGAGTTCCGTGTTCCTCAGGACGGAACATACAAGTATCTTACCGTGGATAAGATGAGTGTTATCCAGATAGATATCGAGAAAAACAGGGACGCATTATGGAGATTTTTATATGGGGATTCTGAGGAGGAAGCAAGAAAGAAATTACAATAAAACATGATCGGAGAAGGTTATGGAAATACAAATGTGGAGGGAGATACTTGAGCCGTACGCTTTGGCGGTGGATGAGCTTAAGGTCAAGTTTGAACATGTTCAAAACTCTTATCGTAATGCGGGACTGTATTCTCCTATAGAGCAGATATACGGAAGAGTAAAGTCTATTTCATCACTTCTTGAGAAAGTCCAGAAAAAGCATATCTCGCTTGACGACATAGAGGATAATATTGATGATATAGCAGGTATCCGTATCATCTGTCAGTTTGTTGAGGATATATACAAGGTAGTTGAGCTTATCGGTAAAAGAAGTGATATGATAGTCATTGAGGAACAGGACTATGTGAAAAACAGGAAGGCTTCAGGATACCGCAGCTATCATATGGTAGTAAAATACGTGGTAGAGACGATAAACGGACCTAAAGAGCTGCATGTGGAGATCCAGATAAGAACTCTTGCCATGAACTTCTGGGCTACCATAGAGCATTCCCTACAGTACAAGTATAAGCAGAACATGCCTGCGTCACTGCGTGCAAGACTTCTTAAGGCAGCAGATGCCATCGGGGTCCTGGACAGTGAGATGGCTGAGGTACGTGAAGAGATCATGGATGCGCAAAATACATTTACACTGCGTTCCAATCTTGTGGCTGACATCCTTAACAATATCCAGAACCTGTATAAGGCAGCCAATAAACGTGAGATCATAAAGATACAGGACGAATTCTTTAAGATATATGCATCAGAGGATCTGGAACATCTTGAAAGGTTTGCAAAGGAACTTGATACCATTTCGGAAGGTTACAGAGCCCAGAGTTTAAGATAACTGTTGCACTACTCGCCGCGTTTGCGAAGCAAATGTGACTAAAATATGATGGGATAAGGGAAAAAGGGCGGTTTTACAGACTGTCCTTTTTCGTTTTTCCTTGACATTATGTGGCATTAATAGTAAATTTGTTTTGTATCGGTAGAATAAAGAAAAGCTAATACAGACATATATAGATATGGACAGAAAAATGGAAAATAAAAATACATGGCTTCCGGAAAAGTTTCTTAACGAAATGGAGAAACTGCTGGGGAGCGAATATGAAGCTTTTATTGCTTCATATGATGACGATCATATGAGGGGAATGAGGTGCAACACTCTTAAAACATCCCCTTCGGAGTTTGAGAGCAAGGCTCCGTTTATATCTGAAAAGGTTAAGTGGATGGAAAACGGGTATTACACAAGTGAGGATGAACAACCGGCAAAACACCCGTACTATTTTGCCGGTCTGTACTATATACAGGAACCAAGTGCCATGCTGCCGGCAGCTTTACTTCCGGTAGAACCGGGAGACCGGGTACTTGATCTGTGTGCGGCGCCTGGCGGCAAAACAACCGAGCTTGGGGCAAAACTAAAAGGAAAAGGACTGCTCGTCAGCAACGACATCAGCGCATCCAGAGCAAAGGCACTTGTTAAGAATGTGGAACTGTTCGGTATCAAAAACGCTGTTGTGGTCAGTGAAGCACCTGAAAAGCTTGCGGAAAGATTTGAAGGATATTTCGATAAGATACTTGTTGATGCACCCTGTTCCGGAGAAGGAATGTTCAGAAAGGTGCATTCCATCGCAAAAAACTGGGAACAATACGGATCGCAGTATTATGCGGATATTCAGCGTACAGTGCTTCCTTCGGCAGTAAAGATGTTAAAGCCGGGGGGACTGATGTTATACTCAACATGTACATTCTCAAAATCTGAGGATGAAGACAGTATAAGGTTTATCCTGGAAAACTTCCCGGAAATGGAAGTGACTGATGCGATAGATTTTGATGATCAAAGATACGAGGGATTTGTAAAAGGATTCGGAGAAGATACTGACCTTAATAAAACTATCCGGCTTTTCCCGCATAGGATAAAGGGTGAAGGACACTATGCTGCACTTCTGCGTAAGAGATGTGCAGGGGCAGCGGATTTTTCATTTGGATCTTTCGAGCGAAGCTTACAGGATGACAGATCCGAAACTCGTGATGATAGATGTGACACTCAGGGTCATATGCCCCAAAGTGTCATTCTGAGCGGTGCAAAGAATCTTTATGATACCCGTACAAGATCAAAATATAAAAAGATCAGCGATGAGGCTTTTGATTTCTTTGAAAAGATCGGATTTGAAATAGATGCATCAAGGCTCAGAGTAAGTGATAACAGGATTTATCTGCTTCCGGAAAATATGCCTGATTTTGACAGATTACGAGTATTGCGTACAGGTCTTTTCATGGGAGAAATGAAAACGGGAAGATTTGAGCCGTCTCAGTCATTGGCACTGGCTTTAAGAAAAGAGGAATACTTGAACTCTCTTGATCTTTCACTCGAAGATGAACGCGTAGTAAGATTTTTAAAATGTGAAAGTATAGATGTTGAAGACGGCGAGGCAAAAGACGGGTACTGTCTGGTTACAGTCGACGGCTATCCTCTTGGCTGGGGAAAGCTTGATAAAGGCCGTTTTAAAAATAAATATCTGCCGTCATGGAGACTGCAGTAAAAGATAAAAGGATAAAAGTTAATGGGACTATTGGATAATATAGATGCCGTAATATTTGATATGGACGGTACACTCATTGATTCTATGTGGATGTGGGAACAGATAGATATTGATTATCTTGCACGTTTCGGGTATACGCTTCCGGCGGATCTGCAGGAATGCATAGAAGGAATGAGTTTTACAGAAACAGCTTTCTATATCAAAGACAGGTTTAATATTCCGGAAGATACGGATACTATGATGAAAACATGGAATGATATGGCTTATGAGTTTTACAGGACAAAAGTTGATTTTAAACCGGGAGCCAGAGAATTCCTGTCTGAGTTAAAAAAACGGGGGATAAAGATCGGAATGGCTACAAGCAACTCCATGGAGCTTGTGGATGTGGTCCTGGATCATCTTGATGCGCATGTATATTTTGATGAGATACATATTTCATCGGAAGTTAAGCATGGAAAACCTTTCCCGGATATATACCTGCTGGTAGCTGAAAAGCTTGGAGTTGAAAGAAACAGGTGTCTGGTATTTGAGGATATCCTCCCGGGCATATGGGCGGGAAAAGCAGCCAGGATGAAGGTGTGTGCGGTGTATGATAAATACGCACATCAGGAAATAAATATTGCCATGAAGTATTCGGATTATTACATAAGAGGATTTGATATACTCTTTGATGCACCGTCACTTTTGTGAGACAGTTGAGGTACCCTATGGAACGACTCGATAAAATCCTCTCGAATTATGGCGGACTTACCAGGTCCGATGCCAAGCAAGCCTTGAGAGCCGGCCGTGTGAAATTAAACGGAGCAGTGATAAAGGATCCCGCTGTAAAGGTGGCTGAAACCGATGAGGTAACTTTAGACGGGAAGCAGCTTATATTATCAAAATTCAGATACTATATGCTGAATAAGCCCGCGGGATACATATCATCCACTGAACCCGAGCCCGGGGATCTGAGCCCCAATGTTATAAGCTTGTTTAAGAATGAAGGCGTAAAAGGTCTTTTCCCTGTGGGAAGGCTTGATAAGGATACTACGGGACTTCTCATCGTCACTAATGACGGGGAACTCGGGCACAGGCTTACAGCACCGGGGAAACATGTGGATAAAACATATATAGCTAAAGTAAAGGGAGCACTTGATGAAAGTGCGGTAGAAGCATTTGCTTTGGGGTTTGAATTTAAAGAGTTTACATCTGCACCCGCAAAACTTGAAATACTTCAAAACTTGCAGGAACAATCGCAAGGGGCTGAAACTGCAGATAACGAACCAATGGCTCAAGCAAAGGTTACTATATGTGAAGGCAAGTTCCATCAGGTGAAGAGGATGTTTCAAAAGGTAGGCTGCGAGGTAGTGGAGTTAAAGCGTATATCCATGGGCACATTAGCTTTAGATGAAACACTCAAGCCCGGTGAGTACCGGGAATTAAGCCCTGAAGAATTGAAAGTATTAATATTATAAGATAAAATCGAAACTGTAATAAGTTATAAGATGATTTGGAGGAAGAATCCGGTGACATTTAAAAGAAAAGGCGAGCAGGGATATATAAGCTTTATGAAAAAGTTCAACCTGCTGGTAACGGTAGTGTGTTTTCTGCTTGCGGCAGGCCTGTTCCTGATAGGCATATCGATATATGAAACTAAAGCAAATGTATTTACAATAGTCGGTGCGTTGTTTGTAATACCTGCTGCCAGATTTATGACGGTATGGATACTCTTTATGCCTCATAAATCCGTGACGGAAGAGGAATATAATAAGGTATTTAAAGCTATGAAGGCAGGTAACCTGCTCTATGCCGATGTGCTTTTTACTTCTACGGAAAAAGCATACGGAGTATCATTCCTGGTAGTCACAGGAGACAAGATTTTTGCTTTGGCGGGAAAAAATGTGAATAAGCTTGAAGATTATCTTAAGGACATTTTGAAGAGAAGAGCATTTGCGATAAAGGCAACATGTACCGATGATAAGGGAAAGTTTATGAACTTCTTAAAGAGTGCAGATGCATACGGCGAGAAGGTATACGAAAGCAAAGAGGAAAAAGAGGCTGACGAGCTGGAACGAAAGAGACTCCGTGAAGTGCTTGAAAGCTTCATGGCATGAGGTGTAAATGCAGATCATTACAGTCGGAAAAAATGAAGAAGACCAACGCTTGGACAGGATCCTGATACGGCTGCTGCCGAATGCCGGTAAGGGACTTCTTTTTAAGATGCTCAGAAAAAAGAATATAGTCCTTAACGGGAAAAAAGCTGAAGGCAGTGAACGTTTGGCGCTGGGCGATGAAATAAAGATGTTCTTTTCCGATGAATCTTATGCAAAGCTTTCGGGCAGAGGAACAGGTGGTCTTTCAGGAACAAATGAAAACAAGCCTTTATCCTACAGCGACAAATCGACAGATAATAAATATTCAAATAAAGGTCCGGCTGATAAGCTTTCATCTATGATAATCTACGAAGATGACGATGTGATCATACTTGATAAACCCAAAGGGGTATTATCCCAGAAGGCTGAAACTACAGATATCTCGCTTAATGAAATGCTTATCGCATATATGACTGATAAGGGAGAACTGAGTGCAGAACAGATGGCAACCTTTAAGCCTTCTATGTGCAACCGTCTTGACAGAAACACCTCGGGACTTATATGCGGCGGAAAAACTTTAAAAGGTTTAAGAGGACTCTCGGAGCTATTCAGAAGCAGAGAACTTGATAAGTATTACCTGTGTATTGTAAAGGGGCAGGTTGAAAAGCCTCAAAGAATAGAAGGATATCTCATTAAGGACGAAGCATCCAACAAGGTCTCTGTAAAACTGCTGTCAAACAGCGGCATTGATGACGCAAATGCCAAAGATATCAAAGAATCAAAGATAGTAACCGAATACAGACCCATCTCATACGGAGAAGGATGCACTCTTTTGGAGGTAAAGCTTATAACCGGAAAAAGCCATCAGATAAGGGCACATCTGGCATCCATAGGGCACCCGTTAGCGGGAGATATGAAGTATGGAGACGAGATGTTTAACCGAAAGCTACGGGATAAATACAAGGTAAAAAGCCAGGTGCTCAGGGCTTACCGCATGGTATTTCCAAAGAATTGCGGCGAGATTATGAATCTGAGCGGTAAAGAGATAATCTTGAATAAAACAGATGAATTTTTTATCTGATAAAAAAGTGACAGGGGACGGTTCTCTGTTTCAAAAACCGGGAGAAAAATATGCCATCATGGAATTCACGAGGTCTTCGAGGCTCGGCCTTAGAGGAAAGCGTAAATATGACAAATGAAAAATACAGGGAACAGGGGCTGGCTTTGATACAGAAAATACCCACCCCGATCACACCTGTTGAGATGGATAAGGCGCATGGACATATCACGCTCGCATACTTTGATAAGAAAAGTACTGTGGATTATATCGGTGTCATACAGGGAATACCGGTATGTTTTGATGCAAAAGAGTGTGCGGCGGACACATTTGTACTGCAGAACATACATGAGCATCAGGTTCTTTTTATGCGTGATTTCGAAAAGCAGGATGGCATAGCTTTTATCCTGATTTATTTTACAAAACGGGATATTTATTATTATATGCGTGATGAAGAACTTGAGCGTTTTTGGAAGAGGGCGGAAGACGGCGGCAGAAAAAGCTTCCGTTTTGATGAGTTAGATGAAGGCTTCTTCTTTAAATCGACTAACGGGTATCACATCCCATACCTTGATATGATCAATAAAGATCTGGCTTTGAGAGAAGAGTAATTAAAAAACCATTGTATTATAAAGCTTTTAATAAGAAAAATAAAAAAATGGTTAACAAACAGGGTGTTCATTCGTTATAATACGAAC
>JAIKXA010000058.1 GCA_024684355.1 Lachnospiraceae bacterium
ATTTATGAGCACGATAAAAACACTAAGAACAGAGAAAAGACTAACACAATCTCAAGCTGCTGAATTACTTGGGATATCGCTTAGATCTTATATTTCATATGAAAATGAGAAAGAAAAAGAGGGAACGTTAAAATATAATTACATATTTGACAAACTTAGTACGATCAATCCAATTGACGAGGATCATGGAATTTTGGATATAAGTTTTATAAAGGATAAGTGCGGAGAAGTATTCAAGGAATATCCTGTTCATTATTGTGTGCTTTTTGGATCGTATGCTAAGGGAAAGGCCGGCGAAACTAGTGATATAGATTTGCTTATTTCATCGGATGTTAAAGGCCTAAAATTTTTTGGGATGGTTGAAAGACTAAGAAATACACTACATAAGAGAATAGATGCCCTTAATATAGAGCAGCTTAAGGATAACTTGGAATTAACTGAAGAAATCTTAAAGGATGGGATAAGAATATATGGATAATATAAAGAATGACTATTATTATTTGAACCGGATTAAAACGGATATTACGTTTATTGTTAATCATATGAAAAATGTTGATTTACAGGAATTGAATGATAGTATTGTTTTAACCGGTTTCAGAAAATTTTTGAATCGATAAAGAGAAGAAATAAACGATAAGAGGTTCATATAAAGCTTGTTCAGTAGAAGGGGTTTATGAATAGAAAATTGATTATTAGATTATCCGGAGTTGTAGTGGCTTGTGCTATAATACTTGTAGTGATTTGTATCAACAGGGATAATCCTAAAGAAAAATACAATCCGGAGGATATTGAAATAACTCGGATTACAGATTGGGATAGTTTAACTGTTTTATGGCAGGAAGAACCATTTCAGTTGATGGGTGATGACCAGAAAAATAACGTTTTAAGCGAAGTATTGATGAACCTTAAGGATAAATACGGATTTGAGTCGTATGAGTATAATTTAAAACAAAATCCTTTGGTTATCACTTTACATTTTTCGGATGGTCATATTGAGGCTGTCCAGCTGGGTGACTTCAACCCGATGGAGAATTAAATGCGAGACAGGGGGATGGTTTGATACGCTACCCCCTGTCTTCTTTTTTTACCCTGTCACAAATGGTCCATTTTAAGATGAAGAAAATTATAGAATTTTGTACGGGATTATGTTATATTTTAAATCGAGTATTAGGTGACAGAGAACCGGCCCCTGTCACCAAAACAAGGAGTCGGAGAAGGAGATTAAGATGAAGAGAACTAAATTATTTACCGCTTTATTAATCCTTGCTTTACTTGCAGGGATCATGGCTGCTTTTGCACCGCAGGTGTCAGCTGAAGCAAAAAGCAGTTACATTACGTCATTAAAAGACGTAAAGGTTAATGAAGGAAAGACAAAGAAGCTCACATTAAAAGTGAGTAAGGACAACGGACTGACCTGGATCTCAGGGTCTAAACTTAAAAAAGAATTCGGAAAGATCACATGGAAATCATCCGATAAAAGCATAGCCACTGTTTCAAGCAAAGGCAAAGTAAAGGGGATCAGTTGCGGCAGTGTCAAGATCACCGCTAAAACTAAAAAGGGCGGCATTACAGCAAGCTGTTATGTTACGGTAAGGAAGACACCTGCTAAATATGATAAGAGCGGTCCTAAAAAGCTTACTTTAAGCGGCAAAACGGAAGATCATGTTATTACGGACTCTTATTGTTATGTGGAAGGTGACAAATTCGTCCTTTTGGTTGAGCCGGATATAGATCTGCCCGGCGATTTTGCTAAAAATATTGGTCTGATCATGGATACCCTTGAAGAGATGGTCGGTTTAACTTATGACGGTTGGGAAAATCCCAGGACCTTCGATTATAAGAATGAATTCCTTGCATCTGCTGATCCATGGGAAGGGGTTTCGTTTGGCATGAAAGTTCCCATTTATATCGAAGTGGATAGGGAGGATGCAGGTTATATACCGAGTGCAAATGAGCAGTACGTAACAATTTTTGATTATGCACTTTTTAGCATGGATTTCTGGAATTCCGTTCCATCATACAGGGATAATGCATGGAGACGCGGCAGCGGACTTGTTAGTTACTATACATTGGCGCATGAACTTACACATACGCTTACAGACAGATACACTTATGTTTCCAGGACTACGACAGAAGGCAGCGCTACTTATTTCGGTTATGAAGTGATCAAGACTCTGGCTAAGGACAATGCTGAGTTTGCAAAGAGCCTTGAGGAGACTTGGCTTGATACCGAAGTCGGGATCGAAATAACTGCGGAAAACGCTGAGGCAGTATTTTTAGATGATTTCTCAACCCTTTCTCATGCAGACAGGGGAGCGGAATATGTTCTTGGACAGTATTTTTGCGAGTATCTGGCCGAGTCTTACGGCCCTAACTTTATGCGGGATTATCTCTTGGAAGTTAAGAAGTCCGGCTTTGACGGCTTATACGGCGTATATACCGATAAGGATAAGCAGCAGCTTGTTGATTGTTATAAGAAGGTATTTGGTAAGAAAGTGTTTGAGAAGTTCGGAAAGTGGTATGTGAAGAATAAGTAATGTAATAGGGAATGCAACAGGGGACGGTTCTCTGTTACATTTACAGAGGGAGGTGAGTTGTAAATATGGCTAATGATCAGGATAATAAACATGAGTGGACTATGAAAGAATATGCCTGGGCGGTTTTTCTGGCTTTGCTGGCGTTTGGCCTGATTGTGACCGGTATTTACAATATCGCCAAGAAGGTTAGCGATGCAAGGGAAGAGGAGTATTACAAGACCAAATGTTTAGCCATAAGAGATGACTGCTCTAATAAAAGGGTGGAAGGCAGCTTATATTGTAAAGAACATAAATGCGTGCTTGCGACCTGCACCAGTGAACGTACCGATGATTCTGAGTATTGTTTTATACATGCTATCAGCTACGATAAGGCTTATGTGGAGAATCATAAGGAGCTTGTAGAGTTTTATAAAAAAACAGAGGATGATGCTGCAAGTCATAACGGTACTTCGAGCAGCGGTAAATCATCTGACAGCAGCTCATCAAAAAATAATAATTCCACGAAAGGTAACGGTAAATCCTCCGGCAAGAAGTCCGGAAACAGTTCTAAAAACTATAATGATGATCCGTATGATATTTATGATTATCATGATCCGGAAGATTTCGCCGATGAGTGGGAAGAGGATTTTGATGACTGGGAAGACGCTTATGAGTATTGGGAGGAATCCAGGTAGGAGACAGGGAGTCGGAATGTAACAGTGGTCTCGGACGGTTCTCTGTTACATCTAAAAAATAAATATCAACTTGGGGTTAAGGGATATTCGTGAACTGACGATATAGGTAGTGTAAGTAAATAAATCAGCAAAGCACTCGAAAGGGTGTGACGCAAAGCTATAGGGACTTAAAGAACTACAAGGATGTTATCTATGTCAGCCAGTTGCAATATTTTTTGATTGATATTTTAGCATCGTAGCTCTTGGTTACGGTGCTTTTTGTTTGGCTGTATTTTAATAAAAGGTACTGATCCATAATATGATTATCGATGACAAGAATTCGTTTTGTAAATACCTTCCTTCAAAAATAGACTGTCGTTGCTAATGCATTGACAGTCTGTTTTTTTATCCTTATTTGTGTTACAAAAAATCTTCTAAAGGATATAAAAAGGATACAACTCTGTGCTAATATAGCCTCATCAAGATAAAACAGAACACATTCTGTAATCTATAGGAGGAAGAAAATGAGTAGAAGAATCACAAATTTAGCAAAAATGTCAGCAGTTGTCATCTGTGCAGTATTAGCGATAATCCTTACCGGAAGCATTTCCGTAAAAGCGGAGCCGACTGAATTTGTCCGTGTTTCGACGCAGAAAGAATTGGAAGCGGCTATGAATGATCCTGATGTGTTGCATATCATATTCAAGACCGACGCCTACATCAACGTGACAATCAATCCGGTGGAAACAGCGAAGGAAAAGAGCCTTGAAATCCGCGCTGAGAATGTCAGTTTTACGAATAAAGCCGTATTTGAATATATCAGGATATACTATGTAAACAGCTTTACCGAAAAGGTATCGGGTAACAGATTTTACCTTGAAGAATTAACTTATAACAGCGGTATCGTAGTTGCAAAAAATCAGCAGGTTGATTACATCAGGATCGCCGGTACGGATTTTAAGGAGCCGCTGTACACTTTAAGAAAAGGTGCAAAGGTAAAGGAAATTGAGCTGGAATACGATTATCCTGATTTCTCCGAAAGTGAGTACAACAAGTCCAAAAGGCAGTTAACACTTGATGTGGAAAACCGTTGGGGCTTCAAGCAGGTATTTAATATCACGCTCGATAAAAACGGACGCATGACCCGTATGTTTTCAGAGTCCGACAATGCCGAATATGCCTTTGAGTATAATTTTACATATGATAAAAACGGTAACATCATCAAAAAGTCCGGCTGCGATTACGAAAACGGTGAATTTACCACGGAATATACCTATAATGGCAATCTTCTTGAGAAAAAGGTCACCGAAGGCACAAATTCAGAAGTAACCTTATATGAATACGACGAGAAGGGCAGACTGATCCGCTTGGATTCCAAGTGCGAAACCCTTAGGGACGGTAAACTGATCGATGAAAGTTACATCGATGAATATAAATATGATAAGAAGGGAAGAATTGTGTATGAAAAGACCACGTACCCTTACAGTACGGATGTTCATGAAATAACTTACACCTTCAATTCCAAGGGCTTCCATACTAAGATCGTAACGGATGATTACAACGGCCTGTATGTAAATATACTCAAGTTTAAATATAACAAAGCCGGAGACCTCATCAAGGAAACAGATTACAATGCAGACGGCACCGTAAGAAGAGTATTAAAGATCAAGTGGAACGAATTGGGCGAAAGCATAGATTCCAGCGAGAAATTCTATTAAATTCAAAAGGTGACAGGGGACTAAAAAAATGTAACAGGGGACGGCTCTCGACCGTCCCCTGTTACATTTTTGTACTGCGTCTGCAATTATAAATAATTAATTTGCTGTGAAACTGATTTACAATAAAGAATTAATCTGATATTCTATTTTCATAAGCAAAAGATGGGAGGGAGGATTAAAATGACTGATAATAAGACTTTTGAGACTGTTGAATTACTTAAGCCAATATCTCTGATGCAGATAGACGGCAGTGATCTGATGGATGCAAAGGATGAAGCGAAGACTGCGCAGGCGCCTGCGGAAGCAGACAGCGTAGTTGCTGATAATAGCGTGACAGTTGATAACCATAAAAATAATACCTTGGCAGGAAATTGCAATAAAGCTAATACCATGGCAGTCAATAAAACCACAGATGTAGATAATAATACAGACGTGAAAAACACTGCAGATCATAGCTCTGAGCAGAACATCCATAAGGATTACAGTTACACCGACAATGGTCCTCAAAAGATTCTTTTGGATCCTAAGGAGCTTGTTGGCAATAACAGAGAGTCCGCTGAAAAGCAGGACTATCAGAAGCATAATTATGCTGCAAGATTTTTCATTGTCTGCCTTATAGGAATCTGTCTTTTGTTTGCAATTTTAATGGTGAGAAGCTTTAAAGATGTGACCAAGAATACGGATGTCGACAGCACTTATAATCCGATACTTGTGTCGGAAGGTGATAATACCGGCAGATTTATTTATAACGGCGCGTCAAGTTTGATCCAAGATCCTATTTATACGGAGATGTATTTTAATGCAGATGAAATTGATGCTGATCTACCGGTCATAATTAATAACAGATGTATTGAATATACGAGTTCTACCACCAGAACGCTGTTCTTTTCAGCTACTCCGACCGAAGAAAATATCGGACTGATGATAAATGTAGAGATGATAGACAAGTATGGTAATTCACTTGGAAATCACGCAAACAGCAGTTTTGGCGTGGCTGCAGGTGATGAGTATATGATCCCGGTTTTCTTTGATCTGGCTCCGGATTTTGATTTAAATGGGGTAACCTACAAGATAAATGCTCAGACATTTACCGAGAGGGATCATGCGATGATCAGAAAGATCATTGATGTTAATGAGGCGGAAAAGGGACATTTCTTTATCACGTATGAATGTGATGCATATTATAACTTAGATTCGTATGTTGTCCTATATAAGAACGGAAAAGTGGTTGACATTCTTTTCGGCTACGGAGATCCTGATGGAATGGGAAAAGCAGTGGTTGAGCTTTACAAAGAAAATGCTGATTACGATTCCTTTAAGGTGTACTATTAATTGAAAAAGGTGACAGGGGACGGTCCCCTGTCACCTAAAAAGGACTGTTATTTATGAGTGAATTTAAAGAATTGATATCCGCGATAAAAGGTTTTCACCTACAAAACAAGGGCTATGCCTTTGTTTCATATTTCTTTGGATTGATAGATATTGCGTTCACGAGCTTTTTGGCGCTGGCGATGAAATATCTGCTGGACACGGCTATCGAACCCGGAGAAAGCGATCTGATGCTGAAATTGATCCTGTTCATGCTCTTTGGTATCTTGGTTGCAAAATGCAGTGCCGTTCTCCGCAGCTACCTGACAGCCGTTTTTTCTTCGAGAACGGTAGCGGATTCGCGCCGCCGCTGCTTTATGCACCTTCAGGAGCTTTCTCTTAGGGATTTTTCTGACATACAGGTGGGGTATCTCATCGGAAGATTTGCTACGGACATGAGCGCTGTGCAGACGCTGACCAGCGTGACGATCCCTTCGTTTGTGACCGGTATCGCGAAGATCGTGATCAGCTTTGTCCTCATTTTCATTTTGGATTTCCGCCTTGCCCTGATCAGCATCGGCGCTCTGATTTTGAGTGGGGCAGTGCTCATAATTCTTGGTAAAAAATCCCGCACTGCTGTAAAAGCGCTCAAGGATCAGGCCGGCCTGATCACCAACATGCTCATGGAGAATGTCGATAACCAGCCGTCCGTAAAAGCATTTGACCTGCAGGAGAGTGCTGCGTCCAACTACGAACGCGAAAACAAGAAGCATGAAAAGCTTTCACTTCGCTCTATGTTCATCAATGGTTTCCTGACCGTTGCTTCCGGCGGATTGATCGAGATCTTCAGCATTCTGATCATCTGTCTGGGCGCATTTTGGGTCTACAATGGCTCTATGACGGTCGGTACTGTGGTCTCGTTTAACAGCTTGTTTTCCACGCTGAGTTCAACGGTTTTCGCACTGATAGCGATAATCCCGTCTTTTGTGGAATGCAAAGTCTGCATACATAATCTCGAGCTATTTTTTGAGAAAAAGCCGGGCATTGTAATTAACCCGGATGCAGAGGCAGCACCGGATCCTTTGACGGAGCTGTCCATGGATCATATCACTTTCGGTTACGACCCGGAAAAGCCGGTATTGAAGGATATTCGTTTAAAGATCCCTGCCGGAAAATCCGTTGCCATCGTCGGTCCGAGCGGAAGCGGAAAAAGCACGATCGCAAGCCTGCTCATGCGTTTTTATGATCCTGATGAAGGAGCGGTTATGGCTGACGACAAGGATTATAAGCAGTTGGATCTGAGCTCCCTGCACAAGGCTGTCGGCATCGTTCCGCAGGAGACGATTCTTTTTAATGATACCATAGAAAACAATTTGCTGGCTGCCAGACCGGATGCCACCGAGGATGAGCTTGTTGAAGCCGTGAAGGCTGCTGATGCTGATTTTATCATGAGCCTGCCCGGAGGTTTTTCGTGCCAGGTGCAAAATGGCGGGAAATCACTATCCGGCGGACAAAGGCAGCGTCTGTCACTGGCCAGGACTCTTTTGAGAAAACCGCGGTTCCTCATCCTTGATGAAGCGACCGCATCTCTGGATCCTGCTGCTGAGCGTGCCGTGAATGATGCTATTTCAAAGCTTCCCGGCCAAGGCACCGCGATTGTTAACGTCACGCACAGGCTTTCAGCCATTACCGGATATGATCGCGTATACGTCGTTTCCGACGGGGGCATCGCCGAGAGCGGAACGCATGATTCTCTTATGAAACACAACGGGATCTATGCGCAGCTTTTTGAGAAGCAGAGCGGTTTTACTGTTACGGATGACATGTCCAGTGCTACCATTACGCCGGAAAGGCTTTCGAAGATCGATCTTTTCAGCGGTTTCCCTGTAAAATCTTTGACAGAGCTTTGCAAGAGCTTCAGCTCGGCAAGTTTCCCTGCCGGTAGCACTATCATTACAGAGGGAGACGAGGGCGACCTGTTTTATATCATCGTTCGCGGTCGCGTTGAGATCTTGAAGAGAATCGATGACCGGGATACCCGCGTTAAGATACTTGAGGACGGCGACTTTTTCGGCGAGATCGCTTTACTTTCCAATGTTCCCCGTACTGCTACGGTGCGTACGGTGGAGCCGACCTTGCTTATTTCCCTGAAGCGTTCACGCTTTTTAAAGCTCGCCGCATCCGTGCCCGGCATGCATGACAAGCTCGAGAAAACCATGGGCATCCGCCTTGGCGAACTCACAAAACTAAGCCAGCACAAGTAGGTGAAAAGGTGACAGGGGACGGTTCTCTGTCACGTATTTCCAACCAATATGACAAGGATAGGAACAGAATTATGACAAATGAGCAGAGAGCGGAATCTTTAATAGCTGAATTGGGCTTTGATTTCAAAAAAATAGACAAGAAACGTATCATCAGTTTGATTGAGAAAGAAATTGATGATTTTCAGGAGGGCAGCTCGGAATATATTAGACTTTTATGTGGCTATCTTTATTGCCTGGGTGATGAGTCGGATGTTGCACTTTTGGAAAAAGCAAAATACGGTATCAATTTTGATGTGGGTTGTATGATCGATGGAGAATGGATCGACAGCCTTGCAAATAGGAAAGTCCAATACCCGATCCTTTCAAGAGAAGAACTTATTCAGGCTTTTGTTGATTATTACAGCGGATTTGAAGCAGAAGAATATGATTGATTAAAAGACAGACAGGGAAGTAGACAGGGGATAAATGAGAACCATTCCATTAATGTTTAAATGACATAAATAAGGAGGATTTCCGATAATGGCTAAAAAGAAAGAAGAAACTACCGTAAAGGCAACGACCAAGGCATCGACAAAGAAGACTGCCCCCGCAGCTGAACCTGCATCCAAGCAGTCTCTGGAAGCTCAAATGGCTGCATCATGCCAAAACATGCTTTCATCTATCGTTTCCTGGTCTATGGATGCCTTGATGTACAGCAACATAGCGCTTATAAGCAAGAAGCTGAACATGAGCATGGAAGAGGCCGCAGCAGTGCTGGATGTTAATGCGATCGAGCTTGCTAAGCTTACCGTCGTATATAATGCTTACAGCCAGACTCCTGCAGGCGATAAGGCAAGTATTCTCGGAAAATACAACGACCGCATAATAAAAAAATAAGGAAAACGCAACAGAGAACCGTCCCCTGTCACAGAGAACCGTCCCCTGTCACAAAAAAATCCCCAATGGATATAAAAAGGATACATCTTTATGATACTATTATATCGTAGAATAAAAATCTGTTGTTTTATGCCCATTCAAGGAGAGAAACGATGTTTAAGAAATTCAGAAGCTTCAAGAACAGAAAACCCGTATTATTCATGGTGATAGGCTATGCCGTACTATGGATTTTATGCTGTGCCATCCTTACGGAGCTCATCGGAAAAAGGCAGTTTGAGCTTTATGCCCAGGATTACAAGGCTGAAGTTGATTATTGGATCAAAAACACCCTTGGCGATCTGCAGAACGCAATGTTAAATGAGGATTTTGAACTTGATAACGAACAGACCTACGTAGAGATGTCTTTTTATCAGCTTCTCGGTATTCTTTCTTATTACACCGAAGGCAAGATGTATGCTTCGGGCAAAATGGTGGCTTACGGTTCGAAAGACCGGACGTCTGACGGCACTGATTCCGACAACAATATAAAATACTCCGTTTCTGTAGAGAATCCCGACAAGGTATTTATGATGCTGTATAATATGAAGAGCCAACGCTTTGAATATTATTCCTGCCCCATAAGTTATTTTGACAAGGTTATTGAAGAAACATACGCCATAAAAGGAAAATGCGCCCCTAAATGGAATTATGGATTGGGAAACAGCTGGGGAATTACTCTTGTTGAAGGGTATGCCAAGGGGGATGAATTCCGTCCCGGAAAAGTCGAGGTTAAATATACCCGGTTTAACAATGGCTCCGTCGGGACATATAAAAGTACCGATAATAAGATCATAGATTGCTCTGAAAAAGGTATTCCTGAAGGCTTTGAACCGATGGATATGTCATGTTATGAAGATATCTTTTTCAGTCCCGGCGTAATGATCCCCGGGGATGGGAGAAAATGGATAAATATTTCAGAGTCGGAAATGTTTTCTATGGGTACAGACCGATATAATGAAATATTTATAAATTATGACGGTTCCGTTCCTAACAAGGCTTCGCAGCTTAGTTTTGACGTTACATGTCCGGAATATCGCTTGGGCGGCAGAAAATATAAGGATTATGATGACTACGACAGTTTCCGTTACTCAAATAAATTGTCTACAGATTGGACAAGCGGTATACCGATACCTTTTTCATTCCTAAACGGGGATGTGATATTGTCTTTACATACCAATCTCAAGGCGGCAAACGGGGAAACGGTATCCATTAGTTTGGAATGCCTGATCGAGGACTGTCTCCATGCATACAGATCGGAATTTTTTAAAGACATGTTCCGGATCTGGCTCTGCGCATTTGTGTTCTTCGCGATCCTGGTGATCTAT
This sequence comes from Lachnospiraceae bacterium, assembly GCA_024684355.1. Taxonomy (GTDB): domain Bacteria; phylum Bacillota; class Clostridia; order Lachnospirales; family Lachnospiraceae; genus RUG11977. The sequence continues at coordinate 10,721 of JAIKXA010000058.1, forward strand.
GCCTACAAAAGATTTTATTCGCTGCAGGGCAAGAACCGTTTCCACAAATCGCTTATCAATTCGATGGCGCATGACCTGAAGACTCCGCTCATGGTGGTGCAGGGTTTCAGCGAGAATCTTAAGGAAAATGTGCATACCGAGAAACGCGATTATTACGCGGAGAATATCCTTGAAAATGTCAATTACCTGAACAGCCTCATCGATAAGAATCTTGATTTTTCGAAGAAGAAGGATTTCGATACTGCAGAAGAGGAGACGGTTTATCTTTCCGGCCTGCTGAACAATACTTTGAGCCGTTACAGAAAGAAGCTGGAGGAGAAAAAGCTTATGATTACCCGCATCGGCGATACTTCGATGAAAGGCGATCCGGAGATACTCGCTCTTGTGACCGATAATCTGATCAACAATGCAATTAAATACTCCCCGGAGAACACGCAGATCGAGGTGCTTGGAAAGTTCAGGTACTTCCTTGTAAAGAATAAGGCTGAGCTTAGTTACGCCAAGAATATCCAAAATCTCTTAGCTCCTCTCGAGATGGCGGATGACGCTCGTACTGCCGGCAAGGGCACCGGCCTCGGCCTCTCCATCGCAAACGGCATAATCCAGGAACGCGGCGGCCGCATCAAGCTTTCCTACAATAAAAGATCCAAGACATTCACCTGCAAGGTGATAGTTCGGAAAATACTCGGGATATTTTAGGTGACAGGGGACGGTTCTCTGTTGCAAAAATGCACTTAATAACTGAAAAACTAAATTAAATATAACAGATATTGGAACCAGGAAGAATCGTGAGTGTTCTTTCTGGTCCTTTTTTTGGTTGCAGAAAACTGGCCCCTGTCGCTTCCACTGGTCCTTTTTGTTGGTTGCAGAGAACCGTCCCTTGTCTCTTGTTCTTGTGTTTTAGTAATAAAAATAATTTTGAAATTTTCTAAAAAAAGTACTTGACTCTGACGTAACGTAATAGTTTATTATATAATCACACGTGAAGGAGATGAAGGCTATGATGACAGTAAATGAAGTAAGTAAACTGACCGGAGTGAGTATACGCACTCTGCAGTATTACGATAATAT
>JAIKXA010000078.1 GCA_024684355.1 Lachnospiraceae bacterium
ATGGAAGATGTTAACCATGATGCCCTTTAACTTAGCATCAACCTCTTCGAATGACCATGAAAGTCTCTCAGAGTTCTGGCTCATCTCAAGTGCTGATGTAGCAACACCGCCTGCATTTGCAGCCTTGCCGGGTACGAAGTAAACCTTGTTAGCCTGGAAGTACTCAGTAGCCTCAAGAGTGGTAGGCATGTTAGCACCTTCACATACAGCGATAACGCCGTTAGCAACAAGCTTCTTAGCATCGTCAAGGTTAAGCTCGTTCTGTGTAGCGCAAGGAAGAGCGATGTCAACCTTGATCTCCCACTGATTTGTTCCCTCAGTAGCCTTGTCATGATACTGAGCTGAAGGACGCTTAGCTGCATACTCGGTAAGACGGGCACGGTTAACTTCCTTAACTTCCTTTAACAGTGCAACATCGATACCTTCGGGATCATAGATCCAGCCTGTAGAATCTGAACATGTAACAGGCTTAGCACCTAACTGCTGTGCCTTCTGGATTGCGTAGATAGCTACGTTACCTGAACCTGATACTGCACAAGTCTTGCCTGCGATGTCGATGCCGTTAGACTTAAGCATTTCCTCTGTCATGTAAAGAAGACCGTAACCGGTAGCTTCTGTTCTGGCGAGTGATCCGCCGTATGAAAGGCCCTTACCTGTAAGTACGCCCTCAAATACGCCCTTAAGTCTCTTGTACTGACCGAACATATATCCGATCTCTCTTGCGCCTGTTCCGATGTCACCTGCGGGAACATCTGTATCTGCGCCGATATATTTGAAAAGCTCTGTCATAAAGCTCTGGCAGAATGCCATGATCTCTCTGTCTGACTTGCCCTTAGGATCGAAATCGGAACCACCCTTGCCGCCGCCGATAGGAAGGCCTGTAAGTGAATTCTTAAAGATCTGCTCGAAACCTAAGAACTTGATAATGCCAAGGTTTACTGAAGGATGAAGTCTTAAACCTCCCTTGTAAGGTCCTATAGCACTGTTGAACTGTACACGGTAACCTGTGTTAACCTGAACCTGACCCTTGTCATCAACCCACGGAACGCGGAACTTGATCTGTCTCTCAGGATTAACGATTCTCTCTAAAAGAGCATCACGTCTGAACTTCTCTTCATTCTTCTCTACAACGGGGCGAAGAGAGTTAAGGACTTCTTTTACTGCCTGATGAAATTCAGGCTCATTGGGATTCTGCTTGATAACCAGCTCGATCACTTCATCAACATATGACATTTTTTTCCTCCTTCGTGAATTTTGCAAAAAAAGCATCTCAAAGAACACCCTTCGTTAAAAGGGATTCTCCAAGACGCCATTGCCTTTTCACATATAAAATTTTTTCACGTTCATCATTCTATAACAAGTATTAAAATTTGTCAACCGGTTTTTAAATTTTTTTCCAGTCTTTTATCTGCTGTTCGATTATATCCATAAGACGCACTCTCGCTTCTATCGAAGCCCATGCGATATGCGGCGTAATAAAAAGCCTGTCTTTATTTTTCAGTGTCAGGAAAGGACTGCCGGTCTCCATAGGTTCAACAGAAAGCACGTCCAGACCGGCTGCTGCTATTTTACCTTCGTCCAGAGCCTCAGCCAGATCCTTTTCCTTTACTATCGGACCTCGGCCCAGGTTGAGCAGTATGGCCGTCTCCTTCATGAGGTCCAATGCGTCACTGTCTATAAGCCCCAAAGTATCATCATTGAGCGGAGCATGTATCGAGATGATGTCGGATGTTTTCAAAAGCTCCTCAAAGCTTACTTCCTTAATCGCATCATCGTGGTTTTTACCGGATGTTGAATAATACTGTACTTCGCATCCAAACGCTCCGGCTATTTCCGCAACCCTGTGTCCTATGGCTCCGAGGCCTATTATACCCCAGGTTTTTCCCGACAGCTCGTGGAAGTTTTTCGCGAAATGGGTAAAAAGCCTGTCTCCGGCATATTTTCCGCTTTTTACATACTCATCATAGTAAGAAAGATGCTCCAAAAGGTAAAAGCATAACGCAAATGTATGCTGTGCAACCGTTTCCGTGGAATATCCCGCTACATTTCTCCACTCGATACCTTTTTTGGCCAGGTAATCTTTATCCAGGTTATTGGTACCCGTAGCCGTAACACATACCAGTTTCAGCTTTTCGGCGGTACCTATCGTATTTTCATCGATCCTTGTCTTGTTAAGTACGATAACGTCCGCATCCTTTACGCGTGCAGGTACTTCCCCGGGATCGGAGAAATCATACATTATCACTTCACCAAGTTTATCAAACCCGCTAAGATCAAGATCATCCCCTATTGTCTTTCTGTCCAGGAAAACTATTTTAAGTCTGTTCTCTTCCATAACCACTGCCATTCCAACCGTTAAATATAATATACCATTTCGCTTTCATTAAATGTGTGAGGTTCCTTTGTTACAGCCTTATGGCCTACTGCAAGGGCTATCTCAAACCTGTAACCCTCGGGGATCTTGAAAGCTTTATCAAAATATTCTCTTTTTTCTCCCCACATCGCTCCCTCAATACAGCCTATGATAACGCTTCCGAGTCCGAGCTCTTCTGCTTCAAGTGCCATATTCTGAACTGCTATACCGGCATCGAGCCTGCTCCACTTAAAACTTTCCTCGGCACTCAGAATGAATACCGTGGGGGCTCCGTAATAGAAATTGGCTGCACCCGGTCTGCCCTTTCCAAATGCTTTGTTCTTTTCTTCATCCAGCTCCGCAAGCACCGGATTGCTGCCGTCAACAACCGATATTCTTATCTCCTGCCTGTTTGTGGCAGTAGGCGCATGAAGTCCTGCCAGCACGATGCTTTTAATCTCGTCATCTGTCAGTTTCTCATCTGTATAACCCCTTGTTGAACTTCTGCTTTTAATAGCCTCAAATACTGAACCCATATTCTTCTCCTTGTATAATCTATTCTCTGCCACGTCCCATATATGTTTTCCCTGCAATTAAACAGGACGTGTCCGGTAAATCTATTATAACAATTTTGTACAAAAAGTCAATTTAAAAAGCAGGGCCGAAACCCTGCTTTTTAACTGCGGTCTATTTAGTTCTTTACACCAAAGAGCAGATCTCCGTATGTAGGGAACGGCCAATGTGCTCTGTCGGTAAGTGTTTCAGCCTCGTCGCAGACAACTCTTAACTCTGTCATGGCAGGAAGTACGTTGTCCCTGATCAGTTCTGACTCCTCGATAATATCCTTTGCACCGGTAACTGCAGCAACCTTCTGCTTTAATGCATCTGACAGGTCAAGGATCCTTTCAACCGATACGGAAAGCTTCTTGATAAGATCTTTCTCATATTTTGATACAAGCTTCGGATCAAGCTGTTTCTTGGTAAGTGCTGTCTTTGCAATATCTCCGATATAGCTCTCTACTGCAGGTGCTATCTGGGCCTTGGCCATGTCTACCATGGTGTTTGCTTCGATGATGATGGTCTTGGAGTAATTCTCAAGCATGATCTCACATCTTGACTCGATCTCAGCCTTTGAGAATACCTTATGACCTGTTAGCATTGCAACGTTCTTTTCGGAAAGGATAAGAGGCATACAATCAGGAGTAGTCCTTAAGTTAAGGAGCTTTCTCTTCTTTGTGGCTTCCTTGATCCAAGCATCGTCATAACCGTTGCCGTTAAAGATTATTCTCTTATGCTCTTTGATGGTCTTCTGGATAAGCTTGTGAAGATCATTCTCAAAGTTCTTTGAATTCTCAAGCTCATCTGCAAAAATCTTAAGTGATTCAGCAACAGATGCATTCAGCATGATATTTGCACAAGCGATGCTGTTTGATGATCCGAGCATTCTGAACTCAAATTTGTTTCCTGTAAATGCGAAAGGTGAAGTACGGTTACGATCCGTTGTATCTCTGTTGAATCTAGGAAGGACATCAACACCGAGCTTCATCTGCTTCTTTTCTACTCCCTTGTAAGGTGCATCCTTCTCGATAGCCTCAAGGATACCGTTAAGCTCTTCGCCAAGGAAGATGGAAATAACTGCGGGAGGTGCCTCGTTAGCACCAAGTCTGTGATCGTTGCCTGCTGTAGCAACCGATATTCTGAGCAGATCCTGATAATCATCAACAGCCTTGATAACTGCGCAAAGGAATGTCAGGAACCGTGCATTCTCATAAGGTGTATCTCCGGGTGATAAAAGGTTTACTCCGGTATCGGTACCGATCGACCAGTTGTTGTGCTTACCGCTTCCGTTAACGCCTGCAAAAGGCTTTTCATGAAGCAGACATACAAGACCGTGACGTGCAGCAACCTTCTGCATGATCTCCATGGTCAGCTGGTTCTGGTCGGTAGCTATATTTGTGCTTGAATAAATAGGTGCAAGCTCGTGCTGTGCGGGTGCAACCTCGTTGTGCTCTGTCTTTGCAAGGACACCGAGTTTCCATAACTCATCATTTAAGTCCTTCATGTATTCCTGAACCTTAGGCTGGATAGTTCCAAAATAGTGGTCATCCATTTCCTGTGTCTTAGGAGGCTTAGCACCAAACAGTGTACGTCCGGTAAACTTAAGATCGCTTCTCTTTTCATACATTTCCTTGGTGATAAGGAAGTACTCCTGCTCAGGACCTACGGATGTGGTAACACGCTTAACATCCTCATTTCCGAAAAGCTTTAATATACGAAGTGCCTGCTTATTTAAAGCTTCCATTGAACGGAGCAGAGGAGTCTTTTTATCAAGAGCCTCGCCGCCGTATGAACAGAATGCTGTAGGTATGCACAGTGTCTTATCCTTTATGAATGCATAAGATGTAGGATCCCATGCTGTATATCCTCTTGCCTCGAAGGTAGCTCTAAGTCCGCCGCTCGGGAATGATGATGCATCAGGCTCGCCCTTGATAAGTTCCTTGCCTGAGAACTCCATGATTACGCCACCGTCGGGTGAAGGAGTGATAAAGCTGTCATGCTTCTCAGCGGTGATACCCGTAAGAATGTCCATGGGCACCCTGGACATCCTGGTGGCCGGCGCCCGCGGCTTCGAA
>JAIKXA010000135.1 GCA_024684355.1 Lachnospiraceae bacterium
CAGAAAAGGGATATACCGTCTTTCGATAAAAGATTTCTCGGGTAAGATATTAAAGTCCTGCCTGTTTTACGGATTACTGTATCTCACTTATAAGATGTGCGTAGTTTTGATGAGCTTTGCACTTAACCGTATATTATCCGAAAAAGGCGGACTGGTACTTGTGGCTGCAAATTCCATAATCACATCGGTAAATCTGGTTATCGGTTCATTCCCGTCAGGTTTCGGAAGCACGACAACGATGTTATGCAGCTATTATACAGGTAAAAACGATACAAGTACGCGTACGGCTTTCATAAAAAAGATTATGCTGGTTTCGGTAATAGTAAATACGATGGTTGCAATGCTTATTATAGTACTTGCACCTTGGATAGTAAGTTTATTTGATCCGGAATCAGAAGAGATCAGGATATATGCAGAACTGGGGCTTAGACTTTTTACGGCAAGCGTTATATTTAATACGGTTAATTACATTATCAAAAACGCTTCTTTAAGCATGAAGAAGATGAAACCGGCGTATTTTATATGTCTGCTGAACGATCTTATCATGCCATTTATCGCAGCAGTTGTGATAATGAACATTATTGAGATAAATTATATCTGGTTATGTTATCTGCTCGGGCAGGGAATTACGATGATCCTGCTTCTAATACTTACGGTATTTCGCAGAAACTCATATCTGTACAATTAATTGGGGGGATTAGTTGTGAAAAGCAAAAGAGTAATAGGATTTGAAGAATACAGAGAACGCATAAAACGGATATGTACAGCGAGACCTTCACATTATGCGCTCATGAATCTGATGGACAGCGGTGAAGTCTTGAAATTAAGATATTCCGCTATGTACCGTTACGTACAGGATTTTGCAAAGGTAAAACAGCAATACGGCCTTAAGGACGGAGACCGTGTACTTTTACTTGAACCGGTAATAGCTGATGCTGTATTAAGCTTTGTGGTACTTTCATGCTGTCATCTGTCGGTTGTTTTCGCTGACGCAGGATTACCCAAGGAAGAGCTGGACCAGTTGATCGATGAGACACAGGTAAGCGCTATATTTACTGATAAAAAGCGGTTTGATCTTGTGAAAAACAGGACCAATGTACCGATATTCCATACATACTGCATGGATCATAAGCTTACCCTGCTGCAGGATACCGCTGCCCCTCATCAGGATTATCCCCTGACTCCTGACAGTGTAGCCATCATTTTCTCGTCGGGTACTACATCTAAAATGAAGCCGATAGAGATCAGTTACTCATCACTTTGTCTGGCTGCGGATAACCTGTTTATCCGTATACATCTGACAAGAAAAGAATTGAAGGGCAATATGCTCATGGTATATCCGATGAGCCATGTGTCCGGACTTTCATGTGCTTCTGCACTGATACTTACAGGTATTACCATGTCTTCCGTAGAGAGCGTTAATTCCGCATCTCTTGTAAAAGGTCTTAAAACTTTCAGACCTGTACTTTTCGGTATGGTAGCTAAAGTTCTTGCGATATTCATCAATAAGCTTAATGAAGGGCTTGAGAAAAAACATCTTTATGGCGTTTATAATAAACTCAGAAAAATATCGGCATTTTTCCGTATAAATTTCGGTATATACGGCGTGGGAAGGTTTTTGATGGCTCCTTTCAGAGAAAAGCTTTTCTGTAAAGAGCTCAGATGTATCCCCAGCGGAGGTACACAGGGTATCCCTGAAGTTATCTCTGAGATATTTGATCTCGGTATAGCTTTTTGCAATTCATACGGATCTACTGAATGCGGAAACCCTATTTTTACAACCGATTACCGCGACACAAATAACTTTGATACGGTTGGTACTCCGAAGTATAATCCCGATGCACATATAGTGATCCATAATCCCGATAAAGACGGCGTCGGCGAGATATATGTAAAGACAAAGTATATCATGAACGGTTATTACGGGGATCCCGTACGTACCAAAGAAGCATTTGATCATGGTTTCTTTAAAACCGGGGACCTCGGATACTTCGATAAGGATAACTATCTTCATATATCAGGCAGGAAAAAAGACTGCATAGTACTACCGAGCGGTAAGAAAGTGGCTCCTGATGATCTTGAAGGGCTTTTGCTGCCCATTGTTGGAGTTGAATCAAGCTATGCTGTAGTCGGTGTACCTATAGGAAATACAGGTGCTGACTCAATAAATATCTATATAGCTGATGATAAATTGGATGAAAGCGGCAAAAAAGAGCTGGATAAAAAGATCCGTCATTGGCAGAAGACTGAAGCTCCGATGTATCCGATAGACAGTATACATTTTGTTAATGAGCTGCCTAAAACGAGCGTAGGAAAGATAAAACGAAACGTGCTGCGTGTTATGGCTTTATCAGAGCGAAAATTATCGTTTAAAAAGTCATCGGAACAAAAGATCATCCATGTCGATGATAAAAAATATGATAAAAAAGAGCTTGTTACCGCATTAAACGAGATGATAATGCGCAGTATCAAGACCGTTTCACCTCTTACAGGACATGAAGACCTTACAAATGATCTGGGTATTGATTCTCTGACCATGATGGAAATCTGCACCGAGATAGAGGAACGTTACGGTGTATTTGTCGGAGGTCTTTTAAAACGTCTGACCACCGTATCTGAGATAGCCGATTATATCATAGATCCGTCAATCCTCAGTGATGATACTCCGGCCGGCATATGTAAACGTGATGATTTCTATGCGTTTGATTATCCGTTAAAAAGAAATGCAAAAGACCGTATGCTGTTTAAAACCGCTGTGAAATGGTCGAAAAAGCGTATTGATTTCAAAGTTGAAGGACTGGAAAATATCAAGAAAAACAAGCAGTATATTTTCTGTCCCAACCATCAGACTCATTTTGACGGGCTCTGGACATGGGCTGCACTTGGTGACAAGTGTCCGGACTTAGATCAGATAGGCTGTATGTCAAAACGTGAGCATCTGGACAGCCGTATTACCAAAGCATTGATGAAAATGCTCGGCGGTATCCCGGTAGACAGAGCCGGCAACACCATGGCTTCGTTTAAACGCTCGATAGACTTTATCCGTGAGGGCAATTCCTTCCTGATACATCCCGAGGGTACCCGTACCAGGGACGGAAAACTCGGACCGTTTAAAGACGGTGCATCACTGATGTCTGTCGAAACAGGAGTTGATATAGTGCCCGTAGCTATAGAAGGCGGGTTCGAAGTATGGCCTTATTATGAAAAGTTTCCTCTTAAGAAAGACCTTGAAACCGGCAGAAAACATACTGTGACCATCACTTTCTGCAAGCCTGTATCACCCGAAGGCAAAACCACTGAAGAGATCATGCACCTCGTCCGTCAGGAAATCGAGAGCGTACTTACGCATTTCAAAAAAAGTACTTGAATTAAAATATTGATAATGTTATAATATGGATTTATGTAGGATTCTGTAAGAAAGGGATAAAATATGTCTGATTTACTGCGCGGTCTTAAAAAGTTCATAGTAGTCACCGGGCATTACGGATGCGGAAAGACAAACCTTGTCTTAAACATGGCTCTCGATTTCGCAGAGCAGGGCGAGAAAGTCACCGTAGTTGACATGGATCTGATCAATCCATATTTCAGGACATCCGATTTTAAGAATATCCTTGAAGAAAAAGGAATAGAAGTTATAACTCCGGTATTCGGTGCAACCAATCTTGATATTCCTTCGCTGCCTGCCAGCATGTACTCGATATTCGAAAAGAAAAATGTGGTCATCATAGATGTGGGCGGTGACGATGCCGGTTCTACGGTACTCGGCAGGTTCAGACCTCAGTTTGAAAATCTGGATTATGACATGCTCTATGTCATCAATCGTTTCAGAAGCAAGAGCACCGATCTGGATGAAGCTATAGAGGTACTGCAGGAGATTATGGCTGTAAGCGGACTTAAACCATCAGGTTTGGTCAATAATTCACATCTGATGTTTGATACCAACCAGGAGGTATTTGATGAAGGTCTTAGTTTTGCGGATACCATATCCGAAAAGACTGGACTGCCGATACTTTTTTCTACCATAGAAAAAGATCTGTTAAATAACGGTACTGTTATACCTAAAGATTTCACAAAGACATATCCGGTGGATATACATGTCAAGACCGTATGGCAGAAAAATAAGATAGTACAGGTATAATAGATAATACCAATATTAAAAGCCTTCCCCTCTAGGGGAAGGTGTCGCCGTAAGGCGACGGATGAGGTGTAATACTATAATCCGTTAAGAAATATAATTAATATAGAAGCATTTTACGAAGTAAGGGAGGTTTGAAGATGGGTAAGATCACAATTAACGAGTCACTCTGTAAGGGTTGTGAGATGTGTGTAAATGCATGTCCCCTGCATCTGTTAGAGCTCGACAAATCAAGACTTAATGTCAAGGGATATCATCCGGCACATATGACGGATATGAGCAAGTGTTCAGGATGTAAGTCCTGCGCAACCATGTGTCCTGACGTATGCATCACTGTAGAGCGTGACTGATGCTTATCATCAAAGAGCGTGCCTGATACTTGTCATCCTGAGGTGCTTTAGCACCGAAGGATCTTAAAGATTCTTCGCTACGCTCAGAATGACAAAATGATCAGAATGATAGAATGATCAGAATGACAGAATAAACAGTAAAACATAAAAGTCAGAGTAACCAGAGACATCTATTAGTTAATAATTTAAAATTTTAATAGGAGAAAAAACATGTCAGAGAAAGTTTTAATGAAGGGAAATGAGGCCCTTGGCGAGGCTGCTATCCAGGCAGGCTGCCGTCATTTCTTCGGATATCCGATCACACCTCAGACAGAGCTTTCCGCATACCTTTCAAAGAAGATGCCAAAAGTAGGCGGCACTTTCTTACAGGCAGAGTCGGAGATCGCAGCTATTAATATGGTACTCGGTGCAGCAGGTTCAGGCGTTCGTGCCATGACCTCATCAAGCTCACCCGGAATAAGCCTTAAGTCAGAAGGCGTTAGCTATATTGCAGGATCAGATGTTCCCGCAGTTATCATTAATGTACAGCGTGGCGGCCCCGGACTTGGCAGCATTCAGCCTTCACAGGCAGATTACTGGCAGGCAACCAAGGCACTCGGCCATGGTGATTTTCAGCTTCTTGTATTTGCACCTTCAACAGTTCAGGAAATGGCTGATTTCGTAGCACTCGCATTTGATACAGCTGAAAAGTACAGAATGCCCGCTATGATCCTTTCAGACGGTATGTTGGGACAGATGATGGAGCCCGTTGTATTCCCTGATGCAAGCGAAGTTCATGAAGGAGATAAGTCATGGGCAGCATGCGGTCATAAGAATCAGAGAAAGCACAATATAGTTAACTCTCTTTATATAGAAGCTAAAGACCTTGAGCAGAAGGTAGTTGAGCGTTATCAGCGTTATGAGCTTGTAAAGGCTAATGAGCAGCGTTCAGAAAGCTACTTAACAGAGGATGCTGATATCGTAGTTGTAGCATTCGGTGCTTCTTCACGTGTATCAAGATCAGCAGTTAATGCTGCAAGAGCTAAGGGCATCAAGGCAGGTTTATTCAGACCTATCACATTATGGCCTTACCCTGTAGATGCATTAGAGAAGACTATCGGTACAGCTAAGAAGTATCTTGTAGTTGAGATGAATATGGGTCAGATGATCGAAGATGTTAAGCTTGCTGTTAACGGCAGAAAGCCCGTAGAGTTCTTCGGACGTACCGGCGGTATCATCCCTACACCTGCAGAAGTTCTTGCTCAGATCGAAGCAATGGCTAAATAAGAAAGGAGAGAATAAAAATGGCAGTAGTATTTCAAAAACCCCATGCATTAGCAGACATCCCCTTTCATTATTGTCCCGGCTGTACGCATGGTATAGTACACAGACTTGTTGCAGAAGCTATCGATGAATTAGGCGTTGAAGGAAATGCTGTTGGTATTGCTTCTGTTGGTTGTTCAGTATTCAGTTACAATTATTTCAACTGTGATATGATCCAGGCTCCTCACGGACGTGCACAGGCTGTTGCTACAGGTGTTAAGCGTGCTCATCCCGAGGATATCGTATTTACATATCAGGGTGATGGCGACTTGGCTGCTATCGGTACTTGTGAGACCGTACATGCAGCTACACGTGGTGAGAACATCACAGTTATTTTCATCAACAATGCGATCTACGGTATGACCGGCGGACAGATGGCTCCTACATCACTTCCCGGACAGATCACACAGACAACACCTTATGGTCGTGACGTTAAGACTGCAGGTTACCCCATCAGAATGTGCGAAATGCTTTCGACACTTGACGGTGTAGCTCTTGCACAGCGTGTAACAGTTGATAATGTTAAGCATGTAAATGAAGCTAAGAAGGCGATCAAGAAAGCATTCCAGAATCAGATCGACGGCCTTGGCTATTCTATAATCGAAGTTGTTTCAACATGTCCTACCAACTGGGGTCTCAGCCCTAAGGCAGCTGTTGAATGGCTTGAGAACAATATGCTTCCTTACTATCCTTTAGGTGTATACAAGGATAAAACTGCTGAGGGAGGTGACAAATAATGGCTAATACTATGAATGTCCTTCTTGCAGGTTTCGGTGGTCAGGGTATTCTTTTCACCGGTAAGGTTATGGTATACGGAGCTTTAACAGAAGGAAAAGAGCTCAGCTGGCTTCCTTCTTACGGTCCCGAGATGCGTGGCGGCACATGTAACTGTTCAGTAGTTATAAGTGATGAAGCTATCGGCTCACCCCTTGTAACCAATCCTGACGTGCTTGTAGCCATGAACCGTCCTTCACTTGAAAAGTTCGTTAACAGCGTAGTACCCGGCGGCACAATCCTTGTTGACAGCTCAACAGTTGATATCAAGGTTGAAAGAACAGACGTTACCGTTTACTATGTACCCGCTACAACACTTGCAGACAAGAACGGCCTTAAGGGTCTTGCAAATATCATTCTGCTCGGAAAGCTTTACAAAGAGATGAAGTTCATCTCCAAGGAGTCACTTGACAAGGGTCTCCAGAAGTGCATCCCTGCTAAGAAAGCAGAAATGCTTGAATTTAATAAGAAAGCTCTTGAGATCGGTATGGAGCAGTAAAACGTAACAGGGGACGGATCTCAACGTAACAGGGGACGGTTTTCTGTTACATATTCGAATGAACAGTAGATTGGTTGATTGCCTGTTATAAAAAAGAGCACAGATCCAATCGGAACCATGCTCAAATAAGAATATCTTTTAAATTAAGGCTTGCATATTCCAATAAAAGGTAATATGCAAGCTCTTTTATTTTTTCGGTTTCTTTTATGCCTGATAAAACATCTGTTGGAAGATAGTAAACTTCTTCCTCAAACTCTTTTTTATAAAAGCTCGCATCTTTATTGGACTCGGATTTAGCAAAAGCACTCGGAATAGGTACAAAACTGCCTTCAACATTACAGTAAGCTGTTTTGGCGGTTGCTTTCTTTTTAGAACCTGAAGCAGCAAATTCAGCTATGGACTTATGTACTGCCATATCCTCGGCAGGGAAATAGTAATAATCCTTATAATTCGGGTAAAACTGCTTCAGTCTTAAATCAACTATAGTTACCGGAACAGAAATTTTAAAACCTTTGGCAGTTATAAAAAAATCTATAGTATCAGTATTAAAATTGATACCGATATCAAAAAGTCCTTTTCGCATCGAGAAAAGCCTTGAAAGTCGTAAAAGGTATATAACAGACTCAATGTTTTCCTTATTCCTGTACAATA
>JAIKXA010000177.1 GCA_024684355.1 Lachnospiraceae bacterium
AAGAAAAATGTCTTTTTTTATGTAACTGTTCAGCCATTTCGCTTCTCCTTATCCGTTTTTATCATCATGATTATACAATTATTGGTTTTAAGGTAGTATTAGAGATTTTTTTACTGTATTAAGATTGTATTAAGATGATAATAAACCTTTCTTCATTTCGGACCGAATCATATCTTTCCTGTTCAAAATATGGTAAGTAATACCATGCCGTATTATGAGGCAAACTCTCATTTGTTGTGGTTTTGCAGATTTTTTTGACATACATAAGCATATTTAGATCACCTGCAGAAAGTGTTCTTTCTATGTTATGAAAAATGAACTTATAAGGGAACAAGTTTAGAACAAGTTTAGAACTGAAGTAAAAAAATCAAGGGTTCCAGGAACCCTGAAACCCTTGATTTACCTCGTATCGAGGTGACGTGATTCGAACACGCGACCTCTACGTCCCGAACGTAGCGCTCTACCAAGCTGAGCCACACCTCGAACTGACCAATGTAAACATTGCTCAGAAAACTTACATATGCAAGTTTTCACACGTGTAACATTATATGAACTGAACAGGAAAAAGTCAAGTAGAAAAACAATAAATTTTACTATCATTATTTTATACAATGTGTTATAATAAAGGATGGGATTTTATTCCTTTGATAAACATTTCCGGAGATTGGTATGGCATTACTCGAGAAAACCGTGCTTTTCGATAAATACAGGATCATACAGCAGCTGGATAAGACCAACTATGTTACGGTGTATTTAGGGGAGCATTTACATACAAGTGAATACGTTCTGATCCACATTATGAATCCGTACGCGATCACCAAGCTTGAAAGCGAGCGTACCAGATTCCTTAATGAGATGAAGATAATCCGCAACTTCGAGCATCCCTCGCTGTTGCGTGTTTATGATGCCGGTGAATACGATGATACCATATGTATTGTTTTTGAGTATTTTGACGGTATTCAGCTTAATAAATATATCGAACTTAATAAAACTCTTGATGTTAAGGTAGCTCTGAATATTGTTCAGCAGATAGCTACCGGACTTCGTTATGCCCAGAGTTTCAATATTCTTCACAGGACTCTGCGTTCTCCCAGTGTGCTCATTTTAGAGCAGGACGGAAATATATTGGTAAAGCTTTCAAACTTTGCCATGACTTATATCATTGATTACTCCAGCTTTGCAAATACGGATATTGATTACAGCTTCGGCTTTATGGCGCCCGAGATGACAGGTGTGCTCGACCGTCCGGTTGACCAGCGCTCCGATCTTTATTCTCTCGGTATCATCATGTATCAGATGATGACGGGCTGCCTGCCGTTCCATTCGGATACCATGGACAATATGGTATACAAGCATCTTGCCGTACGTGTCAAGGCTCCCGAGGATATCAATCCCGCTATCCCGAGTGATGTTTCCAATATCATCACCAAGCTTATCAGCAAGGATCCCGATCTTCGTTATACCACAGCCAACGAGCTGATCAGCGATATCGACAGTTTCCTGTCGAACAGCGAGTTCGGTAATCCCATTACGGATAATGATATCCTGCACGGCTTTAACAGAAAAGCCAAGATGTATTCAAGACACAGAGAACTTACCCAGTTAAAGGAGATCTGTGAGGATTCTTTCGAGAACTCGGGACATTTTGTTTTCGTGCACGGCGGTTTGGGAAGTGGCAAGACCGACCTTATGAACAACCTGTATACCGAGCTTAATAACCGCGGTATCGTGGCTTTAAGAAGCTCATTTAAGTCGCAGTTCAGGATGACTCCTTACTCGGCTTTCCAGCAGCTGCTCAATGATTTCGCCGCTATATACGGCACTTATGAACGTAAGTATCAGATCACCGAGAAAAACAGGCTTTCACAGCTCATCGGCGGTCTGACTTCCACGGTTACCCGTATCAGCCCGATTATGAATTCGGTGCTGACAGAAGCTATATCGCTTCCGGCTCTGGACGATTATAAAGAACAGCAGCGTTCTTTCATGCTGCTGTCTACTTTCATGCTTTCATTGCTCCGCGATGAAAAGCCTTACTGTATCATTTTTGACGATCTGCAGTATGCGGATTCCTCTTCTCTTTCGCTTATATGTGAAATGGCAGAGCGTATCTCGGCACATAAGGTCAGCATCGTCGTTACCATGCGTGATTTTGAATCACCTGAGGAAAACCCGCTCCTTGCTTCGGTGCTTTCAAGGCTTAAGAACAGCGCTGGTTTCTTTGATCTGCCCTTAAAGCCTTTTAACGAGACCCGTATGTGCGAGTATCTGTCGGATATTCTTAATATACCGCGTCAGGAGTGCAGCGTCCTTTCTACCTACATGATAGAAAAGACCGACGGTAATCCTTATTTTACCATTAATGTTCTGCGGTCCATGCTGGAGGACGGCGTTATCACCGTTACCAACCGTACTTTGGAGCATGACTGGGATAAACTCCGTAATGTCAATTCGGAGCATGATGTTATCAATATCATCAAGCGCAGGCTCGCCCTGCTCGATGAGGATGCGGTCAATCTTTTGGAGATAGCCGCTGTCATCGGTTACGAGTTTTCGCTTGATCTGCTTTCATATATTACCGATATCAAGCTGCCCGATATGCTGCCGTGGATAGACCATGCGGTTTCCCTGCAGTTCCTTAATTATGCGGCTGCAAGAAAGACTCTCGTTTCCTTTGCACACAAGCAGATATACGAGGTTTTCCTTTCCATGATAGACTCTAAGCGTGAGAAGGAGCTCCATTACTGGATAGCAAAGGGCATCGAGGCTAAATATGCCGGTGAGACCACACAGCATCTGTACCGCCTGGTATATCATTTCCTTATGGCGGATGATGACAAGGGCGTTAAGCGTTATTGTCTCGATGCGGCACATCTGGCTGAGTCTTCCAATGCACATGAAGAGGCTATAAGCTACTACCGTAAGTCACTGGAGCTTATGGGCCACAGAAATGCCAACAATATTGATTCGTGGATATCCGTTAAGAAATCGCTTATCAACCTGAACCTTATTACAGGGCATTTCAGTGACGCTCTTTCCATAGCGAACGAGCTGCTGCCCATGATCGAGGACAGGCTTGAAAAGGCTAAGCTTTATAAGAGTATCGGCGTGGGTCATTTCCGCCAGGGTAATTTCAGGGATTGTATCTCGAACCTTATGACTGCGTTAAAGTCGCTTGATTTTAAGTTCCCGGCTTCCGATGCCGAGATGGCGGTTATGCTGCATTCCCTTAAGGCGAGCCTTATGTTCTCGGGCAGTTCCGATTTCACAAAGGCACGTTCTTCCTCGACGGGCGAGTCCATGCGAAGGGATACCGATATCAGCGAAGAGGATAAGGTTATCGTTTCCATCCTAGAGACCATGATCTGGGTATATGCTTATACCAACAAGACGAGCTTTAATTATACTCTGCTCCGTCTTTATACATATGCTTCCAAGAAGTTCGGCTCTTCTCCCGAGCTTGGTTTCGGTGCTTCCGCACTGGTAGTTTACTACGGGTTAAATAATGAGAAGAAGAAGGCTAAGCTGGCACAGTCGCTGACTCTTAACTTGCGTAAGACGATAGGCGACAAGTTCGGATATGCGCGAAGCCTGTTTGTAAGCGGTGTATTCTCCATCGTGGAGAGCGAGCATTCCAGAGCCATCAAGTATCTTAAGGAAGCTCTCGACCTGTTTAACGAGATAGGCGATATGTGGGAGATCAACAATATCTACATATATCTGAGCCTTGCTTATTATATGTCGGGACACCTTGAGGAATGCAGGGAGACCTGTGAGACTTCCATAGCGCTGTCTCAGAAGCTAAATGATAAGTTCACACTCCTTATCTCCTCTTCCATCATGGTGGGAAGTCTGGCCTGCAGGGGTAACTACAGCCTGGCTGAGGCCGCTGCCGAGTCTGCCGCACGTCTTAACGATGAGCTGCCGATCCCTTACGCACAGTGCTTCTACCGTGCGATGACAGGCCTGCTCAAGCTTGAAGAAGGCAAATACGAGAGTGCCGAAAAGCACTTGAATATAGCACAGAATTATATAGATACGGTACGTTTTGTCGATACAGCGCTTTTGTTTGTAACTCCCAATCTCGCCATCGCCAAGATCAGTACTTTTAAGAATGAACGTAACAGTCTGCTCCAGGAGATCCGTGTTAAGCAGGAGTCATATCTGAAGACTCTTTGTTCACAGGCTCTTTCGGATTCCAAGGCATACCTTTGCTTCAGGATCCCGGCTTACCGTGCGGCTGCGATGTTCAATGCCATGACCAATAAGATTAAGAGAGCGGACGACCTTTACAGGGAGGGTATCCTTTCTTCGTCCGAGACTCAGAATGTGTTTGATAATGCATTGATACATTTTGAATACGGTACTTTCCTCTTGGATAAGCACCGTACCGAGGAGTCTCGTTATCATATTTTCGAAGCCTACATGAATTTCTCAAGTATTTCCGCATCCGTTTATATCAAGCGGTGCGAGGAGATCATCACTTCGAGATATGCCGATAATTTCGTGTCCAACTCTCTTATGGCCGATATCACTTCCAAGCAGAACCGTATGAATGTCGACCGTAAGGTTAACACTCTGCTCAGAATGGGTGAGAAACTTACCTCCACCCTGGAGATCGAGGAGCTGCAGAATAAGATCCTGCAGGATGCGGTTGAGCTGGCAGGTGCCGAGCGTGGTATTCTTTTCCTGTATCCTGAGATCGGCGAGAAAAAGCTGTATGTTGCTTCTATATTTAATACGGGTAACTTCGACAGCTACGCTTACGACTGGATACTTGAGGACGTTGAGCTTACCAACCAGCCGGTAGTCATTAACGATATCCAGTCCGACGAGTTCAGAAAGAACTACTCACAGATGGTACGTTACGGTATCAAGTCCGTTATGGCGATGCCCATGTTTGTGCGCGGCAAGCTGTACGGTATCATATATCTGGATTCGCGTCTGGTGCGCGGTATTTTCAGTAACGAGTACATGGAGACCATCGGTTTCATAGCCAACCAGTCAGGAGCACCTATCGAGAATGCGCGTCTGTACCACAGGGCTATCACAGACGGTCTTACACAGCTGTACGGCCGTTCTTATCTGGACAACCTGATCATCGACAAGACTTCCAATTCCGACAGGACCAGGCTTTCGGCTCTTATGCTGGACGTTGACTTCTTTAAGAAGTGTAACGATACCTACGGCCATCAGTTTGGTGACGAGGTACTTAAGCAGGTGGCTAGTATCATGAAGAAGGTTACCGGCAACAAAGGTACCGCATGCCGTTACGGCGGTGAGGAATTTGTTATATTGCTTGATTCAAATAATTCCGAGTTTGCAGTTTCCGTAGCCGAGAAGATACGTCAGACCATAGAGTCCACTTCCGTTCCGTACAATGAGGGCAGCAAGGTTACGCTGGTCTCCATAACGGTCAGCATCGGTGTTTCCATCTGGGAGTCAAAGATGGAGCGTGTCGAGCTTATAGAGCATGCCGATAAAGCGCTTTATGCGGCTAAGAACGGCGGCAGGAACCGCGTGGTTCTCTGGACCAAAGATCTTGAAAAATAATAAGCATAAAAAGAATCCGCTTCCTTAGTTGGGAGCGGATTCCTGTCTTTCACATTCTTTTATTCTTTCCGATACCATTTCTTTTAATGTGGAGTTGGGCGCTGCTTCGAGCATCTTGCGGTAGCTGTCCATAGCCTCCTCAAATCTTCCTAGTGTCTGGTATGTTTTTCCTAAATAGTATAACGGGCTGTCATATCCGGGTTCCATATCGGCGGCTGCCTTAAACCACGTGATGGCTTCTTCGTACATTTCCTTTTCGTACATTTCCTTGGCTGCCGAATATACCTTTGATGATGCCTGGGGATATATATCGGATCTCATGCTCTTTAAGATGTTTAGAGCGTATTCCTGTGCTATCTCGTTTTCATCGATCTTCCAGAGCTTATATGCCAAGGATACGAGCTCGTCGTTCGTATACTCCTTTTTTCCCATCAGCGTCTTATATTCATCCCACGCTTCAAAGAATGTTTCGTAGCTCTGGCTGTTTACGTCTATGCTGGTTCCGTCCGATGTTCCCACTCTGCCGTTAAGCCTGCTGATCTCTTTTTCCAGGTTGGTTATGGTTTTCTGCAGCTGCGAGATGGTGGCTGATTTAGCGGACATCTCTGCGCTGTAGTCGATCTGCGAGCTTTCATACTCTGCCTTCATGTTTTTCTTGACCGTGGGTACTATGAGCCACTGTGCACAGATGATACCCAGTACCACGCCTATGATCAGGTTGACGAAGGGAAGTATGCTCGGTTTTTCTTCCTTATATGAGAACTTGGCTTCTACGGGCTTGTCGGCGGCTCCTTCTTCGTTTAGTTCGTCGAGGTCGCCTTCACCTTCTATGCTGCTGCCGGTGAGCTCCTGGCGGTACTGGAGCAGCACGGTGTTTCCCATGTCTACCTTTAATCCTATGTTTATGAGCCTGTACGCTTTTGATTTCTCTCCTGTCTTCATGTATATGAGAGCCAGCAGCTGGTATGCCTTTATGAGCTTTCTGTTAAGGCCGAGCGCACGTTTTAGCTGGATCACTGCCAGATCGAAGTTATGCTGTCTGGCTTCTTCCAGTGCAAGGTTGTATTTTTTCACGGCCTGATTCATGTCATCAAGCCTTGTTGTATCTCTCTGTACCCTTTCAAGGAAATAATCTGCTTCGTTATCCTCAGGGTCCAGGTGACGGCTGACAAGCCATGCTGATAAGGCATTTACTATGTCGCCCATTTCATAATATATGAGCCCGAGCAGGTTTCTCGCATCGCTGTTGTGCTTGTCGAACTCCAAGCTTTTCTCCAGCACGGATACCGCAGCTGTCAGGTTACGTACCTGTGCCATGCGCAGTCCCCTGTTATAGAATATGTTGGATCGTTCGACCAGTTTTCTTGCGGGTGCCAGATCAAATCCGCACTCTTCGCACCGGCGTCTGCTCGAGGTCACTGTATTTCCGCAATATGGACAAATCATACTTTCACTTTTTCCTATCTTTGTTCCGGTTAACGGCCGCATTCATCATAGCCGTTTGTGAATCCTCTGAGCTTTTCCGCTATCTGTGCGTCCTGCATTTCCTGCATATTCCGGGCCAGGCTTATGACTATGTCCGAAATATCTCTGAGTTTTTCTTCAGCTATCGTGTCTTCGACACGGTCAATTTCCATTGAGGGCTGGAATTTTGATACTTCCTCGTCAAAATCTATCATGTAGTACCTCTTGTTTCTTTGCATACACTTACTCATGTCATCCTGAGGAGCTTAAAGATTCTTCGCTTACGCTCAGAATGACAATACTTTTCATACACTTTCCCTTGTCATCCTGAGGAGCTTTGCGACGAAGGATCTAAGATTCTTCGCTTCGCTCAGAATGACAAAGTTTTATATGCTCCTTTTTCCCTTAGGAGTGGTAGGGATTTATCAGTATGCTTTGCCCCAGTACACGAGTGTCTTGGCGGGTCTGCCGCAGCATACGCATACGTCTGAGAGCTTCTCCTGCTCGAAAGGCATACATCTTGATGTTGCTGTGGTGTCTTCCTTGATCTTGTTTTCGCACTCTACGTCACCGCACCACATAGCCTTTACAAAGCCGGGCTTGTTGTTGATGGTATCCACAAACTCATCATAAGTGGTTGCACTGTATGTATGTGCGTCACGATGCTTTCTTGCTGACTCGAGCATGTTCTTCTGGATATCGTCAAGGATCTCGGGAAGCTTTGCTTCGATATCGGTGAGTGCTACCGTGATCTTTTCGCCTGTATCCCTGCGTACTACGATGCATGTGCCTGCCTCGATGTCCTTGGGACCGATCTCGATACGTGTAGGGAAGCCTCTCATCTCCTGCTCGGAGAACTTGAAGCCGGGACGCTTGTCGGTATCATCTACCTTTACACGGATACCCTTTGCCTTGAGTGCAGCTGCAAGCTCGTTTGCCTTGTCAAGTACGCCGGGCTTGTTCTGCATGATGGGTATGATGACTGTCTGTACAGGTGCTACGCGGGGAGGAAGCTTAAGTCCGCTGTCGTCTCCGTGTACCATGATAACTGCTCCGATAAGACGGGTGGTCATGCCCCATGAGGTCTGGTATACGTATGATAATTTATTATCCTTATCGGTGTACTGGATATTGAATGCTCTTGCAAATCCGTCACCGAAGTTATGGCTTGTACCTGACTGAAGTGCTTTTCCGTCATGCATGAGTGCCTCAATGGTATAGGTAGCTTCTGCTCCGGCAAATTTTTCCTTGTCGGTCTTTCTTCCCTTTACCATCGGGATAGCCAGTACTTCCTCGCAGAACTGTGCATAGAGGTTCAGCATCTGCTCTGTACGTGCCTGTGCTTCCTCTGCTGTAGCGTGAGCGGTATGTCCTTCCTGCCACAAGAACTCTCTGGAACGAAGGAAGGGACGTGTGGTCTTTTCCCAACGTACTACGCTGCACCACTGGTTGTATACCTTGGGCAGGTCTCTGTAGGAATGTACTATGTTTGCGTAAAGGTCACAGAAAAGAGTTTCTGATGTAGGACGTACAACAAGTCTTTCCTGAAGGGGCTCCAACCCGCCCTGTGTTACCCATGCCACTTCGGGTGCGAAGCCTTCTACATGGTCCTTTTCCTTTTCAAGCAGGGACTCGGGGATGAACATGGGCATGTATACGTTTTCTACGCCTGTTTCCTTGAATCTTTCGTCAAGCTGCTTCTGGATGAGCTCCCAGATAGCGTATCCTGCAGGCTTGATTACGAGACAGCCCTTTACGCTTGAATAGTCAACGAGTTCTGCTTTTAATACGATGTCTGTATACCATTGTGCGAAGTCCTCGCTCATGGAGGTTATCGCTTCTACTTGTTTCTTGTCTTCTGCCATTTTTCCTTACTCTCTTTTCTGATTTCTATTATATGATTATTATGTCTACTATACACCTCATCCGCCCACCAAAGGTGGGCACCTTGTCTTCGCCAGACAGGCATCCAACCACTTCGTGGTTCGATCTATCCCCTCAAGGGGAAGGCATAATAATGTATGTCGGATTCTTAAGCTAAAGTATTACTGTAAATATTTTTTGAGCATCTCAACCTTGTCGGTCTTCTCCCAAGGAAGGTCGAGGTCGTTTCTTCCGAAGTGACCATAGCTTGCTGTCTGCTTGTAGATGGGACGGCGAAGGTTGAGCATCTTTATGATGCCTGCGGGACGAAGGTCGAAGTATTCCCTTACGATCTCGAGAAGCTTTTCGTTAGAAAGCTTTCCTGTGCCGAATGTGTCAATGTTTATAGATGTGGGCTCTGCTACGCCGATAGCGTATGAAACCTGGATCTGGCACTTGTCTGCAAGGCCTGCGGCTACAATGTTCTTTGCTACGTATCTTGCTGCATAGCATGCGGATCTGTCAACCTTTGTCGGGTCTTTTCCGGAGAATGCTCCGCCGCCGTGAGGTGCTGCACCGCCATAGGTGTCTACGATGATCTTTCTGCCTGTAAGTCCCGAATCACCTGAAGGTCCGCCGATTACGAAACGTCCGGTGGGATTGATGAAGATCTTGGTGTCGGCATCGATCATACCTGCGGGGATAACTGCATCTATAACGTATTTTCTTACGTCCTCATGGATCTTTTCCTGGAGTACGTCGGGATCGTGCTGTGTGGATACTACTATAGCTTCTATCCTTGCGGGCTTTCCGTCCTCTCCGTATTCCACTGTTACCTGGCTCTTGCCATCGGGTCTTAAGTAAGGCAGTGTGCCGTTTTTCCTTACTTCTGCCAGCTTCTTTGAAAGCTTGTGTGCCATGGATATGGCATAGGGCATAAGCTCGGGTGTTTCGTTGGTCGCATAGCCGAACATCATACCCTGATCGCCGGCTCCGACATTATCAATATCAGCTTCTGCATAGCTGTCGTTTATCTTTTCTTCTTCCTCGATGGTATGACCGAAGCTTGATTTTGTCTCAAGTGCCTTGTTTACGCCCATGGCGATGTCTTTTGACTGCTCGTCAAGTGCTACCATAACACCGCAGGTATCTGCATCAAAGCCGTACTTGGCTCTGGTATATCCTATTTCCCTGATAGTGTCCCTTACTATCTTCTGGATGTCTACGTATTCGCTGGTGGTAACTTCGCCCATTACCAGTACAAGACCGGTGGTACAGCAGGTCTCACATGCTACACGGCTGTAGGGGTCTTTTGCGAGCATCGCATCCAGTATCGCGTCACTTATCTGATCGCAGACTTTGTCCGGATGTCCTTCTGTTACGGATTCTGAAGTGAACAAAAACTTTTCCATAGTATCTCCTTTTATCTTTTACGCACTGATGCCCTGCAGACATAAATCTGCAGGGCTTTCTATGTTGTCATGATCTGTTTTTGAACATGGCTTTTACTGTAATTTAAGCTTTATAACAGGTCTTACTCCCTGTCTTGCCGTTGTATCCAATCCGGCTGACATAACGGTTCCGCTTCCGTCAACATATGCTGCTTTTGATACGCCTGAGCCGGAGTTCAGCCACCACATTGCTGCGGCATAGCTGTCATATTTGTTTCTGTTGAAGTTCTTTCTCATGCCTGCATAATCTGTAAGAGTGGTCTTCAGATTAAGCTTTGTATACTTGGATACATCGGTTGCTGCCAGGAATGAGATGCTTCCCGATACTACCTTCTTTTCCTTGCTGGTGAATGCGGTGGTATCAAAGGTGGATGTCAGCCAGCTTGAAAGACTGGTGTACTCATAGAAATCGATGATCTGATCCGATATAAGTACAAGCTCTGTCTTTGAGGAGCTGAGTACAAGCCACTTGATAGGTGCAAATCTGTAATACAGCGTTGCGGTCTGTGTATCACTCTGCATGTAATCGATCTTGATGTACTTTGTTCCGCCGTATTCTGCAATGCCCTTCTTATCAAATGTAATCTTGTCAAGACTCTTGATAGTGCTGGTGCTTGTAACCTGGGCTGCAGGATATCCGCCGAAGTATACATACTCAACTTCCTTAGCCTTGAGGTCTGCGAATTCGGTGCTTACACCAAGGTTGTAGTTCTTGAGTGTACCGTCCTTAAGCTCAAATCCGATAAGGTTCGAATAATATGTTGCTTTGCTGAGCGAAGGAGTAGGTGTAAGCTGAGCCGTGGGCTTCGGAGTTGCGGTAGGCTTAGGTGTTGCGGTAGGCTTAGGTGTTGCTGTGGCTGTCGGTGCCGGTGTCGGCGTCGGTGTAGCCGTGGGCTTTCCGCTCGGAGTCGGGCTCGGTGAAGCTACCGGAGTAGGACTCGGTGTTGCCGTAGGTACAGGTGTTGCGGTAGGTGTAGGTGCTTCTGTAGGTTTTACCTCCTCCGTAGGTGTTACTTCTTCGGTAGGTGTTACCTCACCTGTGGGGGTGCCCGCCTCTGTTACTGTGGGCTCTTCTGTTACTACAGGTTCATCTGTTACTGTAGGCTTATCTGTGGTAACAGGCTCGTCTGTGATGGCAGGTGTATCGGTGATATCGGGTGTATCGGTGATATCAGCTGAAGTAGGTACCGGCATCGATGATGTCGGGTTGGGTGCTGCCATCTGTCCCTTAGGCTTTTTCTTTAACATCGGCATTATTATCAAAAGGAATGCCAATATAAGGATCAGTACAAATGCCGCGATGATTATAAACGGTCTGCGCTTATAACTCTTGATCGCTGCGTTAAGCTCTGTAGCAGTCTGATATCTGTTCTTGGGGTCCTTCGCCATACATTTATTGATAATGCTTGCGAAGGATGAGCTTACTTTTCCGCCGGCTTTGTTTACCGCTGTAACGTCACCGGTGGATGATTCGGGTGTTTTTCCTGTAAATGCAAAGTAGAAGGAAGCACCGAAGTTATAAATATCGGAACGCTGGTCTACTACCGAGAATGCACGTGTAGCTGCCTCACATGTAGTACCTTCCTGTGCTGTATATATGCCGTCCGCTCCGACCGCTATGGTCTTTGCGTATTTTTCGTCATAAGTTGTGGAGCCGTATGTGTTTGCAGATCTGAATTCATACTGCTCGGGCGGTGCATATCCGTCCGAATAACCGATAACATGTGCTCCGTACTTATCGATCGTCTCAGGGTTATAGTCGGTAAGTACTGCTGAGTTGTCAGGTCTGATGATGATATTGGACGGTTTGATATCAGCGTGGATGATCATGGGTTCAAAGGAATGAAGATAGATGAGTGCTTTGCTGACCTGCTCAGCCCAGTCCGTCATCTGCTTTTCCGAGAAATGCTGTCCTTCGCTGATATATCTGTAAAGGGATTTACCCTCTACATATTCCATGACCGAATAGATGTTGCCGCCTGTCTGAATGTAGTCTATAACATCGGGCAGGCCCGTATGTTTGATACGCTTCATACGGTTGATTACATCTTCAATGTTCGCAAGGTTTTCTATCTGGCTGTGGATCTTCTTTATAACTACTTTTTTGTTTTCTTTTTTACTGAATGCCCTGTATGCTGTGCCGTCTCTGAGACCTAAGCTGGTAATGTCGGAATAATCGTCTCCGAAAAGCTCCTGTGGAGTGATGGGCAGGTCTTCGAATATCTGAGCTGCGCCGTAATCTTTTACAGGTGCGGGCTCGGGTTCGGGCTCAAATTCGGGCTCGGGCTGCTCATCATATACCGGCTCTGCTTCATAAGCGGGTTGCTCAGGTTCTGCTGCCTCGCCATATACAGCTCCTGCTGCTGCAGCAAAATCCTCAAATGCGGGTTCGGGCTCTGTGGGCTCCTGGTATTCAGGCTCAGCATCATATACAGGCTGCTCAGGCTCCTGCTCATACTCAGGCTCTGCATCGTATACAGGCTGCTCAGGTTCTGCTGAGTCTTCAAATGCAGGCTCCGACTCAGGCTGATATGTATCGTCTGCCGGCTCGTACGCAGGCTCCGACTCATATGCAGACTCAGCCGCT
This sequence comes from Lachnospiraceae bacterium, assembly GCA_024684355.1. Classification (GTDB taxonomy): domain Bacteria; phylum Bacillota; class Clostridia; order Lachnospirales; family Lachnospiraceae; genus RUG11977. Next base: position 12,919 of record JAIKXA010000177.1, read on the forward strand.
TCCTCATATGCTTGCTCAACGTTTTCATCAGAGATAACCTCTGAGTTTACGAAATCTTCAAATGTGGGTTCATATGCTTCTGCCTGCTGTACAGTCTCGTTCACAGCCTCCCCGATTTCTTTTTCGGGAGCTGCCGAAGGTTTTGTATCGAATTTTGTACCGCAGTTATAACAGAATAATGATGTATCCTCATTACTTGATCCGCAATTCAGACAAAATTTCATACTAATGGTGCCCCTTTCACTACTATATGTAAATAAACCATTCTCCGGTTTTTTCAGTTACATCGGACTACAAGTGTAAGCCCGCTATAACTCTATACATTTTACCATTTTTTTGCGAAAAAATCAATAAGATTATTAGCTCATGGTGCTTCTATAGTCCCGCGATGACCATGGACAGGTAATATCCTATTTCCGTAGCGGTATGACCCATGGCATTCAGGTAGTGTCTGCCGAATTCTTTACGCACTTCCATGTCGGAGAATTTTCCGCAAAAGGCACATTTTTCTGCTCCTTCTCCGGGAAGCGGTGAATATGCGATAAGATAAAAGCTTTTTGCGATATCATACAGTGTATTGCCTATGCAGTAGCCCGATGCGCTTAATGCACAAGGGCCGTCATCCGTAAGCATTACGTTGTCAACGGAAAGATTTCCGTGGCAGAGCACGTTTCCGTCCTTCATAGTGCCTAAGAAACGTATCATTTCTCTGGTCGCATCGGAGTCAGCCTTGGGGCTTTCTGCCATTTTTTTCCTAAGGACTTCATGTGCGGTCGGAAGTGCTCCGGTCTTTTCAGGATCGAGCTGAACCTTGTTTATGCTTCTTTGAAGTTCGGCCATTTTTAAAGCCGCTCCTTTAAGGTCCCCTGTCCTTGATATATAGTCTATCAGGTTTTCGCCCTGTATTTTCTCGTATACTATGCCATACCCGAACTCTGTCTTTTTCAGCTCCACAGGGATGCTTTTCTTAAAAGGGAACTGCTTTACCGCCAGAGCGTTGTAATACTCGGTGTCGATCAGCTCCAACGGGTATGATGCTTTAAATATTTTTATGACCTTACCGGTGCCCCACTCAAATACGTTGGCATTGGTTCCGGCGCTAAGCTTTTTCCCGGGTACTATTATGTTTTCTTTATCCGGGAGACGGATGCCGTGAAAGTCCATGTTTCCCTCCGACTAATATCTTATCTTGCCCTCTGCTACCATCTTAAGGTGCTTGCCGTAAGGGCTCTTGCCGTATTTTTCAGCGGATTTTTTAAGCTGTTCGGGGCTGATCCAGCCCTTGATATAGCCTATTTCCTCGGGTGCCGAGATGATGATGCTCTGTCTTTCCTCTATCATGCGGATAAAGTCGGCTGCTTCAAGCAGGCTGTCCATAGTACCGGTATCAAGCCATGCAAAACCGCGGCCTAAGAGCTGGACATCCAGAGTACCTTCCTTAAGGTACATCTCGTTTAATGTGGTGATCTCAAGCTCGCCTCTGGCCGAAGGCTTTACTTCATGTGCTTTTTTGCTTACTCCCTTGGGATAGAAATAAAGTCCTGTTACCGCATAGTTGCTCTTGGGCTCCTTGGGCTTTTCCTCTATGGATACGGCACGTCCCGTTTCATTAAATTCTACAACGCCGAAACGCTCGGGGTCGTTTACATAGTAGCCAAATACCGTAGCGCGGCCGTTTTCAGCGTCTTCCGCCGCATTTTTAAGCAGTTTTCCGAAGCCGTTGCCGTAGAAGATATTGTCGCCAAGTACCATGGCACAGGGTTCATCACCTATAAACTCTTCTCCGAGTAAGAATGCCTGAGCCAGTCCGTCGGGAGATGGCTGGATCTTATACTGCAAACTGATGCCAAACTGTGAGCCGTCGCCGAGCAGGTCCTCAAAACGCTTGGTGTCTTCGGGTGTGGATATTACAAGTATGTCCTTGATCCCTGCCAGCATGAGCGTGGACAGCGGATAAAAGATCATGGGTTTGTCATATACCGGAAGCAGCTGCTTCGATGTTACCATGGTGAGTGGATACAGTCTTGTACCGGCTCCTCCTGCCAGAATTATACCTTTCATTCTTACTCCTTCCCCATAAGCTTTTGGAAATCCCATATACCAAAAAGAACGCTTCCGACAACTATAAGGATCGGCCTGCGTTCTTTTCCTATGCGCAATTTCTTTTTTTGTACAGGCTTATAGTACCAATTCTATATGTCATATTTTAGTCATAATTGTGAAATATTTGTCACTTTTTCAGATATTCGTCCAGATATCTTGAAAGTGCATCCTTCCAATCAGGAAGCGGTGTGAAGCCGTTTTTAACAAGTTTTGACTTATCCATACGGCTGTTTTTGGGCCTTGCGGCTTTTGAAAATCCGTATTCTTCCGTGGTTACGGGGATAACGTTTATGTTCAGCCCGGCCTGCTTGTATATTTCTTTTGTGAAATCATACCAGCTGATGTAATCTCCGCTGTTGGTGGCATGATAAAAACCGTATTTGTCGGTCTGGATCATATCTACCAGAAGCCTTGACAGGTCAAACATGTATGTGGGAGAACCGATCTGGTCGTTTACGACGCGTACCGTGTCATGCGTTTTTGCGACATTGAGCATGGTACGTACAAAATTGTTGCCGTTGATCGAAAATGCCCATGATATCCTGACTACGAAAAATTTGTCCAGGTTGGCTGCAACTGCTTTTTCTCCGGCAAGCTTAGCCGCACCGTATACGGAAAGGGGATTGAAATCTTTACAATCGGGATCCCAAGGGGTCTCTCCGCTTCCGTCAAATACGTAATCAGTGCTTATGTAGAGCATCTTGCAGTCAAGTGCTCTGCAGGCTTTTGCGATGTTTTCGGTACCATGTCCGTTAACATTAAATACTTTTTCCCTGTTTTCAGGATCTTCTGCTGCATCTACAGCAGTCCAGCCTGCGGGATGGATAACCGCATCGGGCTTTATCTCGGATAATACCTTTGATACCTGCTCCTCATCGGTGATATCAAGCTTTTGGTATCTGAAATCCTTGAAAGCATGGTCCGGCTTGCAGAAATCATCCGCTATATCGCTTCCGACGCAGGAAATCCCGCGGAGATCAAGCTCTCTGACCACTTCATATCCTAACTGTCCGTTTACTCCTGTCACAAAAACTTTCATAAAAAAACCCCTTAAAAGTATCACAATGAGGACACAGGTGTATTCATCCATGTCCTCACGTTAAATTATTGTTTATTGTTGTCAGTATCCGCAGTTTTTTCTTTCTCTGTGTCTTTATCTTTTTCTGCGGGTTTGTCTGCTTCTTTTTCTGCAGATTTGTCAGAATCCTTTTCTGCCGATTTCTCAGCGGTCTTCTCTGTATCTTTTTCTGCAGGCTTTTCAGCAGATTTCTCTGTGTCTTTTTCTACAGACTTCTCCATATCTTTTGCGGCTGTTTTGTCAGCAGACTTTTCTATATCTTTTTCAGAAGACTTATTCTCAGCCTTTTCTTCTTTTTCTGCGGCTTTGTCGTCCTTCTTCTCTTCGGTCTTTGCGTCCTCTGTGTCCTTCTTATCCTTAGCAGAAGCCTTATTATCTACAGGATTCTTGGGCTTGTATGTAGGTACGATATCTCCTACGAGCTTTCTGACCGTAGCAGGGTTAGGCTCATCCAGACATGCCATATAAAGATTGTCCAGTGCCTTTAAGAATTTCTCTTCGTCAAGCTTTATGGGCTTTCCGATATGTATGAGCTTGTTCTCTGTGTCCTGCAGACCCTCTTCATCCATAAGAAGCTCTTCATAAAGCTTTTCACCGGGACGAAGGCCGCTGAACTTGATGTCGATATCCTGGTAAGGTACGAAACCGGACATACGTATGAGGTTTTCTGCCAGGTCAAGGATCTTGACAGGCTCACCCATATCAAGTACGAATATCTCACCGCCCTTGGCAAACGCACCGGCCTGAAGTACCAGGGAAACGGCCTCGGGTATGGTCATGAAGTAACGTATGATGTCGGGGTGTGTAACCGTAACGGGGCCGCCCGCTTCGATCTGCTTTTTGAACAGGGGGATAACGCTTCCGTTACTGCCCAGTACGTTACCGAATCTTACTGCTACGAAATCTGTCTTTGACTTTTTGTTATATGTCTGTACTATCATCTCGCAGATACGCTTGGTGGCACCCATGATGTTGGTAGGGTTAACTGCCTTGTCTGTGGAAATAAGTACGAACTTTTCAACGCCTGCGGCATCTGCAGCCTTAACGGTCTTTAAGGTACCGAATACGTTGTTCTTTACAGCCTCGTTAGGTGATACTTCCATGAGCGGTACATGCTTATGAGCTGCCGCATGGTATACTATCTCGGGCTTGTATGCTTCAAATATCGACTTTAATCTGTTTGTATTACGTACCGATGCGATGAGTACTATAAGGTCCAGATCAGGATACTTCATGATAAGCTCCTGCTGTATCGCATAGGCATTGTTTTCGTAGATATCTACTATGATGAGCTGTTTTACACCGTGGTCTGCCAGCTGTCTGCACAATTCGCTTCCGATAGATCCGCCGCCGCCTGTTACCATAACTACACGGCCGGTAACATATCCCATGATGGAATCAAGGTCTACAACTATAGGATCACGTCCAAGTAAGTCTTCTACCTGGACATCACGCAGCTGACCGAGCTTTCCTTCTTCATTAACTATTTCACAGATGCCGGGAAGTATCTTAACATGGCATCCCGTCCTCTGGCAGATATTTACTATAGAAGAAAGTTCTTTCTTATCTGCTGAAGGAATGGCTACGATGATCTCTTTGATGTTGTATTTTTCAACATTGCTTTCGATGGTGTCACGGTTTCCTACTATCTTTACACCCTGGATGAAGCTGCCGACCTTCCTGTCAGAATCATCTATGATACAACAGATGTTCTTGTGGAGGTAATCACTTGCCATGATCTCTTTGATCAGCATGTTGCCGGCTTCGCCTGCACCGACTACCATGACGTTGGCACCGATCTTTTTATCCCTGTGTCTTCTTACTATCATCCTTATTGCACGGTAACCGAATCTGGTTATGCATGTAGATATAATAAGTAAGAAGCTGAAGATAAAGTAGAAGCTTCGGGGCATGTACCAGCTGGTCTGGTGTGCCTCAAGATTGAGTACGTAACTTATACCAACATTCAGGATGGATACGATAAATGCGGCTACAACTATCCTTTCCAGTTCGCTGACGCTTACGTAGTTCCAAATGCTGTCATAGAGTTTGAACAGCCAGTATACCAGTAAAGTCGCGCCAACCAAAAACGGAAGCATCTTCCACAAATGCTCGTCATAAGGCTTCTGAATGGCTTCGATGTTCAGGTCAAATCTGAGTAAAAGACCTAAACCTGCTGCCGCCACAACAGAGCATATATCCAAAAATATTAAAAATATTTTTCTAAGCGCCTTCATTTTATCCTTTCTTGCGGAACTCCTTCCGCAATCAGTCATAAAAGTCCATAAGTATAGATATGATACCACATTATTTCTTATTTGGCAAGCTGTTCTTTTTTTCAGCAGGATACTGCCTGTATTCTATCAAAAAAATATAGGTTGACTTTTATTTTATTCCATGTATAATAGTCGGTGCGCGTCAGAATAGTCTGACCGAGAGTTCGAGACCTTCCTCTCGTTAAACAAAACTAAAGGAGAACAAATGAAAAAAACACGTTTTATCACCATGGCTGCCATAATAGCAGCTATTTACGCGGTGCTGTCACTGGCTACCTACACTTTCTCACATTTGGAGATCCAGTGCCGTATAGCCGAAGCACTGTGTATCACCATCTTTTACACACCGGCAGGTGTCTGGGGCGTAGTTGCAGGCTGCCTCATCACCAACATTTTCGGAGGATCGATAATCGATATAATCTTCGGAACGCTGGCAACACTTATCGCCGCTGTGCTTACCAGACCGATAGCCAATGCTATCCGCCGCAAGCACGGTCCTGTACTGTCGATCAAGCATTCACTTCTGATCCCCATCCCCACAGTCCTGGTAAATACCATTATCATACCGTTCGTACTGTATTTCGGTTATAATGTCACCGCAATGGGTTCAGCCACTTCTGCACCGATAGTATTATTAATCCTTGCCTTTTCAATTTTCGCCGGCGAAATGATCTCATGCTATGTATTCGGACCTATACTGGTAACAATACTGAATAAAGCAGATAAAAGCGTTCATTTTAGTACAATGTGCTAAACTATTAAATTATTGTTATTACAATATAATGCATTACATTAAAAATCCCCCGCACCTGAAATGCGGGGGATTCCTTTACTAATTGTTAAGCAGCTGCCTCTTGATTACGTCTGGCATACTTTTTTCTTTCAACTAAGAATGCATGGAATGCACAGATGATCATTACTATGATGCATAACGGACCGGCGCACTTAATGGCTGTTACTATAAAGCCTGATGAGAAGAGCTTTCCGCTTACGAAACGGTTATTCTCGAGATTAACTGTTTCCTCAGCTACCAAAGTTCCGTTATAATCGGAAACCATGCCGTCAAACAGTTCTTCTATCTCTGCAAATCTGGTAAATGCATCGGATATCTGGTTATTTATCAATGTTTTCATGGATTCCGTAGCAGAGCTTGCAGAATTCATATCATTAATATATGTCTTATATTTCTGGATCTCGGAATCGATCTCAACGATCCTTTCCGCAAGTTCTTTCTTTAATCTGATCAGTTTCTCGTATGTATCCTTTGAATTTCTTTCAACCTTAACAACCGCGTCACCTGAACCGAAGAACATGATACCGTCCAGCTGATATGTTTCCAGAAGTCCGTCTATAGCCTCTAAATTGCTGTTTTTATAGGTTTTTTCATTCTCCAGGATCTTTATCTCATACTCATACTGGTTACGGAGTCTTGCTGCAGAAACGGTCAATACATCGGTCATGACTGCTGCTTCAATGTTACTGATCGAATCATTTTCAAGGTTCTTGCACTTAACGACTATGTCATTAAAGCTGAGTCCTTTGCTTCTGAATGCGGCGTTTTTCTCATACATTTCAGATGCATAGTCTTTTAATTCCTGTATACGGAGCTTTATGATCTTTACGCGGTATGCGAAATCATAATTCTCGTTAACAAAAATGCTGTTAAGACTTGAAGAATCATATGCGTAAATATAGTTGCTTATGAAGTAATCCTTATATGTCTGACCTATAGCCTGAATGATCCTTTCCATATCGGAATTTGAAACCTTCGGATCAAAATCATCATACAATGTTACCTTGTAGGATGTAGGGAAATAATTCTCAAGTGTAACATTTGTGCTTCCGGAAAAATTGTAAAGCGAATTGTATCCTTTGATCTTATCGATAACATCAGCGGGATACTGACCGTTGACAACTATACTCTGTCTGATACTGTCAGCTGTGTACTTTCCCGAAAATCCTACGGATGTAAGTGCATCCTCAAGTACCTTGTCGCTGGTTACGCCGTTTATGGAGAACTTTTCTCCGGTGGGCGTCAGGTTCTTAGCTGCTCCGTCATAAGTAAACTGAATGGTAACGGACGCATTTCTCTTGATCTTTTCAGCTCCGAAGTACTTGAATAAAGCTATAATAACACCGATCACACCTACTATAACTATGAATGTCAGGTAAGTGAGATATCTTCTTGCTGTGGCACTTCTTTTCTTTGCAGGCTTAGCAGCCTTTGCCTCTTTCTGGATGGCAGATTTATTATCTTTTACTGACTGACTCATGCTTCTGCCTCCTTTTCCTTAGTTTCTGTTTTCTGTTCAGAACCACGTCTGAACTCTGCTGCAAGAGCATCCATACCCCATACAGCTACTGCCAGCACAGCACCTATCACCATACCGATAATGGCTTTCTTAATGGTTGCAGCGTTAAAGAATGAATCTCCGAAATACTGTGCTTCTATAAATGTCATGAATGAGCTCTTATATGAATCACTGTTGATTATTTCCTCTGCATGTTTTTCGGTTAACTCATACAGATTTCTGCAGATATTTACAAGAGCTTCAAGTTCGTTTTCTACGTACTCACGCTGTGCAGCGGATGTATAGCTGCTCTTAAATCCGTTTACCTTGTCCTTTAAGCTTGCTATTGTTTCCTCAAGCTGTTCTTTCTTATCATAATTATCAGCCTGAGTCATTATAAGCTCGTTATAATAATCAGTAACGGTTGAACCTATCTGAGCTTCCGAAAGATCAGCTCCCGCCATGGTAATGCTGTCATTTTTGAAGTTTGTGATCAGTTCGGATATACTTGCAATATTACCGTTTATCACACCAAGATTTCTTTCGGCATTTTTCATCTGATATTCATACTTGGTGGTCATGGTCTTCTTATCTTTTGAAATGCTGTTATAGAAAACATATGCGTAAAGATAATCAACATTTATGCTCTTAACAAGCCTGATGCAGTCATTGATATCCTTAAAGCTTAAGCCGTCGATCTTGGAACGGAAATCAATGTACTTTTCTCTGGATTCATCCATGCAGTATTTCGAAAGTGCTGAAAGCAACGAAACCATGGCATCCAGACGCTCGATATAATCCATATTTGTGTTGGATACAGCGTCCATATCGTTTTCAGGAAGATCCTTAGACAGATATGTATCATAGAAATACAGGTTGTAATTATCTACGATACAGTTAAGGAGTGCTGCCATTTCGGCACCGTCCAGGAAGGTCTTGGTACGTGCATCGGGATCGATACTGAAACCGTTCTTCAATGTGATGATGTACTTACCTTCATACTGGTAGTCGACATTGAGTACTTCGCCATAATCCTTACTTGTCTCATTTATAACCTTTTCCACTACTTCGAGATTCTGCCTTGTCTCTTCGGTCAGCATACTCTCTATGGAAATATTTCTTTCCAGTGCACTTACGGGTATGTCCTTCGACAGATGTGTTCTGTCCATTGCACTCTGCAAAATGTAAGATGAAGTAATGTAATTAATGTCCAGCTTTGTATTGTCCGGAGCATATCCGTCCTTAGCCCTCGGGTAAAGGAATGAGATAACCGCAGACACATTCTCATACTTTTCTGAAAGCTCGGCTATTAGCAAGGGAGTTGCCAAGCCGATCAACATACAGAAGATAAGAAGCCATGCATATATCCTCTTCTTCTTTCCCATGTTCTGGAAAACCCTTACAAGGTCGAGCTCTGTACCCTCTGCTGCCGCGTCACGCTTGACAACCACTTCGACCTTACGGTTATCCTCGATTTCTTTTAACACGTTCTTGTCCAATTCTGTCATAAAAAACCTCTTTTGATAGTTATAAGATTATAATTTGTTTTTCTTTACTGCCATCTTTAACCACTTGTCATTGTAGTCCCCGGTCACAAACCTGGAGTTCTGCAGCAAACGCTCGCGGTTTACCTGATCATCCCTGTATTCGCCGACCTGCTGCAGGGCTTCCGTCTTACGCGAATCACCCTTTATCTCGTCAGCATATACAAAGGCCAGCGCTTTTGCCGTCTCGCTCTTTGCATTGGGCTTTTTTCCGAAGAAAAGCTCCCAGTAAAGCTTTATCTGACCTATAAGCCCGCCGTAATACTCAGGGCTGAACTTATCGCCCTTATGCTTTCTCCTGTATACGGTCGGTACTCTGTCGATTACCACTTTTCCGGTCAGGTTGATGATCTTTTTTGCCAGATCATCGTAATTATCCGGATAATTGGTCTTCGGATCGTACATAAGGAACTTTTTTCTGGCTGCATCATTAAATACAAATGTGCATCCCGGATTGGAACTGTAAAGAAGATTGTGTTCCACATCGCTGAATTTGCATGCTTTGTTACGTGTAAAACGTATGGGCTTGAGCTTAGCATTTGTAACCGTATAGTCGCTTACATAAAGCATGGGACCATGGGACAGTTCTGTTTCCTCGCCATCCAAAATAGCCTGTGTCTCAATGTATTTTACGGCTCTTGAAAGCTTTTCCGGAAACCATACGTCATCCTGCTCGCAGAATGCGTAATAATCGGCTTCACCGGCATTTTTCATGAGCTCCCAGTAACCTGCGGTCTTTCCCAAGCCGTTACCCTCGACAAATGTCAGCTTTTTATCATTCTGATATCTTTCGAGGATATCCTTGGTCTTGTCGGTCGAGCCGTCATCAAATACCGATATGGAGATCTCCGCTTTACCGGAAATGTCCTGCTTCAGTATGCTCTGCAGCTGTTCTCCCAAGTAATCCACACCGTTGAATGAATATAACAAAACCCCAATCTTCATATGCACATCCATCCTGAACTAATAAAAATTAATAAACACATACATGCCTTATAAACCAAAAACACGATTTGTCCACAATTAAAAAAGATTATAGCATAAAGGCATTTTTATGTCAAACGTAAAGCGTAACAAATCCGTAAAATAAAGGTGAACTTATTTCAAATAAAAAACGGCAGCAAAGGAACTCTTTGCTGCCGGAAATCCGTAAATATTATATGGTTTTAAGGCACAATCTTGTCCTTGCCGCCCATGTAAGGACGAAGAACCTCGGGAATATTAACCGAACCATCCTCATTAAGGTTGTTCTCAAGGAATGCGATAAGCATACGTGGAGGAGCAACAACGGTGTTGTTAAGTGTATGAGCAAAGTACTTTCCGCCCTCGCCAACTACTCTGATACGAAGACGTCTGGCTTGTGCATCACCTAAGTTAGAGCACGAACCAACCTCGAAATACTTCTTCTGTCTCGGCGACCAAGCCTCAACGTCACATGACTTAACCTTAAGGTCTGCAAGGTCACCCGAACAGCACTCAAGCTGACGAACAGGGATATCAAGACTTCTAAACAGATCAACGGTATTCTTCCAAAGCTTGTCATACCACATCATGCTGTCCTCAGGCTTACAGATGACGATCATCTCCTGCTTTTCGAACTGATGGATACGATATACGCCTCTTTCCTCTATACCGTGTGCACCTTTTTCCTTACGGAAACAGGGTGAATAGCTGGTAAGTGTCTGGGGAAGCTGAGTCTCGGGTATCATCTGGTCGATGAACTTACCGATCATTGAATGCTCACTGGTACCGATAAGATAGAGGTCCTCGCCCTCGATCTTGTACATCATGGCATCCATCTCTGCGAAGCTCATAACGCCTGTAACGACTTCACTTCTGATCATGAAAGGAGGTACACAGTATGTGAAGCCTCTATCGATCATGAAATCTCTTGCATATGCGATAACTGCCGAATGAAGTCTTGCAATATCGCCCATAAGGTAGTAGAAGCCGTTACCTGCAACACGTCTTGCGGAATCAAGGTCGATGCCGTGGAGCTTCTCCATGATATCTGTATGATAAGGGATCTCAAAATCAGGAACCTTGGGCTCACCGAAACGCTGAACCTCTACGTTCTCACTGTCATCCTTACCTATCGGAACAGAAGGATCGATGATGTTGGGGATGATCATCATTCTCTTCTTAACTTCCTCTTCAAGCTCTGCCTGCTTTTTATCTAATGCTGCGAGCTCGTCACCGAACTCTGCCACTTCTTTTTTAGCTTCTTCCGCTTCTGCCTTCTTGCCCTGTGCCATAAGAGCACCTATCTGCTTGGAGATGGTATTTCTCTTCTGCTTAAGATCATCAGCCTGCTGCTGGGTAGCACGTCTCTGTGCATCAAGCTCTATAACCTCATCAACCAAAGGAAGCTTCTGGTCCTGGAACTTGTTTCTGATGTTCTGTTTAACTACTTCAGGGTTCTCTCTTAAAAATTTCAGATCGATCATATCTTATCTCCTCTCTTATACAAGCATTACCTAAATGCCGAACTTTCTTTTAAAGATTCTTCGCTGCGCTCAGAATGACAAAATCATTTGTTGCCATCGAGCCAACACACTCAGAATGACAAAATCATTTGCTGCCATCGAGCCAACACACTCAGAATGACATAAAATAAAACAGCCCCACATCTTGTTAAAGATATGGGGCGAAATAACAATTCCGCGGTACCACCCAAATTATCACTTTTGGTGACATCTCTTGCGACGATATAAAGGTCGTCTCCCTTCGGCTCATCGCCGATGGCTCCGAAAGTGGAAAGATCTCTCCGCCTGACAGCTCGCACCGCCCGCTGTCTCTCTGAAAGGTTTACAAAATCGTAGTTTTCATCACTGCCGTATTTCTTAAGTAGTTAGTTTACAACTTTTTTCTATAGAATGCAAGCAAAATTTTTAAATCTTTATTTTACAAATGCAAACACCTCATCACTCGTTGTCCTGCCCTCTAAGTACGATCCTCGGGCCGCCCTTGCCTTCTATGTAGTCCTTTGTGATAAATACACGGCCGATGGACGGATCCTTAGGTATCTCATACATGATATCGAGCATGAAGTCTTCAATGATGGATCTGAGTCCTCTCGCACCGGTCTTTTTCTCCAATGCTTTTTCTGCTATTACCGTTAATGCGTCATCATCAAACTGAAGATCTACCTCGTCTAATGCCAACAGTTTCTGATACTGCTTAAGTATGGCATTTTTCGGTTCCTTCATGATCTTTACCAGCATGGGAGCATCCAGACCTTTGAGGGAATAAACTACGGGAAGTCTGCCTATAAACTCGGGGATGAGTCCGAATTCCCTTAAGTCCTCATTTGTTACTTTATCAAGCAGGTCAGGGTCGTTGTCATACTTGTCCTTAAGATCGTTATTGAAACCCATAAGGGTATTCTTGGAAAGTCTCTTTTTTACTATCTCATCCAGATCCGGGAATGCTCCTCCGCATATGAATAGGATATTCTTAGTATTGATCGTGGTCATGGGTACCATGGCGTTTTTGCTTGTAGCACCTACGGGTACCTCTACATCAGCACCTTCCAAAAGCTTTAAGAGTCCCTGCTGTACCGACTCTCCGCTTACGTCACGGTTGGTAACGTTTCTCTTCTTTGCGATCTTATCTATCTCGTCGATGAATACGATACCGGTCTCTGCTTTATCAACATCGTTGTCTGCCGCTTTAAGAAGCTTCGAAAGTACACTTTCCACGTCATCACCGATATAACCTGCCTCAGTAAGTGAGGTGGCGTCGGTTATGGCAAGCGGTACATTAAGAAGTCTGGCCAGAGTCTGCACCAGATATGTCTTGCCACAGCCTGTAGGTCCTATCATGAGCATGTTGGACTTACCTATTTCTATATCTCCTGCTGCGTCCTTGGTAACACGCTTGTAGTGGTTGTACACCGCTACGGATATGATCTTTTTGGCTCTGTCCTGACCTATGACATACTCGTCAAGCTGTTCTCTGATCTTGTGAGGGGGCGGGAGCTTCCTGAAATCAAGTACTGCTTCCGCATCCTTCTCTCCCGCTTTTGCCGCATCCTTTTCGGGCTTTGACTTTTTAACACGCTGGCTCTTGGGTATCCCTCCGAAATCTCCCAATGAGAAACCGGGGAATATAATATTGTCGAAGTTGAGCTTTCCGCCTTTAAGGTCCAGGCCCGGTATACCGCCGCCCAGTCCGGGGATGTTGTTCCCGCCCGAATTGTTCATCAGGTCAAAGGTTTTCTGCATACAGCCCGGACATATGTACATATTGTCCGTCATCTTTATCATCTTACCCGTGGTTGACTCGGGCTGTCTGCACATGTAGCATATTTTTTCGTATTTATCGTCATCGTCATCTTTTATGATGTCGTCTGTGTTTTCTGCCATGTGAACTCCTCTTTTTATTGCATTTTTATGTGCGTATTTTGTATGCCATCACAAACACATGCTATCATCTGTTCCGAAGCATCTAAAGATTCTTCGCTGCGCTAAGAATGACAAATAAAACCGCAACTCAATCAATACACATTTCTTATAAATATGTATTTCTCATCAATACGTATTGATGATCAATATGCGTTCTTATTTATAAATCCCTTAAAGATAGTCAGGAATAATATCTTTATATCAAGACCCACCGACCAATTTTCTATATAGTACAGATCATACTCTATACGTTTTCTGATCGAAGTATCTCCTCTGTAGCCCTTGATCTGGGCCCAGCCGGTCATACCCGGACGCACCTGATGCTTTACCATGTATCTGGGCACTTCTTCCCTGAATTTTTCAACGAACTGAGGTCTTTCCGGACGCGGTCCGACGAGACTCATGCTGCCGCCCAGTACGTTAAAGAGCTGCGGAAGCTCATCCAGGCTTGTTTTTCTGATAAACTTTCCTATAGGGGTAACGCGCTTGTCTCCCTTGGTAGTCCATTCTTCCTTTTCCTTATCGGGGTCCTCAAGATACATAGAACGGAATTTAAACATCTTAAACTCCCTGCCATGTTTTCCCACACGGATCTGCGAGAAAATAACGGGTCCCTTGGATGTGCATTTAATAATGATCGCTATAACGATCATCGGGATAATACCGAGCACCAGAGCTATAAAGCCCAGTACAAGATCCATCGTACGCTTTATAAACAGGTTGATCGTATTGGTAAGCGGAACGTTTCTTATATTTATTACTGGAAGTCCGTACAGGTCTTCTATATAAGGAACGGTCGAAACCATGTTGTTGTAATCGGGTACGAATTTTGTATGTACGCCCGTCTTTTCACATACGTTAACTATGTTTTCCAGCTTTTCATACTCACTTAAGCCGAGCGTAATGACTATCTCATCATAATCGTTGTCAGCTATTATATCGCCCAGGTCAAGTATGGAGCCCATGACTTTTACGCCCTTATACTCCGTATCAAGCACCATGTTGTCATCGAGTATGCCGTGTATCCAGTAACCCCATTCGGGATTCTGCTTGATCCTGTCAATATAACCTTCCGTAGCACGGCTGTAACCTACCAACAGCACATGCTTTAAGTTCTTTCCACGTTTTCTTATGGCTCTGAGTATCTTGGAAGAAACGTATCTCAGTCCGAGACCGAAAGTAAGGTTCAACGCTCCGAATATCAAATAGAACCAACGGGAAATATCCTGTTCTTTCTGTATAAATATAATGAATGCAAAATAGAAGATACCCAGCAGGTTCGCTTCTATCAGGTTTCCTATAACTCTTATGCGGCTATGTCCGCGCCTCGGTTTGTATAATCCGCTTATACCATAGATCACAAGATATCCGGGCAACAGGAATATTATTTTACGGGCATATATAACAAAAGCTAGGAAACGTTCACCTTCCTGAAGTGCAAAAGGCTTTAATGCGGACAGTACATGGAAACGTAAAGGATATGCCAAAAAGTACGCTCCCACTATCAGCATTGCATCAAGCACTATATACAGGCGGTTAAAAGTTTTCTGATTGTCTTTTATCATGCTAACTCTTTTCTTTCTGTATTAAATATATGACGCCTTATCATTTGATGGAATGTGTCACAGTTATACCGTCACTGCGCTTTTTGCAGTGAAGCAGTGTCGCAAGGCATCAGTCTCGCCGACATCTTGTGACATATAATAACCTATTTGCAAGATTATTACAAGTTAAAAAATTGTGATTTATTTTAACACTTTCTTCCTCAATTTTTCACAAAGTCATCACAAATTGATTTTAAAATGCGTATCAGAGGTTAGGAACAAGGCCGGTTCCCAATCGTAAAAACAAGGAGGAAAATGATTATGAGTGATATAAATGAAATGGATCAGATAAATGATATGGTTGAGATCACAAACGAATGTATCAAAACCGCAGAAGAAACTGCAGTTACTACGAGCGAAGCAATAAATGAAGCTGCAGCGACCGTAAGCGAAACCGAACAGACAGACGCAGCTGTGAGCGAAGCTGCTGAGACAATCGCAGAATCCGTACAGGAAACCGTAACAGCAGAAGCTTCCGATACAGAAAGCGCAGCTGAGGAAGCCGCTCCCGCTGAAGATCCTTACAGCAAATATGCACGTCCCGAAGCACAGCAGCCTGTAAATCCCGCTTTCTACGGATACATTCCGCAGGGACAGCCGTATATGTACCAGCAGGCAGCAGGATATCCCGACGGACAGAATCCCGCACAGCAGGCTAACGGTCAGCAGCAATCCCCTTACCCTCAGCCCGCTCCTTACGGCTGGGTACCTCAGGGTTATTACGCACAGAACGGATACTTCATTCCCGGACAGCAGCCCCAGCAGGCAGCTGCAGAACCGGTAAAGCAGAAGAAACAAAAGAAAGGCTCCGGCAAGGTAGGCAAATTCTTCTTTGGTGTTGCCATGGCAGCAGTATTCGGTATGATAGCCGGTGCAGTATTTATCGGTATCACATATTTTTATAAAGAGAAAAATCCGGAGTTATTTGAATCACAGAAAACAACTGCAAAAGTTACCGTTTCGGATAATTCCCGTCTGAACCTTTCTCCTTCGGAAGACGCAGTACTGATACCCGCAACAGACGTTATCGAAGGAAAAACAAGCACTTTGACCAGTACCGATGTATCAGGCGTAGTTGAAACAGCAATGCCTTCAATCGTTTCCATAGACTGTGTGACTAGAGTATACAACTCTTTCTACGGAGCCTATGAAACTCCTACAGCAGGTTCAGGTATCATAATACAAAAAAGCGATACAGAGCTCATGATAGCTACCAATAACCATGTAGTTGAAGATGCTACAGACATCTCCATTACATTCAATGACGGCACAAGTGCCAAAGCAACCGTAAAGGGCAAAGATGACGTTGCAGACCTTGCAGTAGTAGCTGT
This sequence comes from Lachnospiraceae bacterium, assembly GCA_024684355.1. Taxonomy (GTDB): domain Bacteria; phylum Bacillota; class Clostridia; order Lachnospirales; family Lachnospiraceae; genus RUG11977. The sequence goes on from JAIKXA010000177.1 coordinate 29,552, forward strand.
AAAACTTGAAGATCTTTCAGCTGATACATTAAGCAAGATTGCTATCGCAAAGATTGGCAATTCAGATGATGCCAAGATCGGTGAAATGGCTATCGCGATCGGTAACTCACTCGGTTACGGACAGTCCGTAACAGTAGGTTACATAAGTGCAAAGGACCGTGAGATCACCATCGACGGACAGACCTACAGCGGCCTTCTTCAGACCGATGCAGCCATCAATCCCGGCAACAGCGGCGGTGCTCTGATGAACCTCAAGGGCGAGCTGATCGGTATAAACAATGCTAAAGTCGGCGGAACAAATGTAGAGGGTATGGGCTATGCGATCCCCATCTCCCGTGCTCAGGCTATCCTGGAAGATTTTGCAGCAAGAGAAACTCTTGCCGCAGAAGATCAGGGCTTCATGGGAGTTTCAGTCAGCACAGTTACCGAAGCCATTGCAAAAGTTTACAACTGGCCTACAGGTGTATATGTTTCATCACTTGTTAAAGACGGTGCGGCAGAAAAAGCAGGATTGATGGTAGGTGATATCATTACAGCCATAGATGGAGTTACCGTTAAGACAGATCAGGCTCTTGTAGAAAAGATCCAGAGCATACGCTACGGACAGGAAGTAACAGTAACCCTGCAGCGACTTGTAAACGGAGAATTCACAGAGTTAGAGATCAAAGTGGTTCTCGGGCAGCGTCCCGCAGATGTTAAATAAGGCAATTTACTTTTTCAGATTCTCTCCTATAAATTACAACAAAGGCGACCGGTATGCAGTTTCTGCTGCATACCGGTCGTCTTGTATCTGAACCATATTGCTGACATAAATGGCCCTCCTTTTCGGGCTGCCACGTGTATGC